>NZ_JBICZA010000046.1:0-50453 GCF_043201585.1 Streptomyces sp. NPDC048297
AGGACATCCGCAGCTGGATCGCCGCCTGGAACACCGACCCGAAGCCCTACGTCTGGACGAAGACCGCGGACGAGATCCTCGAACGCCTCGCCAGTTATCTGAACAGAATTCCCGACTCAGAACACTAGAGCCAGCTCGCGAACTCCAGCAGCAGCTCAGCGTCCTGTTCGCGGCCCACTCTGCGTGCCCGTACCCCGGACTCCACCGCACGGAACAGCGTCCAGCCGCGCAGCCGCTCCTGGTCCACCTCCAGGGACTCGGCGAGGCGTTTGATCCGGCGCCGGGTGGTGACCGGCCCGGACGGCGTCGCGATCAGGTCCTCCACCCGGTCTCGTACCAGCCGTGCCAGGTCGAACGCGCACTCGCCGACCACCGGATCCGGTCCCACGGCCAGCCACGGGATCCGCTCCCCGGCGAGCACCTTGCTCTGCCGGAACGTGCCGTGCAGCAAGCGGTGTTCGGGCGGCGATGCCAGCAGCTCGGTGCGGGCCGCGAGCGCCGCGTCCACCAGCGCCGCCGCCTCGGGCTCGCTCCGCCCGCCCGCCCGCATCGCCTCGGCCTGCCGGCCGGTGCGCTCCGCCACCGTCTCGAAGGTGTGGTCGCCGGGCGGCTCGACCCACAACCGCCGCAGGGTGCCCGCCGCCTCCAGCAGCGCCTTGGCCTCGGGCAGCGACCGCACCGAGACGTCGGGATGCAGCCGCTCCAGCAGCAGCACCCCCTCGGCGGTGTCCTCGGGCTCCGCGTCCAGCAGCTGTACGGCACCCAGGCCGCCCCAGTGCGCCAGCGCCGCCCGCTCGCTCTCCGGCCGGGCACGGGCCGGGGCCAGCTTCAGCACGGCCGGGGTGTCGTCCGCACGTCGCACCAGCACCACCAGGCTGCTGCGCCCGCCCGGCAGCTGCACCCGTTCCACGGTCAACTCGCGCCGGACGACGGCCCGTTCGGCCGTACCGGGCAGCCTCGCCAGCCAGTCGTCGCCGGCCGGTGCCGTCTCCCCGATCGCCCGCACCAGGCGCCGCGGCGGTTCGAAAGCCATGCGCGAGTCGTTCCTTTCCTCCTGGACCCTCCTGGATCCGCTCCTCCTGGATCCACCTGGATCCGCCTGGACCCTCCTGGATCCGCTGTACGGGCAGCGCCGTACGGATGCTGTCCGGCGTCACGCCGTCGTTGACGCGGCCCCCTTCGGGACCGTCGAACCGGTGGCGCCGGCCCGTCCGGCCGTGTCGCCGGCTCGCTCGGCGAGCCCAGGGAAGGCTACGCTCCCCCCGCTCCAGCGCACCGCCCGCACCGCTGACTCCCGCAGCGCACCGGCCGCCGAAGCCCGCCGCGCGCCGGTCGTGGCCCGCACCAGGTCCGAGTACACCCCGGCGACCCGCTCCTCCAGTTCGGCGGCGAGCCGTACCGCGGAGGCGGGGTCCGCCACCGGGAACGGCAGCGCGTAGGCGGCGTTGGAGGCCACCGGTTCGCCGCCCAGGTCACGGACCTCGCGCATCAGCGCGTCCCGGCGGGCCCGGTGCGCGTCGTAGGCGGACCGGGCATCGGCGCGCCGCGGCCCGTCGATCCGGCCGCCGACAACGCCGTACCCGTACACCGCCGCGTGCTCGGCCGCCAGCGCCGCCTGCAGGGCGGTCAGTTCGGCCTTCCCGGCCTCGTCGCCGCCGCTCACCGGGCCCCCTCGGTCAGCAGGTACGCGTGCGCGGCCCCGGCCGCCGCCACCGACGCCATCAGGCGCGCCAGTTCGCCCGGCACCTCCAGCAGGTCCTTCGCCCTGCGGTCGGCGAGGGCGCGCTCGGCGGAGGCGAGCGAGGCGAGCGCGTCCTTCGCGGTCGTGGGCACGGTCGGCGCCGACGACGGCGAGGCCGTGCCGGAGGCCGGGGCAGAGGTCTTGGAGGTCGCATTGGAGGAGGCCTTGGGGGAAGGCGACCCGGTGGCCGTGCCGCCGCCGAACGCCTTCACATGGGCAGCCACCTCGGTGCGCAGCGGCCGCAGCCGCCCCGCCAGCGCGGGATGGGCGCCCAGCACGGCGTCGTACCGCGAGAGCAGGCCGGCACTGTCCCCCGCCGCACGCGCGCGTGTCCGGGCGGACACCGACGAACTGCCGCCGCCGTCCCCGGAGTCGGGACCGGAGCAGCCCATCAGCAGGGCGGCCCCGGCGGCCGAGGCGAGCAGGGATCTTCTGCGCGGCCCTGAGGGGGTGCGCGGCGGCGGTGGGTACGGCACGGCAGACGTCCTCGGGGCACTCGTACGAAGGGAAGACCGGGCGTAGGGAAGACCGGGCGTAGGGAAGACCGGGCGTAGGGAAGACCGGGGGCGGCTCGCCCGTGATCACGGTACCCGCGCTCGCCCTCCACCCCCGACACCGGCTCGGCAGGCCCGCCTGAAGGGACGCGGGGCCGTGCCGGCGCGCGGCTGTGTCACCCGCCGCACCGCCGGAGGCAGGACGCAACACTCTCCGCGACCGGATACCCTTTGACCAGACACGCGACCCATCCCACAACAGCACACGCGGCCGAGGAGTCACCCGGATGAGCACCACCCAGAGCGAGAGGCTGCGAGAGCTGCTGGAACCGCTCGTCACCTCCCAGGGGCTGGATCTCGAAGAGATCGCCGTGGACGCGGTCGGACGCAAGCGGGTGCTGCGCGTGGTGGTCGACTCCGACACCGGAGCGGATCTGGACGCCATCGCCGATGTGAGCCGCGCGCTCTCGGCGAAGCTCGACGAGACCAACGCGATGGGCGACGCCGCGTACGACCTGGAGGTCGGCACCCCCGGCGCGGAGCGCGCCCTCACCGAGCACCGGCACTTCGCGCGCGCCGTGGACCGGCTCGTGAAGTTCCAGCTGACCGAGGGCGGCGAGCTGGTCGCGCGCATCCTGGACGTGGACGACGAGGGCCTGGACCTTGAGGTGCCCGGCGTGAAGGGCCGCAAGGCGACGAGCCGCAGGCTCGGCTTCCCGGAGATCGCCAAGGCGCGCGTGCAGGTCGAGTTCAACCGCAAGGACACCAAGGACACGAAGGACATGAAGGAAGAGGAGGAGGCGTAGCCGTGGACATCGACATGAGCGCCCTGCGGGGCTTGGTTCGGGAGAAGGAGATCTCCTTCGACCTGCTGGTCGAAGCGATCGAGTCGGCCCTCCTCATCGCCTACCACCGCACCGAGGGAAGCCGCCGTCACGCGCGCGTGGAGCTCAACCGGGAGACCGGGCATGTGACCGTGTGGGCGAAGGAGGACCCGGAGGACCTGGAGGAGGGGCAGGAGCCCCGCGAGTTCGACGACACCCCGTCCGGGTTCGGCCGGATCGCGGCCACCACCGCCAAGCAGGTGATCCTGCAGCGGCTGCGCGACGCGGAGGACGACGCGACGCTCGGCGAGTACGCGGGCCGTGAGGGTGACATCGTCACCGGCGTGGTCCAGCAGGGCCGCGACCCGAAGAACGTGCTCGTCGACATCGGCAAGCTGGAGGCCATCCTGCCCGTGCAGGAGCAGGTCCCCGGCGAGACGTACCCGCACGGCATGCGGCTGCGCAGTTACGTCGTCCGGGTGGCCAAGGGCGTGCGCGGTCCCTCCGTGACCCTCTCCCGTACGCACCCGAACCTGGTGAAGAAGCTCTTCGCCCTGGAGGTGCCGGAGATCGCGGACGGCTCGGTGGAGATCGCGGCGATCGCCCGCGAGGCCGGCCACCGCACCAAGATCGCCGTACGGTCCACCCGTACGGGCCTGAACGCCAAGGGCGCGTGCATCGGCCCGATGGGCGGCCGGGTGCGCAACGTGATGGGCGAGCTGAACGGCGAGAAGATCGACATCGTCGACTGGTCGGACGACCCGGCCGAGATGGTGGCGAACGCGCTGTCACCCGCACGGGTGAGCAAGGTGGAGGTCGTCGACCTCGCCTCCAGGTCCGCCCGGGTGACCGTGCCGGACTACCAGCTGTCGCTGGCGATCGGCAAGGAAGGCCAGAACGCCCGCCTCGCCGCCCGGCTCACCGGCTGGCGGATCGACATCCGCCCCGACACCGAGCAGGCCGGGGAGTAACCGGGCAGGTCCGGGAACAACCGGGCCGGTCCGGGGGTGACCAGGCAGGCCGGGGGTAACCGGGTGGGCCGGGAGCAACCGAGCCGACCGGGAAACGGCTGGGAAACGGCCGGGAAACGACTGGGAGGCGGTCGGGGAACGATCCCGGCCGCCGACCGCTCGGATCACGACAGGTACACGCGCGGCAACTGTTCGATCTTTGCCCTGAACGGGTGAGGTCGGTACGGGGAGGTAGACTTAACGGTGTCTGGCCGGACGCACGCGGGATCATGCCCTGAACGCACCTGTGTGGGGTGCCGGGAGCGGGCGGCCAAGGACGAGCTACTGCGGATCGTGAAGATCGAGGACGAGTGCGTCCCCGATCCGCGCGGTACGCTGCCCGGCCGGGGTGCCTATGTACACCCGGCGCCGGTCTGTCTCGACCAGGCGGTACGCCGCCGGGCGTTCACGAGGGCACTGCGCGCCCCGGGAGCGCTCGACACAAAGGCGTTGCGCCGATACGTCGAGCAGACGACAGTTGCCGAGCAGGCAGCACCGTAGGACGCGTCGTACGGAACCCCCCGTACGGCCTGGTACCTCGCGAGTCGAAAGCAGGTCGAGATTGCGATGAGCACTCGATGAGTACGCGATGAGTACGCCCATGAACTAGCGGCGGTCCGGCTTCACCCGGACCTCAAAGGAGCGAAGTGGCTAAGGTCCGGGTCTACGAACTCGCCAAGGAGTTCGGTGTCGAGAGCAAGGTCGTCATGGCCAAGCTCCAGGAACTCGGTGAATTCGTCCGTTCGGCGTCTTCGACCATCGAAGCGCCCGTAGTACGTAAGCTGACCGACGCCTTCCAGGGCGGTTCCGGCAAGTCCGCCGGCAAGCCCGCCCCCCGCAAGGCGACCCCCAAGCCCGCCGCGCCCTCTCCGGCGCAGGCGGCTCGTCCGGCTGCCCCGAAGCCGGCGCCCAAGCCTCCGACGGCTGCGCAGCCCGCCCCCGCGGCGGCGCCCACGACTCCGTCGGCCCCGCTGACCCCCACGTCGGGCCCGCGTCCGGTCCCGGGCCCCAAGCCCGCGCCGCGCCCCGCCCCGGCCGCCCCGGAGTTCACCGCTCCGCCGGCCGCGCAGGCACCGCAGGCTCCCGCCGCGCAGGGTCCGCGTCCCGGTGGCGCCCGTCCCGGTGCTCCGAAGCCCGGTGGCCGTCCGGCCGCGGGCGGTCAGGGCCAGGCCCGTCCGGGCCAGGGTGCCCCCCGTCCCGGTGGTCAGGCCCCGCGTCCCGGTGCCCGTCCGGCCGGCCCGCGCCCGGGTAACAACCCCTTCACCTCCGGTGGCTCCACCGGCATGGCCCGCCCGCAGTCGCCCCGTCCGCAGGGCGGTGGCCCGCGTCCCGGCGGCGGCCACGGCGGCCACGGCGGTCCCGGTGCCCCCGGCGCCGGTCCCCGTCCGCAGGCGCCCGGCGCGCAGGGCGGCGGTCCGCGTCCCCAGGCTCCGGGCGGTCAGCGTCCGACGCCCGGCGGCATGCCCCGTCCGCAGGGCGGTCCGCGTCCCGGCCCGGCCGGTCCGCGTCCGAACCCCGGCATGATGCCGCAGCGTCCCGCTGCCGGCCCGCGTCCCGGCGGCGGTGGCCCCGGTGGCCGTGGTCCCGGTGGCGGCGGTCGCCCCGGTGGCGGCGGCGGTCGTCCCGGTGGCGGCGGCTTCGCCGGTCGTCCGGGTGGCGGCGGTGGCGGCGGCTTCGCCGGTCGTCCCGGTGCTCCCGGTGCCGGTGGTGGCGGCGGCGGCTTCGCCGGTCGTCCCGGTGGTCCCGGTGCCGGCGGCGGTGGCCGTCCCGGCTTCGGTGGCCGTCCCGGTGGTCCCGGTGGCCGTGGTGGCACGCAGGGCGCCTTCGGCCGTCCCGGTGGTCCCGCGCGTCGTGGCCGCAAGTCGAAGCGGCAGAGGCGCCAGGAGTACGAGGCCATGCAGGCCCCGAGCGTCGGCGGCGTGATGCTGCCGCGCGGCAACGGCGAGGCCATCCGCCTCTCCCGCGGCGCGTCGCTCACGGACTTCGCGGAGAAGATCAACGCCAACCCGGCGTCGCTCGTCGCGGTCATGATGAACCTCGGCGAGATGGTCACGGCCACGCAGTCGGTCTCCGACGAGACCCTGCTGCTCCTCGCGGGCGAGATGAACTACGAGGTTCAGATCGTCAGCCCCGAGGAGGAGGACCGCGAGCTGCTCGAGTCCTTCGACATCGAGTTCGGCGAGGACGAGGGCGGCGAGGAGGACCTCGTGGTCCGTCCGCCGGTCGTCACCGTCATGGGCCACGTCGACCACGGTAAGACCCGGCTGCTCGACGCCATCCGCAAGACGAACGTCATCGCGGGCGAGGCCGGCGGCATCACCCAGCACATCGGTGCCTACCAGGTCTCGACCGAGGTCAACGACGAAGAGCGCAAGATCACCTTCATCGACACCCCGGGTCACGAGGCGTTCACCGCCATGCGTGCCCGTGGTGCGAAGTCGACCGACATCGCGATCCTGGTCGTCGCGGCCAACGACGGCGTCATGCCGCAGACGGTCGAGGCGCTCAACCACGCCAAGGCGGCCGACGTCCCGATCGTCGTCGCGGTCAACAAGATCGACGTCGAGGGTGCCGACCCGACCAAGGTGCGCGGTCAGCTGACCGAGTACGGCCTGGTGGCCGAGGAGTACGGCGGCGACACCATGTTCGTCGACATCTCCGCCAAGCAGGGTCTGCACATCGACTCGCTGCTGGAGGCCGTGGTCCTCACGGCCGACGCCTCGCTCGACCTGCGGGCCAACCCGGCCCAGGACGCGCAGGGCATCTCGATCGAGTCCCGTCTCGACCGCGGCCGTGGTGCCGTGGCGACGGTCCTCGTCCAGCGAGGCACGCTGCGGGTCGGCGACACGATGGTCGTGGGCGACGCCTACGGCCGCGTGCGCGCCATGCTCGACGACAACGGCAACAACGTCGCCGAGGCCGGCCCGTCGACGCCGGTCCAGGTCCTGGGCCTGACCAACGTCCCGGGTGCGGGCGACAACTTCCTGGTGGTCGACGAGGACCGTACGGCCCGTCAGATCGCCGAGAAGCGCGCCGCCCGCGAGCGCAACGCCGCGTTCGCCAAGCGCACGCGCCGTGTCTCCCTCGAGGACCTGGACAAGGTGCTCAAGGCCGGCGAGGTCCAGCAGCTGAACCTGATCATCAAGGGTGACGCTTCCGGTTCCGTCGAGGCGCTCGAGTCGTCCCTGCTCCAGCTGGACGTCGGCGAAGAGGTCGACATCCGCGTCCTGCACCGCGGTGTCGGTGCGGTCACGGAGTCCGACATCGACCTGGCGATGGGCTCCGACGCCATCGTGATCGGCTTCAACGTCCGCGCGGCCGGCCGCGCGGCGCAGATGGCCGAGCGCGAGGGTGTGGACGTCCGGTACTACTCGGTCATCTACCAGGCGATCGAGGAGATCGAGGCGGCCCTCAAGGGCATGCTCAAGCCGGAGTACGAAGAGGTCGAGCTCGGTACGGCGGAGATCCGCGAGGTCTTCAAGTCGTCCAAGCTGGGCAACATCGCCGGTGTGCTCATCCGGTCGGGCGAGGTCAAGCGCAACACCAAGGCGCGCCTCATCCGCGACGGCAAGGTCGTCGCGGAGAACCTCAACATCGAGGGCCTGCGTCGCTTCAAGGACGACGTCACCGAGATCCGCGAAGGGTTCGAGGGCGGTATCAACCTCGGCAACTTCAACGACATCAAGGTCGACGACGTCATCGCGACGTACGAGATGCGGGAGAAGCCGCGGGTGTGATGACCCACGGATGACCCAGGGTGCGTGACGCCGGCCGGCGGGACTTCGGTCCCGCCGGCCAGCGGGCCTTTCCGCACCCCGCGGTGACGCGGAAACCCTGTCGAGGCACCGGCGGGCACGCGGTACCGTTCTTGGTGTCCCCGGCCATACGGACCCGGGGCCACCGATCCCGTACCGGCGGGTGAACCGGTCACACACATGTACGTGGGGACTCTGTCCTTCGACCTCCTCCTCGGCGACGTCCACTCGCTGAAGGAGAAACGCTCCGTCGTCCGCCCGATCGTCGCCGAACTCCAGCGGAAGTACGCGGTGAGCGCGGCCGAGGTGGACCACATGGACCTCCACCGGCGGGCGATCATCGGCCTCGCGGCGGTCTCCGGAGACGCGGCACATCTCACCGACCTACTCGACCGGTGCGAGCGGCTGGTCGCAGGCCGCCCCGAGGTGGAACTGCTGTCCGTACGACGGCGCTTCCACGGCGACGACGACGACTGACCACAGAACGCAAGAAGAAGAAAGAACGGGAGACGGACCAGTGGCCGACAACGCGCGGGCGAAAAGGCTGGCGGACCTCATCCGAGAGGTGGTGGCCCAGAAGCTGCAGCGCGGGATCAAGGACCCGCGGCTCGGCTCGCACGTCACCATCACGGACACCCGCGTCACGGGTGACCTGCGGGAGGCGACCGTCTTCTACACGGTCTACGGCGACGACGAGGAGCGCAAGGCCGCGGCCGCGGGCCTGGAGAGCGCCAAGGGCATCCTGCGCTCCGAGGTCGGCCGCGCGGCCGGTGTGAAGTTCACGCCGACCCTCACCTTCGTCGCGGACGCCCTGCCGGACACCGCCCGGACCATCGAGGACCTCCTCGACCGGGCCCGGCAGTCCGACGCGGCGGTGCGCGAGGCGTCCGCGGGCGCCGCGTACGCCGGCGAGGCGGACCCGTACAAGAAGCCGGACTCCGAGGACGGGACGGACGAGACGGACGACGCCGCCGAATGACCAGCAAGCCCACCCCGCCCGACGGCCTCGTCATCGTCGACAAGCCGTCGGGCTTCACCTCGCACGACGTGGTCGCCAAGATGCGCGGGATCGCCCGGACCCGCCGCGTCGGCCACGCCGGCACCCTCGACCCCATGGCGACCGGCGTCCTCGTCCTCGGCCTGGAGAAGGCCACCAAGCTCCTCGGGCACCTCGCCCTCACGGAGAAGGAGTACCTGGGCACCGTCCGCCTCGGGCAGAACACGCTTACGGACGACGCCGAGGGGGAGATCACCTCCTCCACCGACGCCTCCAAGGTGACCCGGGACGCGATCGACGCCGGCATCGCCAAGCTGACCGGCGACATCATGCAGGTACCGTCCAAGGTCAGCGCCATCAAGATCGACGGCGTGCGCTCCTACAAGCGGGCCCGCGAGGGCGAGGACTTCGAGATCCCCGCCCGCCCGGTGCGCATCTCCTCCTTCACGGTGTACGACGTCCGCGACGCCGTCGCCGAGGACGGCACCCCGGTGCTCGACCTGGTCGTCTCCGTGGTCTGCTCCTCCGGCACCTACATCCGCGCCCTCGCCCGCGACCTGGGCGCCGACCTGGGCGTCGGCGGTCACCTCACGGCGCTGCGCAGGACGCGCGTCGGCCCGTACAAGCTGGACCTGGCGAAGACGCTCGACCAGCTCCAGCAGGACCTGAGCGTGATGCCGATCGCCGAGGCGGCCGCGGCCGCGTTCCCGCGCTGGGACGTGGACGCCAAGCGCGCCCGGCTGCTCACCAACGGCGTGCGCCTGGAGATGCCGGACGCGTACGCGGGCGTCGGCGCGGTCGCGGTGTTCGACCCCGAGGGCCGCTTCCTCGCGCTCGTCGAGGAGCACAAGGGCAAGGCGAAGAGCTTGGCTGTCTTCGGCTGAGCTGGGTCCTGGCTGGCCGGGTTCTTGGGTGGTCTGGGTTCTTGGGTGGTCTGGGTTCTTGGCTGGTCCGGATTCTCGGGTGGTCCGGGTACGTGGCTGGTCCGGATTCTTGGGTGGTCCGGGTACGTGGCTGGTCCGGATTCTCGGCTGGTCCGGATTCTCGGGTGGTCCGGATTCTCGGGTGGTCCGGGTCCTTGGGTGGTCCGGGTCCTTGGGTGGTCCGGGTTCTCGGCTGGTCTGGATCACCGGCCGACCGTGATCCGGTCCCCGCTCCGCAGGTGCCTGCCCGTGGAGCGGCGGCCACGGGTGACTGCCGTTGCCGCCGCTCCACGGTCCCCCCTCGGTTCCCCCACCCCTAGCGTGTGTCGGGACGCCCCCGCCTATTCACCCGTCCGGGCAGGCGCTCGGAGTGAACCGGGGGAGCGGAGGGGGGCGCTTTCACCTCGCCACCTGTCCCGCTGATCACCGCGCGCCTACCGTCGAAGGGGAGGGCGCGGGTGCACGGGCGGGGAGGCGCGGCGATGACGGGACGAGGCCGACGACCCGAAAGCGGTCACCGAACACCGAGGGGCGCTACGCGTCACGCGTACGGCAGTTGGGGTGCTGGTGCTGGTGCTGGTGCTGGTGCTGGTGCTGGTGCTGGTGCTGGTGCTGGTGCTGGTGCTGGTGCTGGCACGGGCATGGGCATGGGCATGGGGGCGGGTGCGAGGACGGGTACGGGTGCGGGTGTGCTCGTCCAGATCCGTGATCTGGCCGGCCGTCCCCGTGGCGTCGGCTTTCTCGCCGACCACCACGGAACCCTCCTCACCAGCCACGAGGCCGTCGACGGCCTGGCCCAGGTGGTGCTGCACGCGGCCGGGGAGCGCACGTGCGTGGTCGGGGCGGAGGCCGTCGTCCCGCTTCCCGCGCGCGGACTGGCCCTCATCCGCACCGAGGGGCTGGGCGTGGAGCCGCTCGCCCTGAGCGTGCGGGACCGGATCGAGGCCGGTACGTACGTCAGGATCGCCGCGGGCTGCTGGCGCGAGGCACGGGTGCTGTCCTCGACCCAGGTGACGTACACCGCCACGGACCGCTTCCATCTCCTCGACGACGCCCTGGAGTTGGCGATCGGCACGGCGGGCCGGGACGCGCTCCGGCTCGGCGGCGGCACGGCCGGCGGACCGGTGCTGGACGCGCGGACCGGCGCGGTCCTCGGAGTACTCGGCACCGCCCTGCACACCGCCCAGCGGGACGCGGGCTTCGCGGTACCGCTGCGCACCCCGGCACCCGTTCCCGCCAGGGCCGCCGCCGACGCGTGCTCGGCCGCCGAACGCGCCCTCACCGACCTGCTCGCCCGCAACGAGGCCACCGTGCCCGCCTACGGCGCCGACCTCAACCTCGCCGGTGTCCTGGAACTGATGGCCACCTCCGTGGCCCAGGACGGCCCACCGGGCGCCCTCACAGGGCACTCCGACGGAGGCGGGGTCGGGATGGGGATCGGGGTCGGGGTCGGGGCGCCGGTCGAACGTGTCGTCGTCGCAAGGGAGTTGACGATCTTCAGCGATGGCCCCCGCTCCCTGCTCGGTCTCGTCGGCGCCCCGGGCAGCGGTCGTACGACCGAACTCGCGGCCCTCGCCGCCCGCCGCGACCGGGGTGAACGGCCGGCCCCCACGCTGTGGCTGCGCGGCGCGGATCTGCGGGACGCCGACAACTCCGTGGCCGACGCCGCCCAGCGGGCTCTTGAGCGAGCGGCACGGGTCGTGACGGCGTCGCGTGGTGCGGGGGGTGGTGCGGGCGTCGAGGGGCATGCCGGTACGGGGGATGCGGCCGACCTCGCCGGTCCTGCCGGTCCCGCTGGTCCCGTAGACCTCGGCGACCTCACGCCCGAGCGGGTGGCCCGTCTCGCCGGACGAGCCGGCCGCCCCCTGCTGCTGCTCCTCGACGGTCCCGAGGAGATGCCGCCCGCCCTCGCCCACCGGTTGTCCGAGTGGTCGGACGGGACTGCCGAGTGGCTGCGCGGGAGCGGGGCGCAGTTGGTGGTGGCCTGCCGGGAGGAGTACTGGGAGCGTGTCGGCGCCGAGTTCCCCGCGGACCTGCTCCACAGGCCGGCGGACGACGTCGCCCCGCTCCCGCCCTGTGTACGGCTGGCCGACCTCACTCCGGAGGAGGCACGCCGGGCCCGCTCCCGGTACGGCATCCCGGACGGCATGCTCACCGAGCGCGACGCCCGGCACCCGCTCACCCTGCGTCTCCTCTCCGAGGTCTGCGCGGCTCTCCTGGAGTCCCCGGAGTCCCCGGAATCCACTGAGTTCCCGGAATGCTCGGAGTCGCCGGAGTCGCCGGCGGTCCGAGCCCTGGACCGGCACGACGTCTTCACCGCCCACCTCGACCTGATGTGCCTGCGCGTCGCGGTCCGCCTCGCCGCCGCCGACGGCCTGCGCGGGACGGCCGTACGGCGGCTCGCGGCCCGGGTTGCGGGGCAGGTGCACGAGGCCGCCCGGCGCAGCCTCGGCCCCGGGCAGGGTTCGCTGGACCGGGAGTCGTTCGAGGCGGTGTTCCCGTGGGGGCCCGCCCCGGCCGCGCCGGGCGGTGGCACCGGCTGGGCGTCGGCCGTACTCGCCGAGGGCCTCCTGGTCCCGGCGGGTGACGGCTACCGCTTCGCGTACGAGGAACTGGCCGACTGGCTCCAGGGCATGCACCTCGACCTGGACGAGGCCCTGCACGCCCTGGTCCATCGCCCCCGCACCCCGCAAGGAGCGCCACCGCTGCCCGTGCCGCACCATCGCGCGGGCCCGGTCGTCCAGGCCCTGCTGCTCCTCGGACGCGAGTCCGGAACCCGTCAACTCTCCTTCCGGCTCCGTGAGTTGACCGACGTCCTGGACCTGGACCCCGCCTCCTGGTGGGCCGCCCGCCTGCTGTCCCGGACCCTGCTGGAGGTACCGGAGGCGACGCCCTACCGCGAGGTGCTGCGCCTCCTGGCCGACCGCATCGTCACCTGGCGCCGCACCGGCCGCCCTGTACCGTCCGACTTCGCGCCCGCCTTCTGGACCACCGTGCCCCTCCCGGTCGCCGAACGCCTCGACCTGCTGCAACGCCTGATCCTGGCGGACGAGGCGCCGATGGGCCCGGGGGAGGGGAGCCCTGCCGACCGGGCCGCCGAGCCCCTCGGGCCCCTCGGCGACGGACGTCGTGCCGTGGAGCCAGGGAGTGACGGACGTCGTGCCGCCGAGCCGGCGGGTGAGCGGTATCTCGATGCCGTCGCCCGGCTGCTGGTGGCCGATCCCGCGGCCGTGCAGGCGCAGCTCGCGCGCTGGTTCGCGGACGAGCGGGCGTTGCCGGCGACCCCGCACGCCACCGTGGCGACCGCCGCGCAGGCGCTGCTGCACACGCACCGGCGCGGCGCCCTGGACGACCTCACCGAGGTACTGCTGGACAGCGCGCACCGCAGGGCCGACGAGCTGCTCGCCGTGCTCGCCGAGGACGAGCCCTCGGCCGTGTGCCGGGCCGTCGACCGCTGGGCGCACGACGAACGCCCCGCCCGCCGCGCCGCGGCCGTCGCTTTCGGCCTGCGCGCCGCCCCGCACGCCCGCTCGACGGCCGACCGCGCGCTGCTGCGCTACGCCGCCCAGGCCGTGCTCGCCCGCCCTGCCGACCGCACCCTGCACGGCGGCGCCCTCGGCCTCCTGGTCCGCGACCCGGACGCCCGCGACCAGTACCTGGACGAGGCACTGCGCCGCTTCTCCGACGGCGATCCACAGATCCCCCCGGACGCCCTGGTCACCGCCCTGACCACCCACTCCGCACCGGTCCTGGACGCCTTCCGTACCCGCCTGAGCGTCAGCCTCGACCCGACGGAAACGCTGCGTGCGCTCGCCGACGCCACCGCCCCGGCGCTCGCCGACGCCACCGCCCCGGCGCTCGCCGATGTCATCGACCCGGCGCTCGCCCGCCGGGCCACCGCCCTGGTCCGGGAGACCGTCGCGGTCCGGCCCGAGACGGCCGGACACGTGGCCGTGTACGTCGACCGGCTCCTCGGCCGTGGCCCCACCGCCCGTCCCGTGCTGTTGCCCCTGGTCACCGGCCTGCTCGACGGCGGCTCGGGGCAGGTCCGCGCGGCCCTCGCCACCGTGCTGGGCGCCTCCGGTTCCCCCGCCTCCCAACCGCTGCGCCGCGAACTGCTGGAACTCCTGCTCACAGAGGAGAGGGACCCGGCCGTTCTTGTCGCGCTGCTGCACACCGCCGTTGAGGCGTCCCACGAGGAGTCCGATGGTGAGGAGTCCGATGGTGAGGGGGCCGATGGTGAGGGGGCCGATGGTGAGGGGGCCGATGGTGAGGAGTCCGATGGTGAGGGGTCCGATGGGCATGCGCGTCGGGACGACGAGATGCGCGGGCTCGTGCACCGCACCGGTCTGCTTCTCGTCCGCACTCCCGAGGGCGCCACCCGTTTCGACCGCGGCCTGGTCGACCTGGCCCGCCACGTGCCCGGCTTCGCCGCACGGGTGGCCCGCTGGCTGACCGACACCCCGGACGACTGGGCCGTCGTCGTGGGCCCCAGCACCCGCCGCACGATCGAGAACCTCGCGGGAATCCGCGTACCGGCGTGAGGCCTGGGACCCCCGCGCGAACGTGCGCCCGGTCACAGCCACCATGCCGATGCGGGCCGACGGCACGTGGCATGGCACCCTTAGACCTGCACAAGAGGTCAACGGTAGACACGGACACAGGTTCGAGGAGCGGTCACAGTGCAGCGCTGGCGTGGCTTGGAGGACATCCCGCAGGACTGGGGGCGCAGCGTCGTCACCATCGGTTCCTACGACGGCGTCCACCGCGGCCACCAGCTGATCATCAAGCATGCCGTCGACCGCGCCCGCCAGCTGGGCGTCCCGACCGTCGGGGTCAGTTTCGACCCGCACCCCAGCGAGGTCGTGCGCCCCGGCAGTCACCCGCCGCTGCTGGCCCCGCACCACCGCCGGGCCGAGCTGATGGCGGAGCTGGGCGTGGACGCGGTGCTCGTCCTCCCCTTCACCTCCGAGTTCTCCAAGCTGTCGCCGGCCGACTTCGTGGTCAAGGTCCTGGTCGACAAGCTGCACGCCAAAGCCGTCGTCGAGGGCCCGAACTTCCGCTTCGGCCACCGCGCGGCCGGCAACGTGGAGTTCCTCACCGAACAGGGCAAGGTCTACGACTTCGAGGTCGAGGTCGTCGACCTGTACGTCACCGGGGACGCGGGCGGCGGACAGCCGTTCTCCTCCACTCTGACCCGGCGCCTCGTCGCCGAGGGTGACGTGGTCGGCGCCCGGGAGATCCTGGGCCGCCCGCACCGCGTCGAGGGCATCGTCGTACGCGGCGCCCAGCGTGGCCGCGAGATGGGCTTCCCGACGGCGAACGTCGAGACCCTGCCGCACACCTGCGTCCCCGCCGACGGCGTCTACGCCGGTTACCTCCACGTCGAGGGCGAGGCCATGCCGGCCGCGATCTCCGTGGGCACGAACCCGCAGTTCGACGGCACCGAGCGCACGGTGGAGGCTTACGCCATCGACCGCGTCGGCCTGGACCTGTACGGCCTGCACGTCGCCGTCGACTTCCTGGCGTTCGTACGCGGCCAGGCGAAGTTCGACTCGCTGGAGGCCCTGCTGGAGCAGATCGCCGAGGACGTGGAGCGGTGCCGCCAGATCGTGGCGGCGCAGGCGTAGCTCCCGGCCCCGCACGAACAGCGGGACGCGAAGACGAACAGCGGAACGCGAAGGGCGGCCGGTGCGGTGAGCACCGGCCGCCCTTCGTCGTACCGTCCCTCTCCTGCCTACTGCGGGCCCTGTCCGGGCTGCGGGTATCCCGGCTGCGGGTAACCGGGCTGCTGTGGATACGGCTGCTGCTGGTCGGGAGCGGCCTGCGGATACGGCTGCCCCGGCACGGGCTGACCAGGGTAGGGCTGACCCGCCACGGGTTGCCCGGGAGCGGCCTGCGGATAGGGCTGCCCCGGCATGGGCTGACCGGGAGCGCCCTGCGGATAGGGCTGTCCCGGCATCGGCTGGCCGGGCATGGCCTGGCCGGGCATCGGCGGGGCGGCCATCGGCGGCGGGTTGCCGTCGCTCGTCCACAGCCCGTGCATCTGCTGGTGCCGTACGAAGTCCTCGGCGACCATCGCCGCGAGGTTGAAGTAGGCCTCTCGCACCTTCGGCCGCATCATGTCGAGGTCGACCTCGGCACCGGCGGCCAGGTGCTCGTCGAACGGCACCACGACCACGCCACGGCAGCGCGTCTCGAAGTGCGACACGATGTCCTCGACCTTGATCATCTTTCCGGTCTCGCGGACCCCGGAGATGACCGTGATCGACCGGGAGACGAGGTCGGCGTACCCGTGCGCGGACAGCCAGTCCAGCGTCGTACTGGCGCTGCTCGCACCGTCCACCGACGGCGTGGAGATGATGATGAGCTGGTCGGCGAGGTCCAGCACCCCGCGCATCGCGCTGTACAGCAGCCCGGTGCCGGAGTCGGTGAGGATGACCGGGTACTGGTTGCCGAGCACCTCGATCGCGCGCCGGTAGTCCTCGTCGTTGAACGTGGTCGAGACGGCCGGGTCGACGTCGTTGGCGATGATCTCCAGACCGGAGGGCGCCTGGGACGTGAACCGCCGGATGTCCATGTACGAGTTCAGGTACGGGATCGCCTGGACCAGGTCACGGATGGTCGCTCCGGTCTCGCGGCGCACCCGGCGGCCGAGCGTGCCGGCGTCCGGGTTCGCGTCGATGGCGAGGATCTTGTCCTGCCGCTCGATGGCGAGGGTGGAGCCGAGCGCGGTGGTGGTGGTCGTCTTGCCGACACCGCCCTTGAGGCTGATCACCGCGATCCGGTAGCAGGACAGCACCGGCGTGCGGATCAGGTCCAGCTTCCGCTGCCGCTCGGCCTCCTCCTTCTTCCCGCCCAGCTTGAACCGGGACGACGCGGCGGTGGGCCGACCGCTCTTCGCCTTCTGCTTCTTGTTGTTGAGCAGCCGGTCCGAGGACAGCTCCACGGCCGCGGTGTAACCCAGCGGCGCCGCCCCCGGGTTGGTCATCTGCCGCTGGTCGTGCTGCATGGGCTGCGGCCACGCGGCACCGAGCCGCGGGTCGACGGACGGCTGCGCACCCTGCTGGCCCGGAGCCCCGCCGGCCTGGGCAGCCGCCTGGGCAGCGGCCTGTACGGCGGCCTCGGGTCCCTGCGGGGCCAGCGGCTGCTGACCCGGCTGCGGGAAGCCGTAACCACCGGGCTGCGCCTGGGGGTTGGGGACGCCGGGCTGCGGGAAACCGTACCCACCGGGCTGGCCCTGCGAGTTGGGCACGCCGGGCTGCGGAAAGCCGTAACCGGCCTGCGCGTTGGGGTTGCCCGGAACCTGCTGGGCCGCCGGGGGCTGCGGGAAGCCGTAACCGCTCGGCGGGGTGGGTCCGGCGGGGGGCTGCTGCGCCGGCCCGGAGGCCGCGAACGGGCCGGGGGCAGGGGCAGGGGCGGCATGAGCGGGTGCGCCGGGCTGACCGGGCTGGCCGGGCTGGTTCCAGGCGGCCGGGGCGGGCTGCGGCGGCTGGGGCTGGAACGGCGCCGGCTGTCCGGGCACGCCCGCGTGACCCTGCGCCGCCGCGGGCTGCGGCTGACCGGGCACCGGGCCCGGCTGCTGCGGCGCGGGCTGCACGGGCCACTGGGCGGCTGCGGCGGGGGCGGCGGGATGGTACGACGGCGGCAGCGGGGGCATCCCGTCCTGCGGCACCGGCGGGGGAGACCAGGGAGCCGGTGCGCTGTGGGGCGCGGCCGGAGCGGGCGGGACGGCGTCCTGGGGCGCGGCGTCATGCGGGACGGCGTCCTGGAGCGCGGCGTCCTGCGAAACGGCGTCCTGGAGCGCGGCGTCCTGCTGAACGGCGTCCTGAGGAGCGGAGTCCCGGAGAGCGGCGTCTCGGGGAGCGGGGGCTGCCGCGGGGGCCGCGTCCTGCGGTTCCGGTGACACCGTGTACGTGGACTCCCCCGGGCCCGACCCCGTCGTCGCGGTTCGGAACGAGACGCCGTCCTCAGGGAAGGCGCTGCTCTCGGACGCAGTGGCACCCGAGGCCTCGGGGAAGTCGTCACCCTCGACCCAGTCCTGCTCCTCGGCGGACGTGGCGAAAGCCTCCGCGTCGGCGCCCGCCACCTCGGCCTCCTCGGCCGCGTCGCTCTCGCCACCGGCGTCCTCGGAACGCTCCTGCGCGAAGTCGTCCTTCTCGGCGCTCGTCCCGGAGCCGGCCGCAGCGGAGCCGACCGACGACGAAGCCACCGCATCGACATCAGTCCCGGCATCGGCCTCGCCCTCAGCGACAGGCGCGCCGACGGTGAACCCCTCGTCAGACCCCTCGTCGCCCTTTCCTTCCCCGCCTTCCTCCTCCGCCGAACCGGCACCCTCCCGGGAGCCCCCGCGCGCGGGCTCGGTGGCCCGCAGCTCGGCGGCGGCGCGCTCCGAGATCTCGGCGATCTCCCGCTTCAGGGCGACGGCGGAGAACCGCATGGTCGCCCCGCTCTCCAGATCGCCGTTGCCCACCTCGACCTCGGCCTCGTGAGCGGTGGCGGGGGCAGGGGCGGACGGAGTCACCGGAGCGACCGGTACCGGCGGCGCCTGCTGCGGGAACGACGGCTGAGGCGCCTGCTGTCCCTGCTGCGGCTCGAAGCCGGCCGGCAGGTTCGGCACCGGAGCGGAGTTGCCGACCGGCGGCGCCGGCGGAGCGTACGGCGCGGCCGTACCGGGGACCGGAGCCGGCGCGGGCGCCTGCGGGGCGAAAGGCATGCCGGGCGTCGGCGCCGCGGGCGCGGGCGGAGTCGGAGCCTGAGGGGAGAACGGAACACCGGCCGCCGGCACACCGGACACCGGCGCCGCGTGTGGCGGCGTCGGACCCGGCACGGAGGCGGGCGGCGGGAACGACGGAACCGGCGCGCCCTCGGACCCGCCGACCGCACCGGGACCGTAAGGGCCACCGGCGACACCCTGAGCCTCACCCGGACCCGGGGAACCGCTCGGCCCCGGGGCCGGTGCGGGCGAACCCCCGGCCGCCCCTGTCGCCCCGGAGGCCCCGGACGCGTTCTGCGTGTACCAGGCGGGCGGGGCGTAGTCGATGGTGAACTCGCCGGTGGTCTCGATGGCCGACTCCGCGTCGGGCTGGTCATCGTCGGGTGTGCCCCAGCCCCCGCGGATCCCGTCCCGATCGCTGCTCACAGTTCCTCCTGGTGTGGTCGCGTACCCGAATGGCGTGCCGGGGCGACCAAGTCGTGTTCGTTCAAGTCGTCCGTAGTCGGTTCGGGGCAGGCCGATCCGCCGGTTCTCCCCCTGAGGACGCCGACACCCGGTCCACGGGTTCTGGCATCGCGCCCCCTACCCAGCCTAATCACCGGAAGCAACACCTCGGCAGGGCCGCCCGCCTCTCGTCACCCGACCACGTGCCCGCGCCCCGCTCGTACCCTTCCCGTCAACTCCGACCTCTGCCACGGCAATCGGGGAGTAAACGGTGGACAAGGGGCAAATTCCCGACACGCGCGGACGGCCCGCTCGACGAACAAACCGGACAAGAAAGGTCAGTTCAGTCCATCCGGCGTGGGGTCCCCAACAATCCGATCTCGGCGTCGGTGGGTTGGGTCATCACATACTGCCGGTCACGGTCCGTACACCACAGGGTGACGCCGTCGGGCAGAGTCGGCAGCGACTCCACCTCGGTCCGGGACAACCCGACCGTGCGCCCCAGCTCCGCGGCCTCGTCCGGCGAGACCCGCTGGATGCCCGCGAGCCGCGCCTGGCGCAGCAGCCGGGGAGCGACAGGGCTGAGATACGGCAGCAGGGTCAGCACCGACTGCCACGGTCCGCCCACCACCCGGCCGCGCGGCGGCCGCATGCCGCAGTCCCGCACCACCAGAACGGGCGTACCGGCCGACGCGCCCTGGGGCGGCACCCGCCCGACGTCGTACACGGCGAGTCCGTTGTGCCCGCCGCCCATGGCGTGCACCATCTGCATCCAGGCCTGCGGCCGACCGGTCTCCACGGCCACCCGCGCACCCGTCGCCGCCGTCCGCAGCGCCACCACCTGTGCGGTCCACAGACCGCCGATCAGGACGACGTCGTACGGAGTGGGCCGGTTGATGCCCAGCACGGCCGGCTGCCCCTCGGCGTCCACGCCGGCGACCACACCGTCGTCCCCGATGGGTAGGGCGAGCGCGTCCAGTTGTCCCGCGGGCAGCGAGTGCCGTCCGTGCCGGGGCCCGATCAGCCCGAGCCCGTGCCGCAACCGCTCACCGGCCCGCCGCACCCGCGACGTCCCCGCCGTCTCCGGTCCACCCGCGCCCGGTCCACCCGCGCCCGGTCCACCCGCGCCCGGTCCACCCGCGCCCGGTCCACCCGCGCCCGGTCCGGCCGGGACCGCTGGCGTCGTCGGAATCACCGCGCACCTCCCAGGGGCAACGTGGCCAGCATGCCCGGCAGTTGCTCACGGTCCAGCCGGGCCAGTCCGGCACCGGCCTGCCGGGCCGCGTCCTCCAGCGCGCGCCGCGCCGCGACCAGTTCGTCGTCGCTGCGTCCGGTCACCCGCAGATGGCCGCACAGCGACACCTCCTGCCGCTCGCCGCGCGCGAGGGTGAGGCTGAAGGTGGTGGCCAGTGCCGGGATCGCGGTGACCCGGGCGATGAACTGGGGCAGTGACTCGCCCCGGGCGCCGCCCAGTTGAGGCCAGCGTCTGACCCAGTACGTCGTGTGCCGCCGGTTGTCGCAACGCCAGCTGCGCCCCGACTCCTCCGTACGCCGCTCCCGCGTCTCGGCGCGCCCGGCCTCGGCGGTGACCAGGGGATTGGCGCAGGCGGAGGTGGCGAGCGCGGCGATCAGCTCCTCCTCGTCCAGCACGCTGGCTCTGAAGCCCGCGCCGGTCAGCCGGCTCGCGAGATGGTCCGCGATCCGCACCACGCACTTCTGCGCCCCCTGCAGCCCACCCCCGCGCGCGGCGACGGCCTCCGCGCACAGCTCCGGATCGAGTTTCAGCGCGATCCAGGTGATACGCACCGCCGGGGCACCCGTCTGCTGCTGCAGCGGCACGTAGTTGGCGACGGCCACGGACTGCTGCGGCAGATGCAGCGCCGGCGCGGGCTGCGTGTGCAGCACGACCTGCGCCGACTCCAGCCGTATCCCGTCCACCTCCAGCGCGTCCCGCACCAGGCCGAGCGGCAGCGGCTGCCGGCCGCGCTCGGCCCGCAGCGCGGTCGCGTCGGCCTCCACCTGCAGCACGGCGGTCAGAAAGGTCCCGTCCCCGGCCATCCCGACCGGCCGCCGGTCCCGTCCCCCGTACGAGTACGTCCGCAGCGCGGGCTCGCACTCGAGCGCGGGCACCAGCGCGGGCTCCGTGCCCGGCGGGATACGGGTGGCGGCCGCGCGCCGCTGACGTGCCTTCAACTGCCGTGCCGTAGCCGCCCACTCGGGCAGCGACCGCCCCCGACGGCGCACCACCGCAAGCACCACGAGCCCCACCGCGACCGGCACCGCGGCGATCATCGCCCAAGGGGCGATCACCCACCCGACGACCAGCACGGCGACCGCCAGCTCCAGCAGCACGAGTCGTTGCATCCGGAACGACCCACCCTGCCCAGGCGACGTCCTGACGTGCGACGCACCACCACCGGACGCCTGGCGAGCGGCCCCACCGGACCCGCCGGCCGCCGCGGAGGCGGCAGCGCGGGAGGCCTCACCCCTCACCGGGCCACGCGATCGCGCCCGCGTACCGGAAGCCGTCACCAAATCCCCCCGCTTCGCTCACAATTCGCTGGTCCGCGCATCGCGCTCGACCCCGCCCAAGGCCCCGGTACCCTACCCGCTCCACCAGTTCCCACGGACACCATGCATAGTAGGGGGCCGGTCTGACATCGCGACGCGCACCAGCCGCCCGCCGCCGCGAGCACGGGGAGAAGCAGGCACCAATGGCATCACAGCGGGACGAACTCAACGCTTACACGTTCGCGAAGAGGCGCACCCTTGCCGCCTTTATCCAGCCATCACCATCTGGTTCGGAGGAAGGGGCGCCCAAGCCGCTGCGGGCGGTCGTGCCCAGCTTGGTGGCCGGAGCCATGACACTGGCCGTGTTCGGCGCATGGGGCATGTTCCAGCCAACCGCACCCACAGGCTGGGACAAGCCGGGGACCCGCGTGATCGTCGGAAAGCAGTCGACGACCCGTTACGTCGTGCTCAAGACGGGCAAGACCTCCCGCCTTCATCCCGTCCTCAATCTCGCCTCCGCCCGCCTGCTGATGAACGACGCCGATTACCAGGTCATTCAGGTGAGCGACAAGATTCTGGATTCTGGCAAACTGCCGCGCGGCCCCATCCTCGGCATCCCCTACGCCCCCGACCGGCTGCCTTCGCCCGACGAAGCCGGGAAGCTCAAACGGTGGGCCGTCTGCGACCAGCCCGGCGGCAAGGGCGAGACCGTGCAGCAGGCTACGTTCGTTCTGGCCCGACGCGACGCTACGAAGACGGAAGGCTCTGGACGTCTGAAGGCAGGAGACGTCCTCTACGTCACCACACGCACCGGCGAGCGTTTCCTCGTCGACGCGCACGGAACCTCGTACGCCGTCACCGGAACCAAGTCCGACACGCTGACGAACGCCCTCGTGGGCACCCGTAAACCTCAGCTCGTCACCAAGGAGTGGCTCGCCACCCTCCATCCGGGTGATCCGATCGCGTTCCCGCAGCTGCCCCCAGGAGTCGGCTCACGCGCACACGTACCAGGGCAACTGTCCGCGGCGGAGGACCGGATCGGCATGGTCCTGCGGACCGAGACCGGCGACGGCACCAAGTACTACGTGGTCCTGCCCGGCAAGGTGCAGCCCGTCAGCGAGTTCACCGCTTGGCTGCTCAAATCCTCACCTCAGACCGCCGGCCTCAACATGAACGGCAAGGACCGCACAGTCGGCCTGCAGGACTTCACCGCCGATCCCCAGCCCTTCGCCGGGCAGCCGGCCAAGTGGCCCCAGCAACGTGCCCAGCAGGTCAACGCGGTCGACTCCAGGTCCTCGCATGACACCGTGTGCAGCGTGCTGCGTGATGTCAGCGGCGACACCGCCACCGCCGCGACACTGAGCACCTGGGCCGGCACCGCTTACCCGGTCGAGGCCACCGCTGACGGCACCAGCACCTACGTGACGCCAGGAACAGGGCTGCTCTACACCCAGATCCAAGGCACCGAGACCGGCGCCGGAGCGCTCTTCCTCGTCACCGACACGGGTCTGCGGTACGCCGTCCAGGCCAACGGGGACAGCGACAGCCGCAAGTCGAACATCGGCGCGGGCGGAAAGGAGACCTCCGACGGCAGCCCCGAGCCCAGCGAGGCCCAGGTCAAGCTCGGATACCAGAACGTCAGGCCCGCCAAGGTTCCGGCGGTGTGGTCCGAACTCCTCGCCAAGGGCCCCCGGCTCGACACCAACAGTGCCCGGCAGCCGCAGGGTTCGTAACCCCCTCTTTCCACGGATATGACGAAGAGGAGCGCCGCACGCGTGCTGCCGACGAAGGCAACCCTACTGACCGCCGCCGTACTGCTCGTCACCCTCGGCACCACACCACCCGCACCCGTCCTCCGCCTCGACGGCAGCGGCGAATGCACCTTCCCCGCCCAGCAGATCAAGAGGACGCCCTGGTCGCTGCAGCGCGTCCTGCTCGACGAGTTGTGGCAGGGAACCAAGAAGGGCAAGGGGGTGCGGGTCGCGGTCATCGACACCGGAGTGGACGACAAGAACCCGCAGCTCACCCCGGGCGTGGACAAAGCCTCCGGGCGTGACTACCTGACGAAGGGCAAGGGCGGCGATCCGACGAACGACCAGGTCGGACACGGCACGAAGGTCGCCGGTATCATCGCCGCGCGTCCGCGGAAAGGCACAGGCTTCGTAGGCCTCGCCCCGAACGCCACGATCATCCCCATCCGGCAGAACGACGCCAACAGCAGTGGGGACTCGGACACCATGGCTCAGGCGATCACCTACGCCGTGAGCGAGGGCGCCGACGTCATCAACATCTCCCAGGACACCACCAAGCCCCTGTCGGCCACCTCCGCCCTGGCCGAAGCCGTGCGCAAGGCGATCGCCCAGAAGGTCGTCGTGGTGGCCTCCGCGGGCAACGACGGCCTGGACGGCAAGGTCAAGTCCACATATCCGGCCGCCTTTGACGGCGTCCTGGCCGTGGCTTCTTCAGGCCGTAACAACGAACGCGCGCCATTCTCCCAGGCAGGCTCCTTCGTCGGGGTGGCCGCCCCCGGCGTGGACATCGTCTCCACTGTCCCCGCAGGCGGTCAGTGCACGGACAACGGAACAAGCTTCTCCGCGCCGTTCGTGGCCGGCGTCGCGGCACTCCTCAAGGAGAAGCACAAGGACTGGACCACCGCCCAGATCGTCACCCAGATCGAACAGACAGCAGAGCGCTCGACCAACGGGCATGACAACTACGTCGGCTGGGGTGTGGTCGACCCGGTTCGTGCCGTCCAGAAGTCGGACGCCGCAGACCCGCCGTCGTCCCCGGTCCCCGACCCCGGCATGTCCAGAGGGCCCGTCCCGGATGTGGCCCCGTTCTCCCTGGCTGAGACTCCCGCGCAGCGCAACCAGCGATACGCCACCTACGCCCTCGGTATCGCGGTGGTCCTCCTGGCGATCACCGCCGGTACGGCCATCGTCACGCGCGACCTCCGTCGGCGTCATCGGAAGGAGCCTTCGGCGTGAGCTTCGGCCCACGTCCGTCGACGTTTACCGAGTCTGCCCGCGTCGCGACCACGACCACGACCACGACCACGACCGACGCCTGACGATGGCCCCTCTGAAGGACAGGCTCTCGGGAACGCGGCGTTGTCCGTAGAGGCGGGCAGGACCGCCGGAACGTCCAAGGAGCGTTCTTCGCGAAACGGCCCCTTGCTCGCCGAGGAGGCGTACCACACCCCTCCGAAGCTGGAGGCGATCGGATCGAGGCGCGCTCACTGGAGCAACTGGGGCCTATTCGGCCTCGCGGACCTCCAGACCGCCGTTGTGCGCCGCCGGCGTCAGATCGAACTCCCCATCACGTGCGCCGAGAACGAAGGCGCGCCACTCGGCCTCCGTATACCGCAGCACGGTGCCCGAATCGAGGGACGAGCGCATGGCCACGGCGCCTTCGGGGAGGTAAGCGATCTCGACCCGCTCCTCGTGCGCCTCCGTCCCAGGCGCGCAGTGCCACTCAACGCCAGAGATGTCCAGTGCGTACAACTCGTCCCGCTCGCGCTCCTTGCGTGCCTTGATCTCGTCAGCCGTCTCGCTCATGCCGTAAACGCCCCTTCCCCATGCGTAAATGATCCACGTGGCAGCCTAGCCCCACCTGAACTGGCCACGAACTCCTTTGCAGTTGGAAGCAACACGTCGAGTGACTAGAGTGGCTTCCAGTACTACGCGAGTGGTATTTCACGGGGGCGACGCGGTGTTGCGCCCCGCGTCGCAGCACGCGGGGGACGATGACACCTCTTGCCCACGGACGGGCATCTCGGGGGATCCATCCGGTGTCTGCCCATGGATGTCGCCACGTTCAGGACAACAGGAGGGCAAGAGGCAATGGCGAACGGGAACTCTTCGTTCGATTTCAGCCATGACAGCATCACACAGCTGTCCAAGGACATCGACGCCTTCAACATCGAACTGAGCAAGCGGATCGGTTCGTTGAACCAGGTTGTCGACATGGTCCAAGAGGGTTGGCAGGGCGCCGCGGGCAAGGAGTTCGACTCCCTGCAGCGAGGAATCAACGGGAACCTGAGGAAGCTCCAGGACAACCTCTCCGACCTCGAAGAGATCGTGCGTATGAGCACCGGCAAGTTCAGTGCTCACGAGCAGGAGCGCATCGCGGAGATCCGGAAGGTGGACAACTCTGGAGACGTCCAGAGCAAGATCCTCGGCCAGGTCGGCGTCAACTACCTCTGAACCGCCAGAAAGGAACGAAGAAGATGTCGAGCAACTTCGACCGGACAGCGGTCAACTACGACACCGTCACTCAGGCCGCCACCGACGTGCGCAACACGGCCAAGGATCTCAGCGAGCACCTCGAGGCCTTGATGCGCGCGGTCAAGACCAAGGCCGAGTCCTGGCAGGGTGAGGCCAAGACGGCCTTCGACGAGATCCAGCGGAGCAATACCCAGGAAATGGCCGCCATGACCGAGAAGCTCGGTCGCGTCGCCGCACTTCTGGACCAGTCGGTCATCGGCTACCAGGACACGGACAAGGGCAACGCGGCACGTTTCCGCATGCTGATGGGCGGCTGAGCGGCCCCTGCACACACCAGAGGGAGACAGCGCCCTGCGCGCTGTCTCCCTCTTTCTTTTGTCCCGGACTTGCTACCACGGCCGGCGGCTACCACCGCCAGAGAAATGGTTCGGATGCTGGCGGCATGGCCTGGTGGGAATGGCTGACTCTGATTGTGGCCGTCGTCGCATTGATCCTGTTGGTGATCAAGTACCCGGCGTAGAGCGGGGAGTGAACGCGACCGGGACGGCTCCATCGGTCCAGCGACTTTATGGCAGCACATTCTCAGCCAGCGCACCGGTTAACCGGGCCCCAAAGAGGCGCTTCCCCATGACTCGGAGCTATGGGAACCCGAGGGCTCTTCGAGGCATCCGTACGCGTCCTCGGCCATGTCACTGACAAACGGGCCGTAGTAATCACTTCCCCCGTGAGCTGTTGCCGAGAACGCAGTACTCGACCGGGGCGCTACGTGCAGCGGTCTCCAGCAAGGTGTACGGAGGGGCTGCCGACAGAAGGCTCTACGTGCACCTCAACGCGGGTCCCCGCAGGTGCTGGCCCACCGCACCGTCGAGCGTGACGAGCAAATGGTTGCGCGGTGGTGGACGGAGTAGTGGTCACGGATAAGAGAACAGCCCAGCTCCTGGAGTGGGTTGTCTTTGAGGACGAGGCCGGGCAGAACCTGAATCCCGGGAAAGGCCGGACCTGGTCGTGCGGGGCCTGACCTTGGTGATCAGGTTTACGAGCAAGGGATCGGGCCGGTCCTGATGACTGGGATGATCTGTTTCAGGCCGGGCCGCGCAATCAAGTCTGACGCTTGCGTACTGGAAGAGCCTTCCAAACTTGGTGTGAACTTGATCCGCAGTCCATGAAGGTCACTGAGTCATGCGCGGTGGCTCAGGCGGGGGTGTGAAGTCCTCCTGGCAACCGGTCTGGAGTTGAGCCTCAAAGAATATGCGGCTGGCCAACTGAGCGAGATCCTCTTTCGCGGTCTCGTCGTTACTTGCAGCAGATCCGTTGGCAGTAACAGTGATCGACAGATATGGCCGCCCGAAGCCAGCTGTGTAACTTGAACCTTCTGTATGCGGCTTACATTCGGCATAGATTGCCGCTTGCTTCCTCCAGGCCAATGCTGAAGTGCCCGCTTTGAAGGCTGAAGCGTCTGACGTATTCCTCGAACCTAGCCCTGCGAGCCAGTCCTTCTTGTTTCCATTTTTCATTTCAGCCGACATATTCACGACGCCACGACTCGTCCGGTTATCGCAAGTGATCTTGAAGGAAGTGTCGGTGGCTACTCGTGACCAGGTCGAATGGAAAGATGATTCATGCGGCAGTAGTCTCTCCAATGGTTCCAGATTGCTGGAAAAAATACCCTCATTGCAGGTATCCGCAGCCTTGAGATTCCCACTGGAATCATGGGAACCGAGGGCCCATATGGTTGCTCCGACTCCAATGATGGCCAGCACTCCGCTCACGCTGATGGCAAGGCGCCGACGTCGGATGAAATCTCGCATGTGCTTCTCCGGTGACGCGTCCGGTGATTCAATCACGCCTTGCCCAGCTTCTGTCGATACTCCTGAAGAACGTCGTGGGCTTGAGAGGTCCCGTCAAAATGGCCAGTGCGTACCGCGGTCTCCCGAAGTGCCGGTGTGAGACTGGATGGATACGCCGCGTCTGCTGCCGTAGCTGCATCCTGGGCAGCCTGCAGTGTGTCGGACTTGTGCTTTTCCCAGTCGTGGCCAGAGGTGAACAAGGCGTGATCTGAACTGTCTCGCGGATCAGGGAATAGGCCGTCGACCATCTGGCCGCTCAGATCGCTCATTGCGGCTGCCGCGAATGCGCCCGCCACAGGAGATGCCGCGGCGCTGACACCCGCTCCGATGGTGATGTTGGCGAGGGTGTTTGCCCACGCCTTCCACTTGTCCATGTCCTTATTGAATGCGGCGTCTCCCTCTGCGCTCTTCTGGATATCTGAGTCTTGTCGGGCCAATCCCAGGATTCCTTGCACCTCCGAATTACCTGTAGAGATTTCTTTAATAGTGTCGGATGTTGATTCACCGTAGATGTCTGGGTTGGCGAGGTGATAGCCCATCAAGTCGCTCGTGTAGAGCGATTCGCCAATATTGATCGCTTTATAGCCATCGGGCGTCTGCCCAAGGTCATACATGAAGCGAGTGATGTCCTGCTCGCTGAAATCAGCCAGTGCTCCCTTGGCTGGATAGAGGTCGGACAATGTATCGCCACCTGCCTTACCGCCCGAGAGTGCCCGATGGATATCAGGCATGTATTCCGAGCTCATCTGCCCGAGGCTCTCTTCCATCCCGCTGTGTAGCTTGAATTCGTCATCGGGGTCCGAAAGGCCGTGGACGATCTTCGTCATCAGCTCTGCTTGGGCCTTGGTGTGCGGCGGCATGTCCGGGCTCGGACCCACGTCGTAAGCGTGGCCCGTGGTGGCTGATTCCAGTGCATGAGAAAGCGATCGATATCCGGCCGAAGCCCCCGTGTCATTGTCGCCGACTCCGTCAGACGGCCAATCGCGGTCCGATGTCAGATAGTCGAAGTTCTTGTCATTTGAGAAAAATTCATTGGAAGCCTCAGGGTTGTGGCCCAACGCCTGCATGAAGCCGGTCACAGGATCCTGACCGCGATCATCCTTCGCGCCGAAGTTCAGGTCAGCCTCATTATTTCGCGTCCAGAATTGGGCAGGAGAGAATGGGGCATCACTCCAACGCTTGTCTTCCTTCATCAGCTCATTGCCATAAGCCTTAAGGAAATCTGTATCGTAGTTCCCTTGGCGCATGAGATTGCTCATTACCTGGAAGCCGTATGGGCTAGGGGACGCATTGGGGCTTTCGATATGAGAGCTACCGAGATCGATTATATCCCTCTCCCATGTTCGCATGGCTGCACTGTCGGAATGGGTAGCTGAAGCCAGTGCCCTTCCGAGATTTCCCTGAAGTGTTTTGAGTTGCCCCAGCCGTTCCTCGCTGGGATCGTGGGGCCCCTGCGAGTACGGGTCTTTCTTAGGGTCGGCCATCTCCGTCCAGAACTGGAGAGTTCCCTTCGCTCCCAGACCAGTCGTGAACTTCTCATTGAAGAGTGGGTCGCCTTCGTACTCGACCAGAACTTTATTCATGTGTTGTAGTTGCGCAGTGCTCATTCCATTGCCCAGATGGGCGAGTTTCGCCATCGCCCGCGCTTGTTTGATGGACTCCGTTCGCTCTTTCTCGGCCTCGCTTATACTGGTTGCCGTCTCCGTATTGAATCCTTGCTCGCGACCGTTGGCATCCCTTGTGAGTGCCCAGTGAAGAGCTGTGTCTGCGTCATCTGCGTCCTGGAGTGCAGCTTCGATCCTGTTGTTGCACTCATGGACTGAGTCGAGGTAGCCCTTTTGTAGTGCTGCTTCTTGCCCTCTCGGAGCTTTGGAAGTGTCGCAGTAGACATGTCCCTCGGTAGTGATCTCCAAGTATTTGTCGTCGTGGACGTATTTCTCGATCTTCTTCAGCTCTTCCTTGGCCGCTTGGAATGAATCCAGTGCGCTTTTGAATAGAGCACAGATGTCTTTCGCCTCATCGGCTGCAGCCTTCATCTGCTTTTCGATCATCGGAAACTTATCGAAGACCTCGTCGGCAGCTTCTCCCTTCCAGTCAGAATCTCTGAGCCCCTTCGTGACCGTAGAACCGAAGGATCGTGCGATGGTGTCGAAGTGGCCAGGAAGGCGACGCCATGCATCTACTGCGTCCGATAGTGAAGTGAGATCTACGGATCGGAGTTGCGCATAACTAATGCTCATGATCAGCTGCCTGCCTTGCCCTGCTGGCGTTTGATATCTTGACGTCGCTTCTCTTCTTCAGCCTTGTATTCGGCCGTTGACACGCGCAGGTTGCCGACTGCGCCCTTTTCTAGCAGTTCGTCCATGTATTGCATCTGAGAGCGCCATCGTTTCTGAAACGTGGCGACAGCACGGTCGGACTTGAACCCTTTCAGCTCAATCCGGCCTGTAGCAGTCATGGTCTTGTTGTCGGCGTCCTTGAAGTTTGTGCGCACGGTCTCCGCTTTTTTGGCCCGTTCCTCGAGCACGCTGGAATCCACATGCAGTTGGTCCTTCGGACTGCGACCGCCACCACCGTCCGCGATGAGTTGATTCAGTTCCATGCTCGAATGCTGACGCGCGGCGGCATTTGTGCGGGCCTGCCCCCACATCTCATCGAATGACATGTCTGTCCTCTCGGCTATCACCAATAACTGAGCGAGTGCGTCCTCGTGCTCATGGGTTTTGGTGAGGTGGAGACGGCGCTTCCCCAGTCGGTGGCGTGCGATTGACTTGAGCCTGTGGTGGTCCGAAAGGTGGATACTGCTGCTGGGGCGATGCATACGGCTGGTACACGGGTGGCATCGGCGGAGCGGTGGGAGTCGGAGCCAACTGGCGACGGCGGGCACGGAGGATCGGGACCGTGATTGCTGCCCCAAGGAGCACGGCGGCTGCGATGCCGAGGCCTATCCACAGCGGAGTGCTGCCGTCGCCGCTCTCTTTCGCGGCGGTGGCTCGGGGTGTCTCGTCGGCGTTGCCGGCACTTGCGGGTCCCGTGGATTGGGCTGCTTCAGGCGACGGAGATCTGGCGGCTGCCGCCGCCAGATCAGGAAGTGGGTATTCGTCGGCAGGTCCCGGGTCGCCTGGGTTTTGGAGGGCAACACGCGGACGGACGATTCCGTAGCCGAAGTCGTCGTTTCGCGTCCAGCTTTTCTCATTACTCTTCATGGTGTTGACAAGCACGCGCAAGACTTGGTTGTTCGTCCAATCGCGATGCTTCGACCAGATGAGGGCAGCGGAGGCGGAGGCGATGGCGGTGGCGGCACTAGTTCCCTGACCCTCGCAGATCTCCGTTCCGCCAGGGCAGGCGTGGAACATGTTCACACCGGGTGCGGTGACGTCGACCTCCGATCCGTGCTGAGAGAACGTGGCACGCTTGATCTGCTTGGTGATCGCGCCCACCCCCACGACCCCCGGTGTGGAAGCCGGGTATTGGGGGAGATTGGACGTATCACCACTGTTGCCCACGCCAGCGAAGATCAGTTTTCCCTTGGCGATGGCATACTTCACCGCGGCCGCCAGTTCCGGCGTACTGACGTTCTTCCGTCCGGGAGAATTCCCAGTTGCCATGGAGATGTTAATGATCTGAGCCTTGGAGTCTGCCGCGTAGCGGATGGCCTTGGACATCGTGCGGGCATACTCTGTCCCCTCATCGACCTGGCCGAATTGCTCGGTCGAGTAACGCATGCGAATCGGGAGGATCTTGGCTCCCGGTGAGAGACCGAATGACCCGTCCAGCGAGCCCCGTGCACCGGTGGCGGCGATGAGCGCCGCAATGCCAGTGCCATGGCCGGCCAAGTCGGTGTGTTCGTCGCCTCGCTGGGTCGAGTAGTCCTTGCCGTCCAGTACCTGGCCCTTGAGGTCGATCAAAGATTCATCGACTCCCGAGTCGATGACGGCCACCGTGATGCCACGGCCAGTGCTGGTCTTCCACATCTCGGGCGCATGCATGGCATCTAGGTGCCACTGTCGTGCTCGGACTGACTCCGCGTAGGCGGGGGTGACGGCGATGCCGATGAGGAGCAGGCCTAGAACAGCCGATGCTGTCGACAGGGGCCACGGTGTCCGCTTGCCTCTGGTTCGCATATGCCTTCCTGTGGTGGAGTGGTCCGGGATTCAGTCGACCACCGGCGGAGGAGTCTGGCGTTTAACCGGTGTCCAGGTCTCTTCGTCCTCGACGAGGTAGTCCGGTCGTTGGCTTTCCTGCTGGGCTTTCTTGGAGGCGGTGGCTCGATTGGTGGCTCCCATGCGGCCGGTCGTCGAGCCGGGGGTTGCGTCAGCCGTACCCCTCGACGATCGGAGTAGCCCCGAACCACCAGGCGTGAATGGGCGTCCGCTCGTGCGGCCGGGTTGGCCTTGGCGGCTACCGACGACCCCACCGGACTCCGACGCGAGGCGACGGCCACCGACTGAGCTGCTGCCCGAGCGGGTGCCTTCGGCGACCGGGGACCCCGGGGAAATGCCCCGCCCCATAGAAGTGCGGCCCTGTACGTTCTCTTTGCCGATCACAGTTCCGCGTGGGAGGCCATTCGTTGCTCGTCCAGGAGTGTTGACGGGGCGGCCCCCTACAATCCCAGTCTCCCGCGGCATGCGGGGCAGGTTCCCAGTTGGGTTTGCGATTCTGGGGACCTGCGGAAGCCGCGAGGATGCGGGCAGGCGCCCGGGGGAGTTTGGGACGGGTTCACGCCCACCATTGCTGGATACGGGCGGCATGACCGTCGGCTGCTCCGCCAGAGGCAGATCGCGGTGTGGCATGCCGGTGCCAGTGGGAGCCGGAGGGCCGGAAGTCGGAGTTCTCTGTAGCGTATCGGTGCTGTCGATACCCATCTCAACGGGCTTTGGCTGCTCAGGGTAGTGACCACTCGTGTTCGGGTGGACCTGGCCGGGGACGGCGGGCGAAAGGGTGTGCACGGCCGGATGAACACCTGTGCCACCCGTGTGGACCGCTTGAGCCGCACCTCGCGGCGTTCCAGTACCTGCGTATGCGCTGCCGCTGGAAACGTGCTGATCTTCCCCGACCCACCAACTATTGGACCCCGTCTTCCCTGCCGGCGGCGAAAACGTAGGCGGCTGCACGCTATTGACCTGCTGTGCCGAGTACTCGTACGTCTGCGCCAACTTCCGCATCTGCTGGATCGCCTCTCCGCGAGCCGCATCAATGCGCTTCTGAGCAGTCGTGGCGTCGGTCTGTGCCGTCTGGGCCAGCTTTCGTGCGTCAGGGTCGTTGTGGGCGCCGGGCGCCCTGGCCGCCGCGATGGTCGAGTGGGCGTCCGCAAGATCCTTCTTGGCCTGGGCCGTCTCCGATGTTTCCGGCATCGCTGCCTTCGCCTCGGCGATTGCCTGTGACACCGTGCCCATCCAGCGGGATGCGACCTCCGCGTACTGTCCCAGGTGCAAGGCCGCGCTTGCCGCGTGCCCGCCCCAGTCGCGGAACGTGTCTCCGGCCTGCCCCTGCCACTCCAGGCTCTTGACGTGTTTCATCAAGTCGTCGCCGATCTTGGTGATCGTGGACGCTGCGGTGGAGAGCTTGCTGGACAGGTGAGACGCACCGGTGGAACTCGCCCCGTCGAGCATGGCTGCCAATTGCTCGTGGGTCATGGACTCGAAGTCGGTCCGGGCGAGCTTCGGGTCCCGTCGCTCGGGCTGTTCACCCATTACAGACCCTCCTCGCTTCCGGCTTCGTGGGTGGACGAAGTTCCCGACGGGTCGCGCTGGTCCGCGTACGGATCCCGGTCGATGTCGTAATACTTCTCCGACTCGGCGTTGACCGCCTTCATTCGCGCCTTGATGTCCTCGTCCAGGTTCTGGTACCCCACCCGCGACGCGTGCACGGCCAGCCCCATCCCCTCGATCTGGGCGCTCAGCGCTTTCGAGAGGTTCTCCAACTCGTCGTGGACGATGGTGTACGAGTCGTAGAGGAACTGTGCTTCCTTGAAGTGGGTGGAGCCCAGCTGGGAGCGGGGCAGGCGGTCGTCGCCCACCTTGCCCGGGGCGGCCTCCGACTTCTCCAGGTCGATGAGCAGTTCGTCCACGCGCTTCTTGAACTTCTTCATGGCGTTGTGCTGGATGTCCAGCGCCATTTGAGGGTTCACACCGGAGAGGCCGTCGAAGGACTTGCCAGTGTCCGGTGCGCTCCTCGACCTGTCGCCCCCGTTCGAACTCACCTCGGTCGCCTCCCCGTACTCCCCGTATGCTCCGCTCGGTCGAACGGAGTAAACACTTGGTCAATCACTCTAATGCCGTTGCGTAAGCAACCCCAGCTGAATCAGTGACGTCCCCCGCTTGCGGGAAACGAACACGCCACGGCCCGGCGGCATCGGACGGGCCCGGACGGTGCCCAGGATGTCGCCCTCGCTCGGGTCACCCGAAAGGATCACTCCCTGCGCGCCCAGCTCCTTCACCCGCTGCATGAAGGACTCGTACATGGCCCTGGAGGCGCCGGCCGCGCTGCGGGCGACGATGAACTTGACGCCGACGTCCCGGGCGTAGGGAAGGTGCTCCACCAGCTGGCTCAGCGGGTTGCCCGAGTTGGTGGCCACCAGTTCGTAGTCGTCGATGATGACGAACAGCTGGGGGCCGGTCCACCAGCTCCGATCGCGAAGCTGCTGCGGTGTGATGTCGGGCTTCGGTGCGCGCATCTCCATGAACTGGCGGATCGCGTCCATGTGGACCTGCATCGCCGACGCCATGGGCGCGTATTCGAGCAGGTGCTCCTCCGAGACCGCTTCGAGCATCGAGCGCCGGTAGTCGCCGACGACGATCCGGGCCTCGGCGGGTGTGTAGCGCTCCGCGATCTGCTTGGCGATCAGCCGTAGCAGGTTGGTCTTGCCCGACTCGCTCTCACCGAAGACAAGGAGGAACGGGTCGGTGTCGAGGTCGATGAAGACGGGCTCCAGGTTCGCCTCGTCGATACCGATCGCGATGCCGTGCTGCGGGAACTCGAAGCCTTTGGGAAGCTGGTCGGCCGGCAGCTTGCGGGGCAGCAGGCGTACCGCGGGCGCGGCCGGCCCGTTCCAGGCGGCCTTCACCGCCTGCACGAACTGCGCTGTCGCGTCGGCGAGGTCGTCGGGCGACGAGCGGGAGTCGACGCGCGGCAGCGCCGTCATGAAGTGGAGCTTTTCCGGGACCTGTCCCCGGCCGGGCACACCGGCCGGTACGTTCACGGCGACCTTGCGGTCGAACTCGGAATCCATCACGTCGCCCAGACGCAGCTCCAGCCGCCCCAGAACCTGGTCCTTGAGGGCTGCGCGGACCTCCATGTAGCGCGACGCCGAGACGACGACGTGGATGCCGTAGCCGAGGCCTCGGCCCGCGATGTCGTTGACGACGCCTTCGAGGCCTTCGTAGTCCGTCTTGAAATTGCCCCAGCCGTCGATGACGAGGAAGGCATCGCCCCAGGGCTCGCTGGGCAGCTCGCCGGCCGCACGGCGACGGCGGTACGTCGTGACGGAGTCGATGTTGTTGGTGCGGAAGAACTGCTCGCGGCGGTTCAGGATGCCCGCCACCTCCGCGACCGTGCGGCGGACTCGCTCGGGGTCCAGCCGGGAGGCGACGCCGCCCACATGCGGAAGGTCCGCCAGGGCGGCCATGCCGCCGCCACCGAAGTCCAGGCAGTAGAACTGCACTTCGTGCGGGGTGTGAGTGAGTGCGAAGGAAGAGACCAGGGTGCGCAGGAGCGTCGACTTTCCGGACTGAGGGCCACCCACGACCATCATGTGACCCGCCGCGCCCGAGAAGTCGCGGTAGAGCACCTCGCGCTTCTGCTCGAACGGCTTGTCGATCAGACCGAGCGGGACGGTCAGTCCGCCCAGGCGCGTGTAGTCCGGCGTGTGAAGGCCGCGCTCGGGGGTGGTCGCCAGGGCGGGGAGCAACTGGTCCAGCGTCGGCGCCTCGTCCAGCGGAGGCAACCACACCTGGTGGGCCGGAACACCCTGGCCTTCAAGACGCTGCACGACCACGTCCAGCACGGTGTCGGCCAATGCGTCGTCCTCCGCACGGACCGCCTGAGCCTGCAACTGCGCCGGGTCGGGCGCCGCGTAGGTCATAGGGACGGGAAACGCGGTGAAGTGCGCCGGCCGGCGGTCGATGGGCAGACTGCCCTGCGTGACCTGGGGCCCACCCGTGCGATACGCCCCCGACACATACGCCGCCTTGAAGCGCACCATTTCGTCCGTACCGAACTTCAGGTACCCGGAGCCCGGGACGGAGGGGAGGTGATACGCGTCCGGAACACCCAGGGCCGCCCGGGACTCCGCCGCGGAGAAGGTCCGCAGGCCGATTCGGTACGACAAGTAGGTGTCGAGGCCGCGCAGTCGGCCCTCCTCCAGACGCTGCGAGGCGAGCAGCAGATGCACACCCAGGGATCGACCGATTCGCCCGATCTGGATGAACATGTCGATGAAGTCGGGCTTGGCTGTCAGAAGCTCGCTGAACTCGTCGATCACCAGAACGAGTGATGCCAGCGGCTCCAGGGGAGCGCCGGCGGCCCGTGCCTTCTCGTAGTCGTGGATGTTGGCGTAATTGCCGGCCGCGCGGAGCAACTCCTGACGTCGCTGCAGCTCGCCCCGGATCGCGTCTCCCATGCGGTCGACCAGGGTGAGGTCGTCGGCGAGGTTGGTGATGACGGCAGCCACATGCGGCATTTGAGACATGCCGGCGAACGTCGCGCCGCCCTTGAAGTCGGCAAGGACGAAATTGAGAGTCTCCGAGGAGTGCGTGACCGCGAGGCCCAGCACCAGGGTGCGCAGCAGCTCCGACTTGCCGGAGCCGGTCGCACCCACGCACAGACCATGTGGTCCCATGCCCTCCTGCGCGGCCTCCTTGAGGTCGAGCATGACGGGCTGGCCGTCCTCACCGACGCCGATCGGCACGCGCAGCCGCTCCGGCATGGAGCGCGGCCGCCAGGTGCGCTTGACGTCCACGGAAGCCGCGTCGCCGAGACCCAACAGATCGGTGAAGTCCAGGTTCGCGAGCAGCGGTTCGTCGTCGTCGCCACCGCCCATGCGCAACGGAGCGAGCTGGCGGGCCAGTGCCTCCGCGGCCGGCACCGACAGGCCGTCGGGCACGCCTTCGAAGGCGACACCGCCACCGGAGTCCAGCCACAGCCTTTCCGGACGCACGACGATCGACAGGTCGCCCCGGGGCCGTTCGAGCTCACCGGAGACGACTTCCACGATCGTCACACTCTGCAGGCCCTCCGCCGCTGCGAACACGGACGTGGGCGGTACCACGCCGCCGTCCACGATCACCAGAATGTGCGGCTGGTCCAGCAGCGGCTGTCCGCTCCGGCTGAACCGGGGCCGACCCTCCAGGCGGGCTGCGAGCAGCTGCTCCAGTTCACCCAGGTCGTCGCTGAACAGACGACGGGTGCCGGCCCCGTCGAACTGACCCGCCAATTGGCAGTGCGGCAGCCACTTCGTCCAGTCCCAGCGGGCGGCGGCGCTCCTCGAGGCCACCACGGCCACGATCAGGTCGTCGGGGGAGTGCAGGGTGGTCGCCTGGGACACGAGCGCACGCGCCTCGGACTGGGCGCACTCGAGCTCCCCGGAGATCGTGAGGTGGTAGAAGGCGCGTAGTGACAGTGCCACGGGCAGACCGTCCAGCTGGCCGTGCACCGCCAGGAATCGCTGCATGGCGCCGGCGCACAAGGGTTCCAGTTCGTCCACCGGAGCGGTCTCGGGCGCCACCAAGGGGGTGGCCAGCTGCTGCAGCCCCAGACCGATTCGCACCTGTCCGAAGTCTTCGTCGCCGATGCGCCTCTCCCACACCCGGCTGCCCTCGGCGACCAGCGCCCACAACTGGTCCGGGGCGGGGTGCAGGTACAGCTGCGCGTCGCGCTGGCGCAGTGCCGTCTTGCGGACCGTACGGCGCGTCTGGGCGAGGTAACGAAGGTAGTCCCTGCGGACATCGGACATTTGCCCTTGTGTACCGCGGCGGTGGCGGACGATCTGTGAGACCACCATCGCAGCCGTCGATACGAGCATCACCACACCCATGATCCGCATGAACGGATGGGCATTGGGTGAGGCGAAGTAGAACACCACTGAAGAGCCCATGCCGAGGGTGGGCAGGACCTGCATCAGCATGCCCTCCTGCTGCCCACGAGGCAGCTCCGGAGGAGCTTCCAATTGCACCTCGTCCGAGGGCACTTCGGGCGGCAGTGCACGTGGCGGGCGCTTGATGACGATCTGGCTCACCGGAGCATCAATCCTCCTGTAGGGACGATCGGTTGATCACCGGCACCCCCGTGGCGACGGCTGTCCTCAGCTTGTTGCGTGATCCTACTGGTCACCACCGACGCGGGCTCCCGGTAGGGTGACGCCCGCAGCGTGCGCATCCGCGAACAGGGGGTCTGTGAAGGTGAGTACGACAGCGGCGACGGGATTCTGCAGAGTCACCGTCGTGGCACCGGACAGCCGCATCGACGTGTCGCTCCCGGTGGACATCGCCGTGGCCGACATCTACCCGGAGATCCTGCGCCTGACAGGACAGACCCAGGCTGTCGGCGCCCCGGTCGGCTACCACCTCGTTCGTCGTGACGGCCGGGTACTCGACAGCTCCCGCACCCTCGCGGACGAACGGGTCCTCGACGGCGAGGTCCTCAGCCTGCGCCCCTTCGCCGAGTCCCTGCCTCCCACGGTCTACGACGACGTCTCGGACGCCGTCGCGTCCGCCGTCGTACGCGACCGTCATCTCTGGAGCGACGAACTGCTGCGCGTCGCGGGCCTGACCGGTGGCGCCCTGCTCCTGCTGCTCTCAGGCTTCGTCCTCTGGTACTCGGACCCCGTCCGCCACGACATGCACGGGCTGCCCGGAATCATCGCCGCCGGTCTTGGCGTGCTGCTCACCGCATTCGCCGGCGTTCGCGCACGCGTGTACGGCGACCGGCCTGCCGCCATCGCGTCGGGGCTCGGCGTGCTGCCTCTGCTGATGATCGCGGGCTCCGGGATCATCAGCCCCTCGGCGGGACAGGGACCGGGAAAGCTCCAGTTCATGCTGGGCTGTGTGGCCGTTCTGGTGGCGTCGGTCGTCCTCGTCGTACTCACACCCGGCGGTGACGCGCCTTTCGTGGCGACGTCCTTCCTGTCCACGGCCGGGACTCTGGCCACCTTCGTGGCCCTCCTCGCCGATGCCTCCGCGACCGCCGCCGCGTCGGTGTGCGCCCCGGTGGCGATCGGCCTGCTCGCTTTTCTGCCCGGACTCTCCGCTCGCTTCGCCCGGCTGCCCATCGGCTATGCCTCACCGCGCTCGGCCACCGACGACGACCTTGACCCCACGCAGGGTGCGGACGCCGAACCACTGGATGCCGAGCGGATCGCCGCACAGGCGCGGCGGGGCCACGACATGCTGCTGGGGCTGGTCGGTGGCGCGACGGCGCTGGTGGTCGCCTCGGCTGCCGTCCTCGGCTTCTCCGACAACGTCTGGGGGCAGCTGCTCGCCCTGGCCGCGGGCCTGGCCGCGTTGATCCGTGCGCGCCTGTTCCGCTACACCTCCCAGGTCACCTGCGTCCTGGTCGCCGGTCTCGCGGCGATCGCGTTGCTGCTGCTCGGCCTCGCCCTGAACCCGCCCGCCGGCGCCCTCACCGAATTCCTCCTCCACGACGACCGTGGGGCTCTCGACCTGCGTACCGCCTGGCTCACGGCGGCCGTCGCCGCCGGGGCCGCACTGGTCATGGCGATCGGCCTGATCGTCCCGAGCAAGGGCCTGTCACCGTTCTGGGGTCGCTTCCTCGACCTCGCCGAGAGCACCGTCCTGCTCTCCCTGGTCCCGCTCTGCCTCGCCGTGCTGGGCGTCCTGACGGACGTACGGTCGATGGTCGGCTAGGTCCCGGGAAAGGGTGCTCCCGGGCACTGGTACCCTGACTGACGGCCGTACCCGCACGCCCCCCGGAGCCCACCGCCCCGAAGGACGCGTGCCGGCGGATCCCGCCTCCCGAGTAACGGAAGCTTCCCCGAGATGAAGACCGGGGGCACTCGGAGGCACTCACAGACTATGAGGAGTACGCGTGTCGCTCGACGCCGCTACGAAGAAGCAGATCATCGGCGAGTTCGGTACCAAGGAGGGTGACACCGGCTCCCCCGAGGTCCAGGTCGCTCTGCTGTCCCGTCGGATCTCCGACCTGACGGAGCACCTCAAGGCCCACAAGCACGACCACCACTCCCGCCGTGGTCTGCTGATCCTGGTCGGTCAGCGCCGTCGCCTGCTGCAGTACCTGGCGAAGAAGGACATCCAGCGCTTCCGTGCGCTGGTCGACCGCCTCGGTATCCGCCGCGGTGCGGCGGGCGCCAAGTAAGACGCCATGAAGGGGGCGGTTCCCGTGACAGATCGGGAGCCGCTCCCTTTTTGCTGTACGTGCGGAAACGTGCGGAGTGTCACTCACGCTTTGTAGTGTGGTAGCGCAACGCATGACGCACGACGCATGACGCACGACACAGAACGAGGAGGAGGAGCGCGCCTCGCCGCCGCCGGTCCTCGGTAGTGGCTCCCGGGGGAAAGCGAACCCGGGTGCTTCGATCGAAGACCGGCCCGCACCGCACGGCGCGCTGCTCCACAACCGTCCCCCCGCCACACGGGCGAGGAGGGACGAAGACGAGGAGAAAACGCTAGTGGAGAACGAGACCCACTACGCCGAGGCCGTCATCGACAACGGCGCCTTCGGCACCCGCACCATCCGCTTCGAGACGGGCCGCCTGGCCAAGCAGGCCGCCGGCTCCGCCGTGGCGTACCTGGACGACGACACCATGGTGCTGTCGGCCACCACCGCCTCCAAGAACCCCAAGGACCAGCTCGACTTCTTCCCCCTGACGGTGGACGTCGAGGAGCGGATGTACTCCGCCGGCAAGATCCCCGGCAGCTTCTTCCGCCGCGAGGGCCGCCCCTCCGAGGACGCGATCCTCACCTGCCGGCTGATCGACCGCCCGCTGCGCCCGTCCTTCAAGAAGGGCCTGCGCAACGAGATCCAGGTCGTCGCCACGATCATGGCCCTCAACCCCGACCACCTGTACGACGTCGTCGCGATCAACGCCGCGTCCGCGTCCACGCAGCTGGCCGGCCTGCCCTTCTCCGGCCCGATCGGCGGCGTCCGCGTCGCGCTGATCCGCGGCCAGTGGGTCGCCTTCCCGACGCACTCCGAGCTCGAGGACGCCGTCTTCGACATGGTGGTCGCCGGCCGCGTCCTGGAGGACGGCGACGTCGCGATCATGATGGTCGAGGCCGAGGCCACCGACCACACGATCAAGCTGGTCGAGGGCGGCGCCGAGGCGCCGACCGAGGAGATCGTCGCCGCCGGTCTCGAGGCCGCGAAGCCCTTCATCAAGGTCCTGTGCCGTGCCCAGGCCGACCTCGCGTCCAAGGCCGCGAAGCCGACCGGTGAGTTCCCGATCTTCCTGGACTTCCAGGACGACGTCTTCGAGGCCCTGACGGCCGCCGTCAAGCCCGAGCTGGCCCAGGCGCTCACCATCGCCGGCAAGCAGGAGCGCGAGGCCGAGCTGGACCGCGTCAAGGCGCTCGCCGCCGAGAAGCTCCTGCCGGAGTTCGAGGGCCGCGAGAAGGAGATCTCCGCCGCCTACCGCGCCCTGACCAAGAAGCTGGTCCGCGAGCGCGTCATCAAGGAGAAGACCCGCATCGACGGCCGCGGTGTCACCGACATCCGCACGCTGGCCGCCGAGGTCGAGGCCATCCCGCGGGTGCACGGCTCCGCGCTGTTCGAGCGTGGCGAGACCCAGATCCTGGGCGTCACCACCCTGAACATGCTCCGCATGGAGCAGCAGCTGGACACCCTCTCCCCGGTGACCCGCAAGCGCTACATGCACAACTACAACTTCCCGCCGTACTCCGTCGGTGAGACCGGCCGCGTCGGCTCCCCGAAGCGCCGCGAGATCGGCCACGGCGCGCTCGCCGAGCGCGCGATCGTGCCGGTGCTGCCGACGCGCGAGGAGTTCCCCTACGCGATCCGTCAGGTGTCCGAGGCCCTCGGCTCCAACGGCTCGACGTCCATGGGCTCGGTCTGCGCCTCCACCATGTCGCTGCTGAACGCCGGTGTGCCGCTGAAGGCCCCCGTCGCCGGTATCGCCATGGGTCTGATCTCCGAGGACGTCGACGGCGACAAGCACTACGTCGCCCTCACCGACATCCTCGGTGCCGAGGACGCCTTCGGTGACATGGACTTCAAGGTCGCCGGCACCAAGGAGTTCGTGACCGCCCTCCAGCTCGACACCAAGCTGGACGGCATCCCGGCCTCTGTCCTGGCCGCGGCCCTCAAGCAGGCCCGCGACGCCCGTCTCCACATCCTCGACGTGATGATGGAGGCCATCGACCGGCCCGACGAGATGTCCCCGCACGCCCCGCGGATCATCACCGTCAAGATCCCGGTCGACAAGATCGGTGAGGTCATCGGCCCCAAGGGCAAGATGATCAACCAGATCCAGGAGGACACGGGCGCCGAGATCACCATCGAGGACGACGGCACGATCTACATCGGTGCCGCCGACGGTCCCTCGGCGGAGGCCGCCCGCGCCACGATCAACGGCATCGCCAACCCGACGATGCCCGAGGTCGGCGAGCGCTACCTGGGTACGGTCGTCAAGACGACCACCTTCGGTGCGTTCGTCTCCCTGCTGCCCGGCAAGGACGGTCTGCTGCACATCTCGCAGATCCGCAAGCTCGCCGGCGGCAAGCGCGTGGAGAACGTCGAGGACGTCCTCGGTGTGGGCCAGAAGGTCCAGGTCGAGATCGCCGAGATCGACTCCCGCGGCAAGCTCTCCCTCATCCCCGTGATCGAGGGCGAGGACGGCGACGAGACGAAGAAGGACGACGCCGACCAGTGACGTCCCGCAGCTCGCAGGCGACGGCCCGCACCTCTTCGGAGGCGCGGGCCGTCGCCCGTACCCAAACCCTCATCAAGGGGCAGAACGGCATCGGCACGGTCCGCAAGACCACCCTCCCGGGGGGACTGCGCATCGTCACCGAGACCCTGCCCTCCGTGCGCTCGGCCACCTTCGGCATCTGGGCACACGTCGGCTCCCGCGACGAGACACCGTCCCTGAACGGGGCCACGCACTACCTGGAGCACCTGCTCTTCAAGGGCACCGGCCGCAGGTCCGCGCTGGACATCTCCGCCGCCCTCGACGCCGTCGGCGGCGAGATGAACGCGTTCACGGCCAAGGAGTACACGTGCTACTACGCGCGCGTGCTCGACACCGACCTGCCGCTCGCCATCGACGTCGTCTGCGACATGCTCACGGGCTCGCTCATCCTCGAAGACGACGTCAATGTCGAGCGGGGCGCGATCCTCGAGGAGATCGCGATGACCGAGGACGACCCGGGCGACTGTGTGCACGACCTGTTCGCGCACACCATGTTCGGCGACAACCCCCTCGGCCGCCCGGTCCTCGGCACCGTCGACACGGTCAACGCCCTCAGCGCCGACCGCATCCGCCGCTTCTACAAGAAGCACTACGACCCGACGCACCTCGTGGTCGCCTGCGCCGGCAACATCGACCACGACAAGGTCGTACGACAGGTCCGCGCGGCCTTCGAGAAGGCGGGCGCCTTCAAGAACCTCGACGCCCACCCCATCGCCCCGCGCAACGGCAGCCGTACGATCCGCACGTCCGGCCGCGTCGAGCTGACCGGACGCAAGACCGAGCAGGCCCACGTCGTCCTCGGCATGCCGGGCCTCGCCCGCACCGACGAGCGCCGCTGGGCCATGGGCGTCCTGAACACGGCCCTGGGCGGCGGCATGTCGTCCAAGCTGTTCCAGGAGGTCCGCGAGAAGCGCGGCCTGTGCTACAGCGTGTACTCGTACACCTCCGGCTTCGCCGACTGCGGCCTGTTCGGCGTGTACGCCGGCTGCCGGCCGAGCCAGGTGCACGACGTGCTGAAGATCTGCCGCGACGAGCTCGACAAGGTCGCAGCGAACGGTCTCTCGGACGACGAGATCAACCGCGCCATCGGCCAGCTCCAGGGCTCCACCGTCCTCGGCCTCGAGGACACGGGCGCGCTGATGAACCGTATCGGCAAGAGCGAGCTGTGCTGGGGCGAGCAGATGTCCGTCGACGACATGCTGGGCCGGATAGCCGCGGTCACCCCGGACGAGGTCCGGTCGGTCGCCCGCGACATCCTGGGACAGCGCCCGTCCCTGTCCGTCATAGGCCCGCTGAAGGACAAGCAGGCCGCACGGCTGCACGACGCCGTCGCCTAACACCCGTCTTCGGTAAGGAAGCAAGAGATGAGCAAGCTGCGCGTGGCGGTCCTCGGTGCCAAGGGCCGCATCGGGTCCGAGGCGGTACGGGCGGTCGAGGCCGCCGAGGACATGGAGCTGGTCGCCGCCCTCGGCCGCGGCGACCGGCTGGAGACGCTGGCGGAGGCCGGCGCCCAGGTCGTCGTCGAGCTGACCACCCCCGCCTCCGTCATGGGCAACCTCGACTTCTGCGTGCGCCACGGCATCCACGCCGTCGTCGGTACGACGGGCTGGACCGACGACCGCCTCGCGCAGCTGAGGGGCTGGCTCGCCCAGTTCCCGGAGACGGGCGTGCTCATCGCACCGAACTTCTCCATCGGGGCCGTCCTGACCATGAAGTTCGCGCAGATCGCCGCGCCCTACTTCGAGTCGGTCGAGGTCGTCGAACTGCACCACCCGAACAAGGTGGACGCCCCCTCCGGCACCGCCACCCGTACGGCCCAGCTCATCGCCGAGGCCCGCCGGGCCGCCGGCACCGCCCCGGCGCCGGACGCCACGGTCACCGCCCTGGACGGCGCGCGCGGCGCTGACGTCGACGGCGTCCCGGTGCACGCCGTACGGCTGCGCGGCCTCCTGGCCCACCAGGAGGTGCTGCTCGGCGCCGAGGGCGAGACCCTCACCATCCGCCACGACTCCCTGCACCACAGCAGCTTCATGCCGGGCATCCTGCTCGGCGTCCGCCGCGTGGTGTCCACCCCGGGCCTGACCTTCGGCCTGGAAAACTTCCTCGACCTGGGCTGAACCCGGACACCTCATGCGCGCGAAGATCACCTACCTCGTCACGGCCGCCGTCCTGCTCTTCTACTTCGTACTGGTCGGCAGCCGCGGCGTGATGCTCATCCAGTCCGGCACGCTGCTCACCGTCACCTTCGGCGTGGCGGTGCTCATCCTGCCGGTCATCGGACTGTGGTTCCTGTGGAAGAACACCCAGTTCGTCCGCAAGGCCAACCAGCTCGCCGCCGAACTCGACGCCGAGGGCGGACTGCCCGTCGACGAGCTCAAGCGCACCGCGGGAGGCCGGATCGACCGTGACTCGGCCGACGAGGTGTTCGCCAAGCGCAAGGCGGAGACGGAGGCGGCCCCGGACGACTGGCGCAGCTGGTTCCGGCTGGCCGTCGCCTACCACGACGCCCGCGACACCCCACGCGCCCGCAAGGCCATGCAGCGCGCCATCGCCCTGCACGACGGCCGTCCCGTCCAGGCCTGACCCGGACGCACGACAACGGCGGACGACAACGCCGACGACAACGACGCACGGCAGAGGGGCCGGTCCGCACCGAGCGGGCCGGCCCCTCTGCGATGGCCTACGGGGTCACGGGGTCACGGGCGCACGTACTCCGCCGCCCACGCCTCCACGGTGTCCGCCGCCCGGTCGAAGGCCGAGGGGCGGTTCAGGAAGTCCAGCGTGTGCGTGGTGAGCAGCGGATCGGTGTCCTCGGGAGCCCGGTCCTTGCGGACGAACGTGAGGGCCTGTCCCTGCACCGTGCGGGGCAGCCCGAGCAGGCGCACCGGCTGCTGTGCCGTGCGCACCGAGACCACGCGCCTCCAGGGCACCGTGCGCGTCATCAGGAAGGACACGTGACGCAGCCCGCGCGCGCTCACCCACACGCCCATGCGCAGCACCCGCAGCGCGGAGGCGATGATCGCCAGCGCGAGCCCGAGCACCACGGCGGCGGAGGACACCGATCCGGTCAGGGCGATGAGGACCGCCGCGAACAGCACGAACGAGGACAGGAGCAGCCCCAGCGCGGCACCGCCCACGCGCCAGGGGCCGGGGCGGTAGGGGCGCCGCCAGCGGTCACGGTCGTCGTAGGGCAGCGAGCTGTCGGTCGCCGCGTCGAAGGTGCGGTCGGCCGTCAGGAAGGGCAGGGGCACGGCTGGTCCTCACTCGGTCCTCGCGTGGGCTGTGCCCGGTGAGGCTATCCGGCCCCGTTGCCGCTCACCACCCGTGGGCGTCCGTAAGGGTCAGTGCCCCTGGGAGGCCTGGGACTGCTGGGCGGGCGTGCTCGACGGCGTGGACAGGGCGGGCGTGCCGATGATCACCGCGCCCACGAGCCCGGCCACGATGGTGAGCCCCAGCAGCCACTGCCCGGCTATTCGCCCGGCGGAGGACCGCCGGCGGGGCGGGGGAGCGACATTGCTGCGGAACCTGTTCGCCTCGGCCAGGAAGGCGAACGGAACGGGCTCACGCCGTCGGAACATGGAACGTACGCCTCCACTCGGGATCGTCTCGGGATCGTCTCGAAGTCGTCTCAGGGGCCGAATGTGCGGTCCTCACCCATACAGACGCTCGATTGACACAAAAGGTGCCCATGTCCGAAAAAATCCTCGACGGGTGTGTGCTCCGCGTCTGTCTTTCGGGACTGTCAGAGGTCCCCCGTACAGTGGGCGCGAACCTGAAGAAGTGATGGGAAGGACCCCCGTGACCACCCCCGAGTCGCTCACCCTGCGCGGTGACGTCACCGTCGAGCTCGTGAAGTCCAGCGCGTCGGATGCCGACGTCCTCTTCGCCGCCCGTGTCTCCACGCTCGGCGAGCAGTCCCTGGACGAGCTGAAGAAGGACCCCGAGCGCTCCAAGGGGCTGATCAACTACCTGATGCGCGACCGGCACGGCAGCCCGTTCGAGCACAACTCGATGACCTTCTTCATCAGCGCCCCGATCTTCGTCTTCCGCGAGTTCATGCGGCACCGCGTGGGCTGGTCGTACAACGAGGAGTCGGGCCGCTACCGGGAGCTGGAGCCGGTCTTCTACGTCCCCGACACCTCCCGCAAGCTCGTCCAGGAGGGCCGTCCGGGCAAGTACGTCTTCGTCGAGGGCACCCCGGCCCAGTACGAGGCGGTGAGCAGCACCCTGGCCGAGAGCTACGAGCAGGCGTACGCGGCCTACCAGAAGCTGCTCGCCGAGGGTGTCGCCCGCGAGGTCGCCCGCGCGGTGCTCCCCGTCGGCCTCTTCTCCTCGATGTACGCCACCTGCAACGCCCGCTCGCTGATGCACTTCCTCGGTCTGCGCACCCAGCACGAGCTGGCCAAGGTGCCGTCCTTCCCGCAACGGGAGATCGAGATGGTCGGCGAGAAGATGGAGCAGGAGTGGGCCCGGCTCATGCCGCTCACCTACGCCGCCTTCAATGCGAACGGCCGTGTGGCCCCGTAGCGAAGCCCTGTTCCCCCGCGCGGAACGGATGTACGGATCAGCCGCCCGAAGTGTCCGTATTGCGGCATTTGGAGAAGTTCATCTAGCCTGATCAAACGGACCCGGCACTGCTTGAACCCCCGAGCAGGCAGTGCCGGGCTCCATATTTGTCCTGACTTTCCCGGCACCCCAAGGGCAGACCCCGGATTGCGCACCGAGTAGCGTGTTACCCATGGCTCCGACCTCGACTCCGCAGACCCCCTTCGGGCGGGTCCTCACCGCCATGGTCACGCCCTTCACGGCGGACGGCGCACTCGACCTCGACGGCGCGCAGCGGCTCGCCACCCACCTGGTGGACGCAGGCAACGACGGCCTGATCGTCAACGGCACCACCGGCGAGTCCCCGACCACCAGCGACGCGGAGAAATCGGACCTCGTACGAGCCGTCCTGGAGGCCGTCGGCGACCGCGCCCACGTCGTGGCCGGCGTCGGCACCAACGACACCCACCACAGCATCGAACTGGCCCGCGAGGCCGAGCGCATCGGCGCCCACGGCCTCCTGGTCGTGACGCCGTACTACAACAAGCCTCCGCAGGAGGGCCTCTACCGGCACTTCACGGCCGTCGCCGACACCACCGGCCTGCCGGTCATGCTCTACGACATCCCCGGCCGCAGCGGTGTCCCGATCAACACGGAGACCCTCGTCCGGCTCGCGGAGCACCCCCGGATCGTCGCCAACAAGGACGCCAAGGGCGACCTGGGCCGCGCCGGCTGGGCCATCGCCCAGTCCGGCCTCGCCTGGTACTCCGGCGACGACATGCTCAACCTGCCCCTGCTGTCCGTGGGCGCGGTCGGCTTCGTCTCGGTCGTCGGCCACCTCGTCACCCCCGACCTGCGCGCCCTCGTCGACGCGTACACCTCGGGCGACGTCGTCAAGGCCACCGAGATCCACCAGAAGCTGCTCCCGGTCTACACCGGCATGTTCCGCACCCAGGGCGTCATGACCACCAAGGCCGCGCTCGCCCTCCAGGGCCTGCCCGCCGGACCGCTGCGCCCCCCCATGGTCGAGTGCTCGCCCGAGGAGATTGCCCAGCTCAAGATCGATCTTGCCGCCGGCGGGGTACAGCTCTGACAACAGACTTGGCACCACCCGAGCTCGACCAGCTCCACGAGCTCAGCAGGCTCCACCAGCTCCACAGGCTCCACCGGCCTCACAAGCTTCACAACTGAATCCGACAACAGCACAGCGGGCCACCGGTGCCCGCATCCACAACGACAACTGCTTCTGCACGAACGTCATGCGCGCCACGTGCCACCGGTACGTGGCGCGTGTGGTGAGGAGAGTCTTTTGAGTCATCCGCATCCTGAACTCGGCCCGCCCCCGCCGCTGCCCAAGGGCGGCCTGCGTGTCACCCCGCTCGGCGGCCTCGGCGAGATCGGCCGGAACATGACCGTCTTCGAATACGACGGCCGCCTTCTGATCGTCGACTGCGGAGTGCTCTTCCCTGAGGAGGAGCAGCCCGGAATCGACCTGATCCTGCCGGACTTCTCGTCCGTCCGGGATCGCCTCGACGACATCGAGGGCATCGTCCTCACGCACGGCCACGAGGACCACATCGGCGGCGTCCCGTTCCTGCTCCGGGAGAAGCCGGACATCCCGCTGATCGGCTCCAAGCTGACCCTCGCGCTCATCGAGGCCAAGCTCCAGGAGCACCGGATCCGCCCGTACACCCTTGAGGTGGCGGCCGGGGACCGCGAGCGCATCGGCCCCTTCGACTGCGAGTTCGTCGCCGTCAACCACTCCATCCCGGACGCCCTGGCGGTCGCCATCCGCACCCCCGCCGGCATGGTGGTGCACACCGGCGACTTCAAGATGGACCAGCTCCCGCTGGACAACCGCCTCACCGACCTGCACGCGTTCACCCGGCTGTCCGAGGAGGGGATCGACCTCCTCCTCAGCGACTCCACGAACGCCGAGGTACCCGGCTTCACCCCGCACGAGCGCGACATCTCCAACGTGCTGCGCCAGGTCTTCGCCGGCGCCCGCAAGCGGATCATCGTCGCGAGCTTCGCCAGCCATGTCCACCGCATCCAGCAGATCCTGGACACGGCACAGGAGTACGGCCGCAAGGTCGCCTTCGTCGGCCGCTCCATGGTCCGCAACATGGGCATCGCACGGGACCTCGGCTATCTGAAGGTGCCGGGGGGCCTGGTGGTCGACGTCAAGACCCTGGACGACCTCCCGGACGACAAGGTGGTCCTGGTCTGCACGGGCTCCCAGGGCGAACCGATGGCGGCCCTGTCCCGCATGGCCAACCGTGACCACCAGATCCGGATCGTCGAGGGCGACACGGTCATCCTGGCCTCGTCCCTCATCCCCGGGAACGAGAACGCGGTCTACCGCGTGATCAACGGCCTGACCCGCTGGGGCGCCAACGTCGTCCACAAGGGCAACGCCAAGGTCCACGTCTCCGGCCACGCGTCCGCGGGCGAGCTGCTGTACTTCTACAACATCTGCCGCCCGAAGAACCTGATGCCCGTCCACGGCGAATGGCGCCATCTGCGGGCCAACGCCGAACTGGGCGCGATGACCGGCGTTCCGCACGACCGGATCGTCATCGCCGAGGACGGCGTGGTCGTCGACATGATCGAGGGCAAGGCGAAGATCGCCGGCAAGGTCCAGGCCGGTTATGTGTACGTCGACGGCCTCTCCGTCGGCGACGTCGGCGAGCCGGCCCTCAAGGACCGGAAGATCCTCGGCGACGAGGGCATCATCTCGGTCTTCGTGGTGGTGGACTCCTCCACCGGCAAGATCACCGGCGGCCCGCATGTGCAGGCCCGCGGCTCCGGCATCGACGACTCGGCCTTCGCGGCCGTCCTCCCGAAGATCAGCGAAGTCCTGGAGCGCTCCGCCCAGGACGGCGTCGTGGAGCCGCACCAGCTCCAGCAGCTCATCCGCCGCACGCTCGGCAAGTGGGTTTCCGACACCTACCGTCGGCGCCCGATGATCCTTCCGGTCGTCGTCGAGGTCTGACCGTCCAGGTCCGACCCGCACGCCGACCAGCAGTGGGGCCCCTCGACACGCGTCGAGGGGCCCCACTCGCCCGTTCGGATGAAAAAATCTTGACAGACGGGGTTGACACCCCTGTGCCCCGCACGTAGAGTTCCATGTCTGCCCCGGAGCCGGAACGGTTCTGTGGTGGCACCTTCGCCGCGAAAGCGGCACCCCAACCACCAGCACGATCTCCCGATCGGGACTCCATTCGGCGCGGCCGAATGTAATTCGATCGGGGCCGGCGGCCCGATTAGGAACTGCCGAGCTGATCCGCTAAGGTCTGGGAAGTCCGAACGGCCCAACAGCCAGGAAGACAGCCCCCTCTGACGGGGAATCAGACACCGCGAGGATCTGATAGAGTCGGAAACGCCGGAAAGGGAAACGCGAGAGCGGAAACCTGGAAAGCGCCGAGGAAATCGGGTCGAGAAAAGATCTGATAGAGTCGGAAACGCAAGACCGAAGGGAAGCGCCCGGAGGAAAGCCCGAGAGGGTGAGTACAAAG
>NZ_JBICZA010000047.1:0-49967 GCF_043201585.1 Streptomyces sp. NPDC048297
GCCCTACCAGCCCGACCGGCACGGCGGACTTCAACGTCTCACAACCCCACAACCGCTCGCTCAAGCGGTGTGAGGTTGACACAGGGGGTGTCATGAGGGGACGTCCTTTCGTGGACGGTCTCGGGGAAACGGAGAACGGAAGGGATGGGGGATGCCGCGAGCGGGAGGCGGAGAGGCCTGCCTCCGGGCGGCGCGGACGGCACCTCGGGTACGGCGATGAAGCCCTGGTCACGAGGTGGTGCCGAGAAGAAGCCCGCACCGGACGGAAACCGTCGGCACGAGGGCTGGGTGAGAAGAGAGCGGCAACGGCGCCCGAACGACGGGACGCGCACCTGCGCTGATCGCACTATACCGGTGCTCTCGCGGCCGTCAACAGGACACCGAGCGCGGATATTCCCGGGCCGCTGCCGGTGAGGACGGACGCCAGGCCATCTTGGACCAGTTGGAGGACCGAAGCTTGGAGGACTGCAGCTTGGAGGGCCGAAGCTTGGAGGACTGAGGCTTGGAGGACTGCAGCGGCGTCTGCCCCTAGGCTGGCGGGATGTTCAGCCCCGAGGGTCCCACGCTGCGTGAACTCGCCGTCCAGGCGCTGTCGTCCGTCGAGCACGGATACGACCTGCTCGCCCCGAAGTTCGACCACACCCCCTTCCGCACGCCCGACGCCGTCCTGGAGTCCGTGGCGAAGGCGCTGGACCGGCTCGGCCCGTTCGAGGACGGTCTCGACCTGTGCTGTGGCACGGGCGCCGGTCTTGAGGTGCTGACCGGGCTGTGCCGCCGCAGCGTCACGGGGGTCGACTTCAGCGCGGGCATGCTGGAGGTCGCCCGGCGGCGGAGCGAGGCCGCGGCGCAGGGGCTCCGGGCGCGTTCCGGTGGCCCGGACGTCGCCTGGGTGCGTGCGGACGCGCGCGCCCTGCCGTTCACGGCCGCCTTCGACCTGGTGGTCAGCTTCGGCGCGTTCGGGCACTTCCTGCCGCGGGAACTGCCCGGACTGTTCGCGCAGGTCCACACGGCACTGCGGCCCGGGGGCCGGTTCGCCTTCCCCGTCCTCGCCCCGCCCCGCCCGACGAGCGCCGCGTTCTGGATGCTGCTCGGCTTCGACGCGGTGATGCGCGTGCGCAACGCCGTGTGGCGGCCACCGTTCGTCATGTACTACCGGGCCTTTAGACTCGGCGACGTCATGGGCGAGTTGAGGCGCGCCGGCTTCGGCGTCGAACTGCGGGCCCTGCCCGAGTTCGGGCAGCGCGCTGACAACAGCCCCCGCGTCCGCCTGGTCGTGGCCCACCGTGAAACAGGGCTCACCCCGGTGCGGAAAGCGTGAACTCGTAGTCCCGGACGTCCTGTTCGGCGTTCACCACAGGTAGGTCGGCCCGGTCGCGGTAGCGGCCCGGATTCTCGACCTCGGACAGCGCCATCGCCGAGAACGCGTGACATGGCTGCCCCGCCGGCCGATGGCGATCCCGCAGCTGTGCCGCAGGACCTCCAGCGCTTGCCGGACCGTCTCCCGGCTGGCCCCGAACGGCGTGACCAAGAGGCCAAGTGCCGCTTGCCGGGCAGCCGTTCACCGCGCAGCCGTTCGCCGGGCTCATTGCGCGACCACATCCAGCATTGGTCCACATCACGGGGCCCGCCGGTTCGGCCGAGACCCGCCCGTGCGACCCGGCGTCACAGGACCCGGTAGAGGGCTTCCACGAGGGCCATCTTGCGGGGGTCGTCCGCGATGTGCGGGCCCATCCGGTTCATCGTGTAGCCGAGCGAGACGCCCGCGTCCGGATCGGCGAGCCCGCAGGAACCCCCGAAGCCGTCGTGTCCGAAGGCGCGCGGATCGGGGCCGTACGCGCCGTCCGGGCCGCTCAGCCACAGGCCGAGTCCGATCTCCGTCTCGTGCTCGAAACCCGCCCCCAGCACGAGATCACGGCACGCGCCCTGCCCCTCGCGCACGCGCTCCGCCGCCTCGGCCGACAGGATCCGCCGGCCACCGTAGGAGCCGCGACCGGCGAAGACGCCGTAGAGCGCGGCGACGGCCCGCGCGGTGCCGTGCCCGTTGGCCGCCGGGATCTCCGCGGCCCGCCACTCGGGCGTGTTCGCCTGCGCCGCGCCCACCGGCGGGTTCGTCAGCGCGGCGATCGCGGCGGGGTGCAACTGGCTGAAAACGGCGGCCTGTTCGCCGGAGGCCGCGTTCCACGCGTGCACCAGTTCGGCCGCCCGGCCGGACTCCTTCTCCGGCAGGCCGATCGTGAAGTCGATCCCGAGCGGCCCGGTCACCTCCTGCTCCAGGAACGCCCCCGGCCGCATGCCCGAGACGCGCCGCACCACCTCGCCGACCAGGAAGCCGTACGTCAGCGCGTGATACCCGGACCGCGTGCCCGGCTCCCACCACGGCTCCATGGCGGCCAGCCGTGCGGTCGTCAACTCCCAGTCGTAGAGCTGCTCCAGCGAGTGCGGCTCCCGCAGGCCGGCCAGTCCGGCGCGGTGCGACAGCAGATGCCGGACGAGCACCCCCTCTTTGCCCGCCGCCGCGAACTCCGGCCAGTACGCGGCCACCGGACGGTCGAAGTCCAGCAGTCCCCGGTCGGCGAGGATGTGCGCGCACAGCGCCACCGGGCCCTTGGTGGTCGACCACACGTTGACCACCGTGTCCCGCTCCCACGCACGGGTGCGGTCCACGTCCGCCCAGCCGCCCCACAGGTCCACCACCGGCTCACCGCCGACGGTCACCGCCACCGCGGCGCCCAGCTCGTCACGCTCCCGGAAGTTCTCCTCGAAGGCCTCCCGCACCGCGGCGAACCGCGGGTCGCAGTGGCCGTGAACCTGTGTGTCGTGCGCGGACATCGAACCTCCGTCGTCGCCGGAAAGCCCGGTCCGCGACGCGGGGACCCGGGCGACCCGAACATACTGACTGGTCGGACTGGTGGGAAGTGCGCGGACAGAGCCCGGCCCGGCCCCCTCGCCGGCAGGGGGACCGTCAGGCGTACGACCGCAGCCAGCGCAGCTTGCGCTGCTCGTGGAACGGGCCGCCGCCCTCATGGTCGTTGAAGTCGTACACCTCGATCGCCTTGTCCTCGTGCGCCCAGGCGTTGAACGCCGCGAACACGGTCGACGGCGGGCAGGTCTGATCCTCCAGGCCCGTCGAGAACAGGGCCGGGACCCGGCCTCGCGCGGCGAAGTGCACGCCGTCGAAGTAGGAGAGGGTGCGCAGCGCGTCGGCCGTGTGCCCGCGGTGCGTCTTGAGGAACAGGGCCACCTCCCGGTACGGGTGACGGTCCGTCAGCGTCGTCGCACGCGGGAAGTCGCACAGGAACGGGACGTCCGGGGCGACGGCCGCCAGGTCCGGGACGAGACCGCCGACGGCGATCGTGATGCCGCCGCCCTGGCTGTCGCCGATCACGACGGTCCGCGAGGCATCGGTGAGCGGGTGCGAGCGGGCCGCCTCCACCGCCCGCACGGCGTCCGTGAACACGCGGCGGTAGTAGTAGTTCTCGGGAGCGTCGATGCCCCGGGTCATGAACCCGGGATAGGCCGGCGCGGCACCCACCGGATCCGCGGTGCCGCCCCCGCCGCCCCACCCGCTGCCCTGCCCACGGGTGTCCATCACGAAGTGGGCCCGGCCCGTCGAGGCCCACAGCAGGTTCTCGTGCGGCAGGCCGCGCCCGCCGCCGTAGCCGATGAACTCGACCACCAGCGGCAGTGGTTCCAGGGCACCGGCCGGCAGCCGCAGCCAGCCCTTCACCGGGTGACCACCGAACCCGGCGAACGTCACGTCGTACACCCGCACCGTGGTCAGCCCGGTGTCCACCGGCTCGAACCGGGCGTCCAGGTCGTGCTCACGGGCTTCCTGGAGCGTCTTGCTCCAGAAGACGTCGAAGTCCTCCGGGGCGCCGGACTTCGCGCGGTACGTGCGCAACTCGTCGAGAGGGAGGTCGAACAATGCCATCGACAACCGCCTTGGTGGAGAGGGAGGGAAGGAGGGTACGTGGGGCCACCGTATTGCGGGCGGGCCGGTGAGGAGAATCGGCACCTCGTCCCGTCAGGCCCGGGGCTGGGTCCACCTCGGGCCCGTACGGGCCCACTCCCGTTCCCACTCGTCCAGCCGGTGCCGCAGCGCGATCCGGCGCTCCAGGGCGTGGCCGAGGAGCACCACCCCCGCCGCGCCGCCCACCGCGCACACGCCGATGGTGACCGTGTGCTGCCACACCGCGACCCTGCTGGGCGGCGGGGCCACGCTGCGTCCCCTGCTGTCGAACCAGACGGTCACCACGTCGTCGGCCCGGGTCCCGCCCGGCACCCGGGCCATCGCGGTACGGGTGCCCTTGCCCGGCTCGGTCCAGCGGACCTGCGCGCGGTACGGGTGCTCACGGTCGCCCTTTGCGGCGGGCAGCCGCCGGGAGGCGGTGCCGACCACCGTCGCGTGCACCTGGTGCCGCTCGGCCCGCTGCGTCCGCGCGAGGGTCTCGGCCCGGTCATGGGCGTACAGACCCGCCGCCACCCCGGCGAGGGGCGCGACCACGAACAGCAGGACGGCGACCACCAGCACCGTCCACGCCTCCACGACGTCCGAACGGCGCCGCAGCGGATTGCGCCGCCAGCGCCAGCCGGGCACCTGGGTCCGCATGGCCACCTCCTCGCCGTGGGCCGGAGCCGGAGGACCGGACGGACCGGGTCACCGGCCCGCCGTCACCCGCGCACGAACGTCCACACCCGTTTCGTACCCCGTACGACGCATCTCGCCCACCCGGTGTACCGCGACTTCAGGCCCTCTGGAGCGCGGCCGACGGCCTGCGCCCCGAGGGCAGCCCCGAGATCACGCCGTCGGCGCGGTCGGGCGGCCCCGAGCGCCCGCCCGGGGCCCGGCACCGCCTGCTCAGCCGAAGCGCTCGATGCGGATCCGGTCCACCGGCTGCCCGGCCGCGACCAGCAGCCGGGAGGCGTGCTCGGCGAACCCGTTGGAGCCGCACACATAGGCCTCCCATCCATGGGCAGGCGCCTCGGCCAGGAGCGGCGCCACATGTGCGGCCGCCATACGACCCACCGGCGTCCCCGCCGGGGCACTGCGCGTGAACACGGCCGTCGTCTCCGCGCCCAGCTCCCGGGCGTAGATCAATTCCTCGGAGCTGCGCGCCGACACCAGCATGCGCAGCGGCACCGACAGACCCCGCGCCCGGTGGTGCCGCACCATCGACATCAGCGGTACGACCCCGGAACCGGCCCCGAGCAGCAGCGCGGGCCGATCGCCCGGCCAGGCGAAGAAGCCGCTCAGCGGGCCGCGCACCTCCACCGTGTCGCCGGGCCTGGCCGCCGTGTGGAACCAGCCCGAGACCTCGCCGTCCGGCACCCGGTCCAAGGTCAGCTCGATGTGTCCGGAATCGTCCGGCGCGGACGCGATCGAGTAGTGGCGCTGCGCCACATAGCCGTCCGCGGCGGTCAGCCGCAGCATCAGATGCTGTCCGGGCAGATGCCCCGCCCAGTGCGGGACCGCGAGGCGGAAGGTGGCCGCGTGCGGCGTCTCGCGCCGGATCCCGGTCAGCGTCGCCGTCTGCCAGGCCGTCGCCACCTGCTGGCTCACGGCGATGCGCCCGGGGACCGCGAAGCGTCGCGCGGGCGCCGGGGGAGCGGGCGCCGCGCCGGGTCCCGTGGTCGTCGTGCCAGGGCCTGTGGTCATCGCGCCGGGTCCCGTGGTCGTGGTGCCGGGACCTGCGGTCATCGCGCCGGGGCCCGCGCTCATCGTCTCGGACATCGGCTCAGTCACCGGAGTACCGCTGCTCCTCCCAGGGATTTCCCCGCTCGTGGTAGCCGTTGCCCTCCCAGAAACCCGGCTCGTCGTGGTCGAGGAGTGTGATGCCCGCGATCCACTTGGCGCTCTTCCAGAAGTACAGATGCGGCACCACCAGCCGTGCCGGACCGCCGTGCTCGGGCGCGAGCGGCTCGCCGTCGTAGTCCCAGGCGATCCAGGCCCGTCCGCCGGTGAGGTCCGCGAGCGGCAGGTTCGTGGTGTAGCCGGTGTGCGAGCGGGCGACGGCATGGGTGGCGGACCCATGGGGGCGCACCACATCGAAGAAGGTGTCGAGCGAGACGCCGCCGAACCGGACCCCGAACTTCGACCAGCCCGTCACACAGTGGATGTCGCCCTCGTACGCCGACGCGGTCAGCGCCCGTGCCTCGTCCCAGCCCCAGGTGTGCGGCCGCTCCACCAGCCCGTCGACGCGCAGGGACCAGTCGGCGGGCGCCAGGTCGGGGGTGACCTCGGCGGACAGGACGGGCCAGTCGTCGCCGGCGTCGTACTGCCCCGGGGGAAGTCCGGGGTTGTGGGCCCGCCGGCGGCCCGTGAAGCCTCGGGTGACGTTCATGGTTCAACCGTACGTTGTCGCCGTGGGTGTTCCGCCCCTGGTCAGCGGGTCGGACAGGGGGACGCGCACGAATTCCGTACGGGTCGCGGGAATAGTCGTCCGCCGCTCTTCCTTGGCATCTGAGAGCCGGCTCGGGTGCGCCGGCCACGGCACGACGGAAACGAGGACGAGGATGCCCGAACGGATCGCTTCCCCGGAACACGGAGGCAGGACCGCATGAGCGATCCGATGAAGACAGCCGACGTGCTCGGGCCGGCCGCGACCGGGTCCCGCCGCCCGGCGGACCTCCCGCAGCAGGCGGGGCACGCGCGGAGCGCCCCCGGGCACGCGGACACGCACGTCGGGGCCGGTACTCACGTTGAGGCCGACGCGTACATCGGGGGCGACACCTCCCACGTCTCCCACGTCTCCCACGTCCTCGACAACCCCACGCTCGCCTCCATGACCGGCCCTCACGCCCTCTTCGCCGAGCGGCGGGGCCGTGTGCTGCGCTACCCGGTCGACGTGTCCCCGTGGTCGGCCCTGCCCGACGAACCGGACGCGGACGACTGGGCGGATCTCGCCGCGCTGGCCGGACCCGGGGCGGAGGTCTCGCTGGCCGCGTTCCACGGACAGGTGCCCGCGGGCTGGGGGATGACCTTCCAGGTGGAGGGCGTGCAGCTCGTGGACGACGGCCTGGCCGCCGCTCCGGAGCCCCAGGCGGTCCGCCTCGGCCCCGCGGACGTACCGGAGATGCTGGACCTCGTGGCCCGCACCCAGCCGGGACCCTTCCTGCCGCGCACCGTCGAACTCGGCACCTACCTCGGCATCCGCCGCGACGGCGCCCTGATCGCCATGGCGGGGGAGCGGCTGCACCCGCCGGGCTGGACGGAGATCAGCGCGGTCTGCACCGACCCGGCCTTCCGCGGCGAGGGGCTGGCCACCCGGCTGATCCTCGCGGTCGCGCACGGCATCCGGGAACGCGGCGAGACCCCGTTCCTGCACGCCAGCGCGCAGAACACCCATGCCATCCGGCTGTACGAGTCCCTCGGCTTCCGGCTGCGCCGCCGCACGACCTTCCTCGGGGCCCGGGTGCCCGAGCACCTCACGGACGGCCTGGCCGCCGTACCGGTGTCGTAGGGGCCGACCGCCCGCAGTCCCTGGGGGCGCCGTGGTCGCCGGGCCGGGCCGTTCCTTCAGCCGGACCTGCCTTCAGCCGGAGCCGCCCTCAGCCGGAAACCCGCCGTCAGTCGGAAACCCGCCGTCAGTCGGACCCGGCGGCCGGGCCGGCGTCGTTGTACCGCTCCAGATAGGCCGCGAAGCGGACCAGGTCCTCCTCGGGCCAGTCCGCGAGCCGCTCCTGGAAGGCGTCCCGGCGGCTGCGGGTGACCTGGGCCAGGATCTCCTCGCCCGCCTCGGTGAGGTGCAGCACGTGGACCCGGTGGTCCTCGGGATCCAGCCGCCGCTCGATCAGCCCGGTCCGCTCCAGCGTGGCGACCTGCCGGCTGACCGTCGACTTGTCCAGGGCGTAGTGCGCGGCCAGGTCGGTCGCCCGGCAGCCGCCGGACAGCTCCAGGTGACCGAGCAGGGTGTACGACACCAGCGACAACTCGGGATGCATGCGCCCCGCCGTGGCACGGGCCCGGCGGGCGAAGATCGTCATCTCGCGCTGGATCGTCTCCACGGCCGTCTGTGCCGCCGTCATGGGAACACCTCCACGGAATCCCGCCACCGCCGTTCTGGTTGTATAGTACAACTTGAAGAAAGAGTTGTATAAGCCAACTGATTGGCCGACCCATGGAGGTTGCGACGCGATGAGGTCACCGGCACTGCGCCATGTATTGACGCACCTGATCACCCCGCTCCTGATGTGTCTGGGCATGGGGCTCGCGTACATGGGGGCCTTCGTGACCCCGGAGCCGCACCACCTGCCCGTCGCCGTCGTCGGCGCGGGCCCCCGGGCGAAGGTGTTCGCTCAGACGGTCAAGGACACCGCGGGGGACAAGCTCGACGTGCGCACGGTCGCCACCCGCGCCGACGCCGTCGGCCTGCTGAAGTCCCGGGAGGTCACCGGCGCCTACGTGCCGAGCGCCAAGGCGCCCGAACTGATCGTGGCGAGCGCCGCCTCCGACGTGGGCGCGACCGCCGTCGAGAAGGTCTTCACGCCGGTCGCCGCCGAGCAGGGCGCCCCGCTGAAGGTCACCGACGTCGCCGAGCCCGTCTCCGACGACCCGACCGGACAGGGGCTGTTCTTCCTGCTGATCGCGGTCAGCATCGGCTCGTACGCCTCCGTCGCCGCGCTCGGCGCCGCCGGAGCCGCGCTCCCGATGCGGATACGGGCGCTGCTCGCCGTCGGCGTCTCCGCCGTGGTCGGCGCCATCGGCGCGCTGCTCGCCGGGCCCGTGTTCCGGCTCGCGCACCACGACCTCGCGGGCGTGTGGGGCATGGCCTGGCTCTACTCCGCGGGCATCCTCTTCATCGGCGTCGGTCTGCACACCTTCCTCAAGCGCTGGACCACGCTGACGATGATGGTGCTGTTCGTGATGCTCAACTTCACCAGTTCCGGCGGTCTGTTCCGCCCCGAGCTGCAGAACGGCTTCTTCGGTGCCCTGCACGCCTTCTGGAACGGTGCCGGCTTCGTCGAGGGCGTCCGCAGCCTGCTGTACTTCGGTAGCGACGGCCTCTCGCGCAACGCCTGGACCCTCGCGATCTGGCTCCTCCTCGGCCTCGCCGTCACCGCACTCGCCGGTGCCTTCGAGCGGGCCGGCAAGCACACCCCCAAGCACGCCGCCGCCACGCCCCAGCCGACCGAGGCCGCCGTACCCGTACAGCGGGGTGAGACGCGGGCCGAGGAGCCGGAGGAACTGAGGAGCCGGGAGCAGGCGGAGCGCCAGGTCGAGGAAGCCGAGGAAGAGGTCGAGGAGACGGTGGGGGTCTGACGGACCGGCGTACGAGGCCGGCTAGCCGATGACCACCGTCCGGGCCCAGGCCGGCGGCGGCGTCGACCGGTGGTCGGGATCGTGTTCGGACCATGACGTGCCGGGCCGGGAGAACAGGCCCACCACGGTCCGGCACGCCGGTCGTGCCGCAGGCCACGGTGTGTGGCCGTCGGTCAGGACCACCACGACGTCGGGCCGTGCCCGCAGCGCGCGGGCGAAGCCCGTCCGCAGATCCGTACCGCCGCCGCCCACCAGCGGGATCCCGGTGGAGCGGCACAGCGGGTGCACGGTCTGGGCGGCGGCGTCGCAGGACACCACGCTGACCAGGTCGCGTCGCCCGCCCACGGCGCGGACGATCGCCGCGACCTCCAGCAGCGCGCTGCCGAGTTCGGTGTCGCTGACGGACCCGGAGGTGTCGACGACCACGCCGACCCGGGGCGGCCGGCGGCGCAGGCTCGGCAGGACGACTCCGGGCAGCGCGGTCGAGCGCCGGGCCTGGCGGCCGTAGCTGTAGTCGTCGCCCGCGCCCGCACCCGAGGTCGCCGCGCGGATCGCCCCGCCCAGCAACTCCCGCCAGGGCTGCGGCGGATGGAACACCTCCTCGGCCCACCGCCGCCACCCCTTGGGCGCGCTTCCCGGCCGCCCGTTGATGCCCTGCGCCACCCGGAAGCGGACCAGGTCCTGGTCCTGCCGGTCGAGTCCGTGGGCGCCCTCCGGCCCCCGTTCCCACTTCCTGCGGCAGCCGTCGGCACCGCTGCCGCACTCCATCCAGGCCAGGTGCTGCAGACGCGGCCCGAGCCGGAACTGCCGCAGGTAGTCCTCCATCAACTCGCCCTCGGGCAGCCCGAGATCCTGCGGACGGACGGCACCCTGGGGCACCGCGAGCCCGTCGCCGTACACGTCGTCGTTGATCTCCAGGTCGGCGGCGATGTTCATGCGCAGCCGCTCACCGGGACCGGTCAACCCGCGCTGCCGGGCGACCCGTTCGCTGCGCCCGTGATGGTCGCGCAGCAGGTGCGCCACCTCGTGCACCCACACCCCGGCCAGGTCCTCGACGGGCATGCGGTCCACGAACGCCGGTGAGACGTAGCACCGCCAGTACTGGTCGACGGCCATCGTCGGCACCTCCCGCGACTCCACCGGGTGCAACGCGAACAGCGCCGTCGCCAGATAGGGGCGTACCCGGGCCGCGTGCAGCCGGGCGGCGAAGAGCTTTTCGAGGTCCAGTGCCCCCGGTGCCTCCGCCGTCATCGGCCCGCCCTCGCGGTGACCGGGGTCCGGCGGGCGGCGTCGGCGCGTCGGGACAAGGAGACGACGCCGGCGAGGCGCTCGATCACGGGCGGTACGGCCCAGTCCTCCCGGCGCAGCGAGGCGAGCGTCGTCGCGGGAACCACCACCACGTCCGGGGCTCCGGTCTCCAGCGCGTGCACGAGCAGCGTCCACGCCGCGTCCCAGCGGGCCCGGTCCGGCCGTTTGCGGACGGCGGCCACCACACCGTCCAGCGCGGCCTGCCGCAGGTCACCCCGTTCGGGCAGCACGGCTCCCGCCGGGGCGGCGAGCAGTTCCTCGGGGTCCGGGAGGTCCATGCGGTCCAGGCTCGCCAGCAGCTCCAGACCCGGACCGTCCCCGACCGTGCCCCTGACCAGCAGGGACAGTACGTCCCGGGCGGATCCGGCGGCGGTGGCGAAGGCGACCAGACGCAGCGTCATGTCCCAGCTGCGCGGCGACGGCCAGGCACCGCCCCGGCGGGTCTCACCACTGGGCAGCCGGTGCACGAGCTCGGGACGCGCCGAGAGGAACCCGCACACCGCGCGCCGCGCGAAGTCCACCGAGCGGGCTCCCGCCGCGGTGCGCCAGAGAGTTTCGAACTCGGCTCCGGCGGCGGCGGATCCGGGGCGCTGGGGTATGGTGGCGGTCCGGTCGCGGACGGTTCGCGGCCGTGGAGCGTCGAGGAGGTGAGACCCATTACCGCTGTGTCAGCTCGGGTGCTCTCTCCTCTTCACCGTCCTGTGTGACGGTTCGGACCACCGGTACCGGTGACCGTGAGAGCGCCCTTCGGCTCCAGGTCCCCGAAAGGCTCTCGGCTTCCATGGCCTCACTGCCCACCCCTTCCCCTTCCTCTCCCTTTTCCCCTTCCGCCGTCGTCTCCGCACTGCGTGCCGCCGGGTGCGTCTTCGCCGAGGACGAGGCGGAGTTGATCCTCGCCACCGCCCGCACATCTGGCGAGATCGCCTCGATGGTCGACCGGCGCACCGCCGGACTTCCCCTCGAACACGTCCTCGGCTGGGCCGAGTTCCACGGTCTGCGGGTCACCGTGGAACCGGGTGTCTTCGTGCCCCGCCGCCGTACCGAGTTCCTGGTCGACCGGGCGCTGGCCCAAGTGCCGGACGCGCGGGTCGTCGTCGACCTGTGCTGCGGTTCCGGCGCGCTCGGCGCGGCCCTCGCGGCTCGGCTCCCCGCCGCCGAGGTGCACGCGGCCGACATCGACCCGGCCGCCGTGCGCTGCGCCCGCCGCAACCTCGCCCCGTTCGGCGGCCGGGCCCACACCGGCGACCTCTACGACGCCCTGCCTCCCGGTCTGCGAGGCCGCGTCGGCATCCTGACGGCCAACGTGCCCTACGTGCCGACCGCCGAGGTGGCCATGCTCCCGTCGGAGGCCCGCGACCACGAGCCGGCCGTCGCCCTCGACGGCGGCGCGGACGGCCTCGACGTGCTGCGCCGGGTGGCCGCCGGGGCGGCCGAGTGGCTCGCACCCGGCGGCTGCCTCCTGTCCGAGACGGGCGAGCACCAGGCACCGGCCGCCGTGACCGCCTTCGAACGCGCCGGTCTGACGACACGGGTCGCCGTGTCGTCGCAGTGGCAGGCCCATGTGGTGATCGGCGTACGCGGGTAGCCGGAGGCCGCGACCCCGTTACGGCAGACCCTGCGCACGCGATCCCGTTACGGCAGACCCTGCGCACGCGACCCCGTTACGGCGGACCCCGCGTACGCGACCTGGCTACGGCAGGCCCCGTGTACGCGGCCCGGCCACGGCAGACCCCTGTGCACACGGCCCGGCTACGGCAGCTCCAGCGCCCGCGCGATCAGCAGCGCCACGTCGTCGTGGTTGTCGGGGTGGTGCAGCGTGCGCAGGAGCAGGTCGCAGACCTCCTCCAGGGGCCGTACCGGGCCGGCGAGCAGGGCGAGCAGGGCGTCCAGGCGCTCGTCCAGCGAGTGATGGCGCGTCTCGACCAGCCCGTCCGTGTAGAAGACCAGTTCGTCGCCGGGTTCGAAGTCGACGGTGACCGTGGTGAACTCGACACCGCCCACCCCCAGGGGCACCCCGGTCGGCAGGTCCAGCAGTTCCGGCGGCCGGCCGGGGCGGACCCGGACCGGGGGCAGATGCCCGGCATTGGCGATCCGGCACCGGCGCAGATGCGGGTTGTGGACGGCGTACACACAGGTGGCGATGGAGTGGTTCAGGGCCGACGTGGTCTTGTCCAGATGCTCCAGCAGCAGCGCCGGATCGAGGTCCAGCGCGGCCAGCGTGGTGGTGGCGGTGCGCAGCCGGCCCATGGTGGCGGCCGCGCTGATGCCGCTGCCCATCACGTCGCCGACCACCAGCGCCGTCTTGTCGCCCTCCAGCGGGATGACGTCGAACCAGTCACCGCCGACCTCGCTGGTCGCACCGGCGGGCTGGTAGCGGTAGGCCACCTCCAGGCCCTTCGTCACCGGCGGCCGGCCGGGCAGCAGGCTGCGCTGGAGGGTGAGCGCGGTGTTGCGGGCGTTCTGGTACCAGCGGGCGTTGTCGATCTGCACGGACGCCCGGGACGCAAGCTCCTTGGCCAGCAGGACGTCGTCCCCGTCGAAGGGCGCGGGGTTGCGGGTGCGCTTGAGGTCCAGGGCGCCGAGCACCTCGCCGCGGGCGATCAGCGGGACGGCCAGATAGGAGTGCAGGCCGGCCCGGCCCAGCAGCGCCGCCGCCTCGGGGCAGCGGGCGATCCGCGGCAGATCGTCGTCCTTCACCTGGGGAACGAGCACCGCCTCACCCGTGCGGACGCACTCGGTGACCAGCCGGTCGGGTGCGTACCGCGCGATCTGGCCGGGCGGGTCGGCTGCCCGCAGGGCGTCCGAGTCGCTCTCGCCGCGCAGCGCCAGGGCCCGCATCACGGCGGGCTCCGTGGGCCCGAGAGTGCTGGGCCGGCCCTCCACGACCGCGTCCAGCAGATCCACGGCGACCACGTCGGCCAGCTCCGGTACGGCGACCTCGGCCAGCTCGGACGCGGTGCGCTCCAGTTCCAGCGTCGTACCGATCCGCGCGGACGCGTCGGCGATGACCGCGAGCCGGCGCCGCGCGGCCTCCGCCTGCACGGAGGCCCGGTGCTGCTCGGTGATGTCGACCAGGGACAGCGCCACGCCGAGGACGTTCTCCATCACGTCGTCGAGGCGGAACAGCGACAGCGACCAGGTGTGGTCCGTGTCCGGATCGGCGGGCGTACGGCCCACCACGACCTCGTCGATCAGCGGCGTGCCCGTGTCCAGGACCTGGCGGGCCGCGCCGTCCAGGGCGTCGGAGGCCAGCAGTGGCACCACCTCGGCCGGCGTCCGCCCCATGTGCTGCTCGGCCGTGACACCGTTGAGCCTCTCCAGGGCGGGGTTCACGGACACGAACCGCAGCTGGGGGTCGAGGACCGCGAGCCCGATCGGCGCCTGCTTCACCATCCGCTCGGACAGCGCCACGTCCTGCTCCAGCCGGCGGACCGTCGACTGGTCGGCGGCCAGGCCCAGCGCGTACACGTCGCCCCGGTCGTCCAGCAGCCGCATATTGCGGAACTCGACCAGCCGGGTACTGCCGTCCTTGCGGCGGATGGGGAAGCCGCCGGCCCAGCTCTCGCCGGTGCGCATGACGTCGGCGAAGAGCCGGCCGACCAGCTCCAGGTGGCGCTCGTGCACCATCAGCCGGGCCGCGTGCCGGCCGAGCGCCTCCTGCGCCGTGTAGCCGAACAGCTCCTCCGCCTGGGGGCTCCACAGGACGATCCGGCCCTCGGCGTCCAGGACCACCGACGCCACGCCCAGGACGTCGAGAAGCCCGCCGGGCCGCACGGGCCCGCGCGGGGGCTCGCTGCCGTCCGTCGCGGGAGCCTCGGGTGCACTCATGCCACGCACCGCCTTCGCCCGTCCGCACGGCACGCCGCCGTCACCCGTGCCGACTCCCCTCGTTCTACCGCGCTCACACCCGACTCTCCGTCGCCTTCGCCGTTATGTCCACCATCTCTCAACACGACGGCGGGCGTCTGCCGAAGTTATGACGGCCGCGCCGCCGGTGGCGCGCCGCGGCCCCGGTCCCGCGCGGTCCCGCACGGTCCCGCCGGACCGGCCAGGCCCGCCTGCGGCCGGTGCGAGGCCGGTGCGGGGCCGCTGCGGTGCGCCCGTGAGAGTTCACTCCCATGTTGCTCGGTTGGTCTGTACATGACCAGCCGACGCGGCCAGACTGTCCGCCGACCGAGTGTTCCCACCCCCCATTCCGAGGAGTCGGCATGCCCGCGCCCACCCGGCAACGTTGTCACGCAGTCCTCGCCGGACTCGTCACCCTGGCCACCGCCGCCGTCGTGTCTCTCGGCGTGTCCGCCCCCGCCTCCGCCGCGGACAGCTGGACCGAGACCGGGTCCGACCGTGCCGACCCGCTGACCGAGAGCCAGGGCCTGACCTCCGTGGAGGTCCCGGCGAACAGCCCCAACCATTACACCGGCATCGGCACCATCCCGGTGAGCGTCTCCGTCCGGGGCTGGAACCACGTCGGCGACCCCGACGCCTCGTACGACGGCTACTTCATCGAGCCCTACCAGCGGGACTCCGGAAACTCGAAGATGTTCCGGGTGCAGGCGCCCGGCGGCACCTGGTCCGAGTACGTGCACACGCTGAGTGCCGGCGAGGCCCTCAACAACTCCTGGGACGCGATCTCGCCCGACGGCCAGTGGATGCTCGCCGGTGAGTGGGGCACCATGAACCGCCTGCTCGTCTTCCCGACCCCGGGCCTCAACCCGGCCACCTCGCCCTCGGCGAACCTCCCGCAGGCCTCCACGGTCCGCCTCGACCACCCCGTGCGCGACATCCAGGGCTGCGACTTCTCCGGCCCGACCTCACTCCTGTGCTCCTCCGACGATCCCGACGGCGCTCTGTTCGGGATGACCAAGCCGCTCGTCCAGGTCGACCTGTCGGCGGCCCCGAACGGCACGGCGGACGTCACCGGGCATGTGACGGCCCTGCGGCAGCTGCCGCTGCGCAGTTCCTGCTCGGGGAGCTTCGAGGCGGAGGGGATCGACTACGACCGCCGCACCGGCATGCGGGTGATCGTCATGTCGCCGGGGTTCTGTGTGCTCACGGACAGCAAGACGTACAAGTTCTCCCGGGGGTGACCTCGGCGATCCCCGGGCTCCTGCTGGCTCCTGCCGATTCCTGCTGATTCCTGCCGTTTCCTTCCGGCCTCTGCCTATTCTTGTCGGTTCCTGCCCGGTTGAGGTGTGTCCGTCGGTCGGTGGTGCTTTGCTGGGGTTGGACGCGGTTCCGCGGAGTGCCCCGTTCCACCGCGGCCCGGCCACGGAAGGAGCGATCATGAAGAAGACCGAACCGTCGCACCCGGAGTCCGTCTCGGTGGAGATCAGCGGATGCTCCAAGGAGGACGCCCGAATCGTCTTCGACGTGCTGAGCGCGTGCTTCGCGTCGGACCGCGGCGAGGACGAGATTCCGCAGCAGCTCCACGAGACCCGTCCGATGGTGTGGCTGGGTACGTACGACGTCGCCGAGGCCCGCCGGGAGCACTGCCCGCCGGTCCACCTCGACTCGGCCGTCCTCGCCGACGTCCAGGGCGGCTACTGGGCCGTCGACCGGTTCCGGCACACCCTGGACGCGATGTTCACCGTCCGCGAGACCTGCACGGCCTCCGGCGACCAGGAGCGCGACCTGCATCTGCTCCTGGAAAGCCGCTGACCGCGAGAAACCCGCACACGACAGCGCCCCGGCCGGTCCGCCCCGGCCGGGGCGCTGTGTCGTGCGTGCCCTGCGACGGAATGCCCTGCGACGGCGTGTCCTGCGATAGCGGGCCCTGCGATGGCATGCCCTGCGATGGTGGTGTGCCGCACCGTGGCCGGGCTCACCTCTCAGCGATTGTGCAACTAGTTGCATAAAGGCGCGCGTGTCCTCTACAACAGAAGACGACGACACCGCGCACGGAGGGCCCGATGAGCCGTTACCCGCACCTGATGTCCCCGCTCGACCTGGGATTCACCACGCTCCCCAACCGCGTGCTCATGGGCTCCATGCACGTGGGTCTGGAGGAGGCCGAGCACGGCTTCGAACGGATGGCCGCGTTCTACGCCGCCCGCGCGCGTGGCGGAGTCGGCCTCATCGTCACCGGCGGCATCGCGCCCAACGAGGAGGGGCGCCCGTGGGAGGGCGGCTCCAAGCTCACCACCGAGGAGGAGGCCGAGCGGCACCGGCTCGTCACCGACGCCGTGCACCGCGAGGGCGGCCGGATCGCCCTGCAGATCCTGCACTTCGGGCGGTACGCCTACCACCAGGACCTCGTCGCGCCGAGCGCCCTGCAGGCCCCGATCAGCCCCTTCGTGCCGCGCCCCCTCACCGACGCCGACGTCGAGCGGACCATCGACGACTACGCCCGCACCGCCCGCCTCGCGCGGCAGGCCGGCTACGACGGCGTCGAGATCATGGGCTCCGAGGGCTACCTCATCAACGAGTTCATCGCCACCCGGACCAACCAGCGCGCGGACCGCTGGGGGGGCTCGTACGAGAACCGGATGCGGTTCCCCGTCGAGATCGTGCGGCGCGTGCGCGAGGCCGTCGGCGAGGACTTCATCATCATCTACCGGCTCTCCATGCTCGACCTGGTCCCGGGCGGCTCCACCCTGGAGGAGGTCGTCACCCTCGCCGAGGCCGTCGAGGCCGCCGGCGCGACGATCATCAACACGGGCATCGGCTGGCACGAGGCCCGCATCCCCACCATCGCCACCTCCGTCCCGCGCGGCGCCTACACCTGGGTCACCAAGAAGCTCATGGGCCGGGTGACCGTCCCGCTGGTGACCACCAACCGCATCAACACCCCCGAAGTCGCCGAGGAGTTGCTCGCGACCGGCCACGCCGACATGGTCTCCGTGGCGCGCCCGATGCTCGCCGACCCCGACTTCGTCGCCAAGGCCGCCGCCGGCACGCCCGAGGCCATCAACACCTGCATCGGCTGCAACCAGGCCTGCCTTGACCACACCTTCAGCGGCCAGATCACCTCCTGCCTGGTCAACCCGCGCGCCTGCCACGAGACCGAGCTGATCCTCGCCCCGACCCGGCTGAAGAAGAGCGTCGCCGTCGTCGGCGCCGGACCCGCGGGCCTCGCCTGCGCCGTCTCCGCCGCCGAACGCGGCCACCAGGTCACCCTGTTCGACGCCGCGAGCGAGATCGGCGGCCAGCTCAACGTGGCCCGCAAGGTCCCCGGCAAGCAGGAGTTCGACGAGACGCTGCGCTACTTCCGCCACCAACTGGACGCGCACGGCGTGGACGTACGCCTCGGCACCTGGGTCACGGCGGCGGACCTGGCCGACTACGACGAGGTCGTCGTCGCCACCGGTGTCACCCCGCGCACCCCCGACATCCCCGGCGTCGACCACCCCCGCGTCGTCGGTTACCTCGACGTCCTGCGCGACGGCGTCCAGGTCGGCGACCGCGTCGCGATCCTCGGCGCCGGCGGCATCGGCTTCGACGTGGCCGAGTTCCTCACCGACGGCGGCGACAAGGCGAGCGAGGACCCGCAGACGTACTTCCGCAACTGGGGCGTCGACATGGACTACACGATGGCGGGCGGCCTCGCGGCCCCGAAGCGGCCGGCTCCGCCGCGCACGGTCCACCTGCTCCAGCGCAAGACCACCAAGGTCGGCGCCGGCCTCGGCAAGACCACCGGCTGGATCCACCGCGCCGAACTGAAGCACCGCGGCGTGACCATGATCCCCGGCGTCAGCTACGACCACATCGACGACGCCGGAGTGCACATCACCGTCGGCGAGGAGAGCACGGTCCTCGAGGTCGACACGGTCGTGCTGTGCACCGGCCAGGAGCCGCGCCGCGACCTGTACGACGAGCTGATCGCCGCCGGACGCGCCGCGCACCTGATCGGCGGCGCGGACGTCGCGGCCGAACTGGACGCCAAGCGGGCCGTCAAGCAGGGCACCGAGCTGGCGGCGAGCCTGTAGAGAGCGCCGCGCGCGTCCCTAGGATGAGTCCATGTCACTCCCGCACGCCATCCTCACCGCCCTGCTGGAGAAGCCGTCGTCGGGTCTGGAACTGACCCGCAGGTTCGACAAGTCGATCGGCTACTTCTGGTCGGCGACCCACCAGCAGATCTACCGCGAGCTGGGGAAACTGGAGGCCGAGGGCTACATCCGCACACTGCCGGCCGAGCAGCCGGCCCGCGGGCAGAAGAAGAGCTACGAAGTCCTGCCCGCGGGCCGCGCCGAACTGGCCCGCTGGACCGCCACCGCCCAGGACCCCAGGCCCCTGCGGGACGTCCTGCTGCTGCGCCTGCGCGCCGCGGCGGTGGTCGGTACGGCCGGCGTGGAGTCCGACCTGCGCAGCCATCTGGAGCTGCACCGGCGGCAGTTGGCCGAGTACGAGGACATCGAACTGCGCGACTTCCCGCCGGGCCGGGCCACCCCCGAGGACCGGCTGCGCCATCTGGTCCTGCGAGCCGGCGTCGAACTGGAGACCTTCTGGACGCAGTGGCTCACCCACGCCCTGGAGGAGTTCGCCGAACTGACCGAAAAGCCGGCCCCGGAAACTCCGGAGCCGGCCGACGGCACGCCGGGCTGAGCGCCGCTGTGTGCCCGCTCAGAACCGGTACGGCTTCGAGCGGCGGCGCAGGAACCAGGCCGTGGCGATGACGCCCGAGCCCACCAGGGCCGCGCCGATACCCAGGGTCAGCGGGCCGTAGTCGCGGGCGGCGCCGCCCAGCCCGCCCGCGACACCACGAGTCGGCGCGGGCTGCACGGGTTGCGCGGGCTGCGCGGCCTTGGCCGTCGACGCTGCCGTCGGCGCGGAGGGCGTGGACACGATGACGGACTGGGTGCCCGCGGTGACGCCGTTGGAGCAGACCACCACCACCGTGTACGTCCCGGGGCTCACCCCGGACCAGGCCGCGGACTGGCTGATGGTCGTGCCGGACAGTGCCACCTGACGGCCCTGGGCGAAGTTCGCCTGGCCCTTGCCGAGCAGCGAGGCGTTGCCCCAGTTGCCGTTGGTCTGCGTACAGGCGCTGGTGACCACCGAGACCGTGGAGCCGGTCGTGCTCACGGAGATTCCCGACGCCGCGGCCGACGGCCCGGCGAGGGAGACCGGGAGCGCGGCGGCGGCAGCCAGGGTCAGACCGGAACGGAGGAGAAGTCGGGAGTTGCGCATTGGCTGGCCTCCGGCGGCACGGTTGGCGGTACGTCCCATGCGCCGCCGAGGTCGGGAAACGTCCGTGCTGCCTCACGTGCAGCCAACGCGGCCCGGAGCCTGACCGCACCCGAAGCGCCTCCGGTCGGGTGACGGACTCCTGCGCCGCCGTTGCGCTCCCGTGGCCCGGCGCAAGGCGACACGCCGGCACACCGGCATGGCGGCATGGCGATATGGCGACACGGAGAGATGACGGGGCCGTGCGGGGCCGGCGCCGACCGTACCGGCGTCGACGTCAGCCGTTCGCGCCCGTCGTCACCGTCCGCTCCGCCGAGAAGCCGCCCCAGGTGCCGTCGGGCAGCCGCGCCCGCAGGCGCACCCGGTGTTCGGCCCCCGCCTCGCGCCCGAGGTAGAAGCTGTGATGGGCCCGGCCGCGCGGCGGATCGCCGCCCCACACCAGGGACGTGGCGTCCCGGCCGTCGAGCTGGATCAGGTACTCGGTGATCACGCCGTCCACGTCCGGCGGATCCCAGGACAGATCGACGGAGTAGGCGCCCGCGGACCGGTGCGTCGTGGCGGTGAAGTCCGTGGGCGCGGTGCCCCGGCCGTCGTCGGTGCCCGGGGTGGTCAGGCGCACCGCCGCGCCGGCGGGCGAGAGGTTGTCGGCCGCGTCCCGGGCGCGGACGGTGAAGACGTAACCCGTGCCGGGGCGCAGCCCGGTGACCACGGTCGCGGTCTGGCCCCCGCCCACGCTGTGGATCTTCACTCCGCCCTGGAGGATGTCGTACGACGACACGCCCCGGTCGTCCCGGGAGGCGGACCACGACAGCTGGACCGCGCGGTCGCCCACCGTCCGTCCCGCCGGCCTCGACGGGCGGGTCGGTGACGTGCGGTCGGCGGCCACCCGGGCGGGCGTCCGCGCCCGTACCGCCCGGCTCGGCGGGCCGAGCCGGCCGCCGGTGTCCCGGGCCCGCACGGTGAAGACGTACAGGGTGGACGGCCTGAGCCTGACGACGTCCACCATGTGCTGCGAGCCCGGTACTTCGGTGACCTTCGCAGGGCCGCGATAGACCTCGTAGGCGCGGATCGCGGGACCGCCCCGGCCGTCCGGGACGTCGTTCCACATCACGTGCACGCTGGTCGCGCTGCCGGCCGCCGCCGTGATGCCGGTCGGGGCGCCGGGCGCCCGGCCGTCGTCGGCCGCGCCGCCCCGGCCGCAGGACGCGACCGACAGCAGGGCCACGCAGACCGGCAGACACCGGAGAGGAACGCGTCGCACGGTTCTGCCTCCCGGGGGACGGCATCGCGGCAATGGTCCGGACCAATATGGCGTGGGGGGTGGGGCGGTGACAAGGGGCCGTGTTGGTGAGCACGTGGGGGAGTTACGTATGCTGAGGTCATCTGCGGCTGAACTTCCCGAGAAAGCAGGGGAGTTCATGCCTGTGGCGCGGACACGCTGTCGTCGCCGAAGCCGCGCCGACGCGGGTGGCCCGGGGATCTGAGCCGACACTCACTCAGATCCTCGGCCCCTGTTGTCTCCTCATGGGTCGTCAGCCCGCTGCGCAGGGCGTCAGGGCGCTGCTCCATCCGGCCCCAACCGGCTCGCCGTCCGTGCGAATCCGCACGGGATTGTGCAGGGTGTCCGAAATGTCCCCGAGGAGAGGGTCTCTGAGAGTGCGTGTCCAGTCGCTGACGCTGGCCGCGGCCGGTGCCGCCCTGCTTGCCCCGACGACATTTCCCGCCGCGGCGGCCCCACCCCAGCGGCGGCCACCGGTCCACCGGGAGGGCGGCGTGAGTGCCGCCCCGCAGACATACCGGGAGGCAGGCTTGAGTGTCGTACCGCAGCCACACCGGGAGGCAGGCTTGAGCGTCGTGCCGCAGGCGCCCCAGCAGGGTGGCGTGAAAGCCGGACCGCCGGTCCACCGGGAGCGCGGCGTGAGCGTCGTCCCGCACACCCACCGGGAGCACGGCGTGAGCGCCGCCGATCTGCTGGCCCGGGTGCGCACGTGCCACCAGGTCTCCCGGGGCCGGTACCGCCCCGACGACGGAGCGGCGGCCGACGTCGCCGTCTGCGGCACCCGCGACGCGGTGTTCTGGAAGACCGACATGGACGTCGACTGCGACGGACGGCCCAGCGCCCGCTGCAACCACCGCGCCGACCCGTTCTTCTCCTCCACCACCGCCTACCGGCAGTCCGGCGGCCGGTACCTGAACGCCGCGACGCTTCCCTACATCGTGATCCCGGCCCCCAGCGGCATCTGGGACCACCGGGACCAGGGCATCCGGGGCGGCTCCGTGGCTGCCGTCATCTACCGCGACCGGGTGCAGTACGCGGTCGTCGGCGACACCGGCGCCAAGGACGTCATCGGCGAGGCCTCCTACGCCACCGCCCGCAACCTCGGCATCCACCCCGACCCGCAGGGCGGCGGCGCGTCCTCCGGCGTCACCTACATCGTGTTCAAGAACACCCGGATCAGCCCCATCGAGAACCATCGGGCGGCAGTGAGTACCGGCGAGAGGCTGGCCCGCCGGTTCGTCCGGCAGGGCGGCTGACGGCCAGGCCTCTGCCGCGCCGGCCGGGGGAGCGGGCCGGGCCCCGGCTCAGACCTTCCGGTAGGCGTACGCCTCCGCCGCCGCGGCCTCGACCGCGTCCAGGTCGGCGCCGGTGGAGGCCGTGACGACCGCGGCCACCGCACCCTCGACGAACGGCGCGTCCACGAGGCGTGTGCCGCCCGGGAGTTCGTCGCCCTCGGCGAGAAGGGCCTTGACGGTGAGGACCGCACTGCCGAGGTCCGTGAGAACGGCGACGCCGGCACCGCGGTCGACGGCCGCGGCCGCGGCGGCGATCAACTCGGCACTGGTGCCGAGCCCCCCGCCCTCCGTGCCGCCCGCGGCGGCGACGGGCACCGCCTCGGCCCCGCCCGCGAGTCCCTTCGCCAGCTCGGCGACCGACGCCGCCACCTGCGCGCTGTGCGACACCAGCACGATCCCGACCAGCTTCTCGTCACTCATCTCCGGCTCCCTCGGCCGCTTCTTCCAGCGCGGCGATCAGCAGCGCCGAGGACGTCGCCCCCGGGTCCTGGTGGCCGATGCTGCGCTCCCCGAGATAGCTGGCCCGGCCCTTGCGCGCCTGCAGCGGGGTGGTGGCCACCGCGCCCTCCTCGGCAGCCGCCCGCGCGGCCGTGAAGCCCTCGCCGAGCGCGTCCACGGCCGGGACCAGGGCGTCGACCATGGTCTTGTCGCCCGGCGCCGCGCCGCCCAGCGCCATCACGCCGTCCACGCCGACCCGCAGTGCCTCGCCCAGTTGCGCCCCGGTGACCTCGGAGGCGTCCCCGAGCGCCTTGCCGGTCCGGCGCAGCAGGGTGCCGTACAGCGGCCCGGAGGCGCCGCCGACCGTGGAGATCAACTGGCGCCCGGCCAGGGTGAGGACCGCACCCGGGGTGGTCGGCGCCTCCTTCTCCAGGGTGGTCAGGACGGCCGCGAACCCACGCTGCATGTTGCTGCCGTGGTCGGCGTCACCGATGGCCGAGTCGAGGTCGGTGAGCCGTTCCGCCTCACGGTCGACGGAGGCGGCGGCGGCCGTCATCCAGCGGCGGAAGAAATCGGCGTCGAGCACGGGATCTCCTTGCGTGGTAGGGAAGTTGACCGCTGCGTCCTGGTAGGAGGGTTGACCGTCGCCTCCTGGTGGGGAAGGTGACCATCGCTTCCTGGTAGGGAAGTCGACCGCTGCGTCCGCCGTGTCACATGCCCCAGCGCAGCGCCGGGGTTCGCACCGGCGCGTCCCACAGCCGCAGCAGTTCCTCGTCGACCTGGCACAGCGTCACCGAGGCGCCCGCCATGTCGAGGGAGGTGACGTAGTTGCCGACGAGCGTACGGGCCACGACCACACCCCGCTCCGCGAGCACGCGCTGCACCTCGGCGTTGAAGCCGAACAACTCCAGCAGCGGCGTGGCGCCCATGCCGTTGACCAGGACGAGCACGGGGTCGCGCGGGGTCATGTCGTCGAGAATGGCGTGCACCGCGAAGTCGGCGATCTCCCCGGAGGTCATCATGGCCCGGCGCTCGCGCCCCGGTTCGCCGTGGATGCCGATGCCCAACTCCAGTTCCCCCGACGGCAGATCGAAGGTCGGGGAGCCCTTCGCCGGGGTGGTGACCGCGCTGAGCGCGAAACCGAAGCTGCGCGCGTTCTCGTTCACCTGGCGCCCGATGGCCTCCACCCGCTCCAGCGGCTGCCCCTCGGCCGCCGCCGCACCCGCGATCTTCTCCACGAACAGGGTCGCCCCGGTGCCGCGCCGGCCGGCCGTGAACAGGCTGTCGGTGACCGCCACGTCATCGTTGACCAGCACCTTCGCTACCTGGATGCCCTCGTCCTCGGCGAGTTCGGCCGCCATGTCGAAGTTGAGCACGTCACCCGTGTAGTTCTTCACGACGAACAGCACGCCGGCCCCGCTGTCGACCGCCGCCGCGGCCCGCGCCATCTGGTCGGGAACCGGCGAGGTGAACACCTCTCCCGGGCAGGCCGCCGCGAGCATGCCCGGACCGACGAACCCGCCGTGCAGCGGCTCGTGCCCCGACCCACCGCCCGACACCAGCGCCACCTGCCCGTCCACGGGCGCGTCCCGGCGGACGATCACCCGGTTCTCCACGTCCACGGTCAGCTCCGGATACGCGGCCGCCATGCCCCGCAGCGCATCCGCCACGACGGTCTCCGGGACGTTGATCAACATCCTCATCTGTCTCTCCTGGAAGCCGGGAAGGCAGGCCGTCGACCTGCGCCTGCGCTGGTCACGTCGGGTATGGGGTGAGGTGTGAGGTCGGGCGCGTGCTCGGTGACGCGTCGTCAGCCCGGGGCGGTGGCACCGGTGCGCGCGCCTCGGGATCGTGCGGATCGTGCCGGTCGGGGCTCCTGGTACTGACAGTATCGGCCCAGTGGCGTCCAAGGTCACCTCCACGTTCCCGCCGGGCTTTCGCCGCGCCGTTCCGGGGAACCCGGCCGGTCGGGAGCGGAGAGCGTGCAGGCCTTCGGCCGGAGAAGGAGCCGTTTCCGTGGACGACCGGAAGAACCCCGACGACGTACGACTGTCACCGCGCGAGCGGATCGTGTTGCTGGAGATCGAGGCGAACCTGCGGCGGGACCGCCGGCTCGCGCACCGGATGCGCCGCGCGGGGCGGGACCTGTGGCTGCCGCTGTCCGTCGCGCTGCTCGCGGTCGCGTCCGTCTTCGTGGCCGTGATGGGCATCCGCACCTCGGATCCCGCCCTGCTGTGGTGCTTCGCCCTGCTGTGGTCGCTGACCCTGCTGCAAGCCTTCCGCCTGCTCTGCCGCGCCGCGCGACAGCGCGGTTCCCGTGCGCGTGTCACGCCCTGGCTGTGAGGAGACGGAGACGGGGACGGAGACGAGAGACGGACGAGGGGGAGACGAAGGCAGGCGGGGGCGGTCGGGGACGCGGACGCGCGAGGGCAGCCGGGGGATAGGCTCCGTGCCATGCGGATCTCCGTCTCTTCCGACATGGACGAACCCGTGGCCCGTCTCCTCGTCGAGGAGTTGCGCCGGCGCGGACACGAGGTGCGGGAGCACGGCGCGCTGCGCGCCGGCGCCGACCCGCAGTGGGCGGCGTGCTCCGAGGCGGCTGCCCGGGACGTGGCCGAGGGGGCGGCCGACCAGGCGGTCGTGTGCTGCTGGACCGGTACCGGGGCCTCCATCGCCGCGAACAAGGTGCCCGGCGTCCGGGCCGCGCTGTGCACGGACGCGTACACGGCCGACGGCGCGCGCCGCTGGAACGACGCCAACGTCCTCGCACTCGGCCTGCGGCTCACCTCGGAACCGGTGCTCAAAGAGATCCTCGACGCCTGGTTCGCGGCGGAGCCGAGCCAGGACGCCGAGGACCGGCAGAACGTGGCCCGCGTCGGGCGTCTCGACGCCGCCGGAACGGTCTCCTGACGACGGCGAACGGCGCCGGTGCGGGCCGACGGGAAGATCGTCGTTCGTTCGGTTGTCGGGGTTGCGTGTCGGGATCGCTTGTCGGGATGGGGCTTGCCGGAGGCTGCTTGTCGGAGGTTGGTCGCGAGTCGTGAGTCGCGGCTCGTGGGCCGGGGATTCAGTGGGCGCCGAGACCGCCGCCGCCGAACGAGCCGCTCGACCCCTTGCTCCAGCGCGGGCGCTCCTTGGTCTCGCTCGGCCTGGTGCCCTGGTTGGTCAGCTCGTACGGAGTGAGTGGGCGCTCGCCCTTGGGGATGTGCGGAATCTCTTCCGGCTCCCTGTTCTCCCTGATCTCGCGCACCGCACCGTCCGGAGGCAGGTGCGGCTGCTCCTCGGGGCGTGGCCGGGGGGACTCGCGGTACTTGACGCGTGAAGTCATCCAGTAGCCGCCGGCGAGGAACGCCAGCACGGCCACGGCCACCACGAAGAGACCGAGACTCATCAGGCCGCTCGGCGCGGCCAGCTGCATCGTTGCGGTACTCATAAGACAGGAATACCCCACCCGGAACGGGACGAACCGGACACGTTGGGTGGTCGTTGGGTGGCCGACGCCCGACGCGGGGCTCGCGCGTCGCGCCCCGCATCTCCTGCCCCGTATCTCTTGCGCGTGTCTCCTGTCCCCTCGCGGGTTTGCGTCGCCGCGGCCCGGCTACCCGCCCCGTGTGACAACGCCGACCTCGGAGCAGCAGCTCTACCGGTTCCTCGAGGACCGGTTCACCTGTGCCCAGGCCTGCGCCGACTGCGCGCGGGCGTGCGCGGTACGTGCGAGCCTCCTGGACCCCGACGGCACCGCGCCCCGCGAGCGCGTGCGCCGGCTGGGCATCATCTGTGCCGAGGTGTGCGACACGACCTGCGGCATGCTGTCCGAGCAGAACCAGCAGGACGAGGAGCAGATCAGGATCCGGCTGAAGTGGTGCCGCTCGGTCTGCGAGGACTGCGCGCAGGCCTTCGACGCACAGCCCGGCGCCGAGTCCGCGGAGGCCGCGTGCCGGGCCTGCGCCACGGCGTGCGCGGAATTCATGACGATCCTCGGCTGACGTCGACGCGCCGCCCCACAGCGGGCCCGCGATATTCACCGCGGGCTCGCCATTCCCAATTTCTGGAACACGTTCTACGGTGTGCGCCGTCAGGACCGCCCTTGGGGAGCCTGGAGGCGCCGTGCATCTCGACCACACGCCCGAGCAGCAGCGACTGCGCAGCGAACTGCGCGCCTACTTCGCCGAACTGGTGCCGGACCACGCCTACACCCGGTACGCGGAGCCGGCCGCGCAGAAGCGGTTCTACCGCGAGACCATCCGCCGCCTCGGCGCGGACGGCCGGCTCGGCGTGGGCTGGCCCGAGGAGTACGGCGGGCGCGGGATGACGGCGATGGAGCAGTTCATCTTCTTCGACGAGGCCGCGCAGGCCGGCGTACCGCTGCCGCTGATGGCCCTGAACACGGTCGGCCCGACGATCATGCGGTTCGGCCCGGAGGAACAGAAGGCGTACTTCCTGCCGCGCATCCTCGCCGGGGAGATCGACTTCGCGATCGGCGACAGCGAGCCCGGCGCCGGCACCGATCTCGCGTCCCTCAAGACGCGTGCCGTACGCGACGGCGACGAGTACGTCGTCGACGGGCAGAAGATCTGGACCACCAACGGCGACACGGCCGACTGGGTGTGGCTGGCCGTGCGCACCGACCCCGAGGCGCCGCCGCACAAGGGGATCACCATGCTCCTGGTGCCGACCTCCGACCCGGGCTACTCCTGCACCCTCATCCGTACGCTCGCCTCGCACGACTCCACGGCCAGCTACTACGAGAACGTCCGCGTCCCCGTCTCCCGCCGGGTCGGCGAGGAGAACCAGGGCTGGCGGCTGATCACCAACCAGCTCAACCACGAGCGCGTCACCCTCGCCGCCCACGGCACCATGGCGATCCGCGCCCTGCACGACGTGCAGCGCTGGGCGATGGAGACCAAGCTCGCCGACGGCCGTCGCGTGGTCGACCTGCCCTGGGTCCGCCGCCTGCTGGCCCGCACCCACACCCGGCTCGACGCCCTGAAACTCCTCAACTGGCAGATGGTCACCGCCGTCCACGAAGGCACCCTCACCCCCCAGGACGCCTCCGCCGTCAAGGTCTACGGCTCCGAGGCCCGCCGTGACGCCTACGCCGCGCTGATGGAGATCGTCGCCGCGGCCGGCCCGCTGAAGGAGGGCTCGGCGGGCGCGGTCCTGCACGGCGAACTGGAACGCGGCTACCGCTCCGCCGTGATCTTCACCTTCGGCGGCGGCAACAACGAGATCCAGCGCGAGATCATCTCCTGGATCGGCCTGGGGATGCCGCGCGTACGGCGATGACCGACCCCACCTGCGACCAGGCCTTTGACGAACCGGGGACAATGGCGGGGAAGGGGCGGCTTGCCGGCGGATCGCGGAGGTGCTCGTGGGGCTGCGGACCCGGATCGCGGACGAACTCAAGGCGACCGTGCACGGGGGAGATCTCAAGCTGGAGCGGTACGAGGGGCCGGCCGGTGACCCCGGGCTGCTCGGGATCACCCCGGGCGATCCGGCCTGGCGGGTGCACGGGCATCCGACCGGCATGCTCGCCGGGGGATTCGCGGCGCTGATGCTCCAGACGCTGCACCCGCTGGCCATGGCCGGTGTCGACCAGCACTCGGACTTCCGGACCGACCCGATCGGCCGGCTCGTCGGCACCGCACGGTTCGTCACCACGACGACCTTCGGCTCGACGGACGCCGCGCAGGACGCGGCGGCGCTGGTGCGGCGGATCCATACCCGGGTGCGCGGCACCGCCCCGGACGGACGGCCGTACCGGGCGGACGACCCCGGGCTGCTCACCTGGGTGCACACCGCCGAGGTGCGCAGCTTCCTGGCCGGATACCAGACGTACGCGCCGCGGCGGCTCCGGCTCACGCCCGCCGAGTGCGACGCGTACTACGGCCAGGTCGCCCCGGTCGCCGAGATGCTCGGCGCGCGGGAGGTGCCGCGCACCGCGCGGGAGGTGGAGGACTACCTGAGCCGTATGCGTCCGCAACTGCGGGCGACACCGGCCGCGTTGGACTCCGTACGGTTCCTGCGCGGGTTCGGCCGGACGGGGCGTGAGCGGCTGGTCGTGCGCGTGCTGATGAACGCGTCGGTCGGGCTGCTGCCCGACTGGGCGCGGGCCGAACTGGGCATGCACCGGCCGGCAGCGGTCCGCGCCTGGTGGGACCGGCCGGTGGCGACGACGGTCGGCCGGACGATCGAGTGGGCGCGCGGCCCGTCCGAGATCCATGCCGCCGCGCGGCGCAGGCTGGCCTCGGCGCCGACGGGGACCGGGCCGCTCGGCCGACCTTGATCGAATCGGGCCGCGCCCGACTCTGGCCGTCGTGTTCCCTCGCGTGTTACGAAGAACCATGTCTGCAAACGAAGGAACCCGGACGTACGACGCCGTCGTCGTCGGCGGGGGCCACAACGGTCTGGTCGCCGCCGCCTACCTGGCCCGCGCGGGCCGCTCCGTGCTGGTGCTGGAACGCCTGGACCACACGGGTGGCGCCGCCGTCTCCACCCGCCCGTTCGCCGGCGTCGACGCGCGGCTGTCCCGCTACTCCTACCTGGTCAGCCTGCTGCCGCAGAAGATCGTGAGCGATCTGGGCCTGGACTTCCGGGTGCGCGGGCGCACCATCTCGTCGTACACGCCCGTGGAGCGCGGCGGACGGGCCACCGGGCTGCTCGTCGGCGGCGGCGAGGAGCGCACCCGGGAGGCCTTCGCCCGGCTGACCGGCGGCGAGCGCGAGTACGCGTCCTGGCAGCGTTTCTACGGCATGACCGGCGAGGTCGCCCAGCGGGTCTTCCCGACCCTCACCGAGCCCCTGCCCACGCGGGAGGAGCTGCGCCGCCGCGTCGACGACGAGAGCGCCTGGCGGGCGCTGTTCGAGGAGCCGATCGGCGTCGCCATCGAGGAGAACTTCACCGACGACCTGGTGCGGGGCGTGGTCCTCACCGACGGGCTGATCGGCACGTTCGCCGACGCCCACGACGCCTCCCTCGCCCAGAACCGCTGCTTCCTCTACCACGTCATCGGCGGCGGCACCGGCGCCTGGGACGTGCCCGTCGGAGGCATGGGCGCCCTCACCGACGCGCTGGCCGCAGCCGCGCGGCAGGCCGGGGCGGCCATCGAGACCGGCCACGAGGCGCTCCGCATCGACACCGACGGGCACGGCGCCGAGGTCACCTACCGCATCGCCGACGGCGAAGGCGTCGCCGCCGCCCGCCACGTCCTGGTGAACGCCTCGCCGCAGGCGCTGGCCGACCTGATGGGGGACACCGCCCCCGAGCCCGCCGAGGGCGCACAGCTCAAGGTGAACATGCTGCTCAAGCGGCTCCCCAGGCTGCGCGACCGCTCGGTCGACCCCCGCGAGGCCTTCGCCGGCACCTTCCACATCGCCGAGGGGTACCAGCAACTGGCCGCCGCCCACGCCCAGGCCGCCGCCGGTGAACTCCCGGCCGCGCCGCCGTCGGAGATCTACTGCCACTCGCTGACCGACCCCAGCATCCTCGGCCCCGAACTCGCTGGCGCCGGCTACCAGACGCTCACCCTCTTCGGCCTGCACGTCCCGGCCCGGCTCTTCGCCCGGGACAACGACGCCGTCCGCGAGGAGCTGCTGAAGTCCACCCTCGCCCAGCTCGACGCCCAGCTCGACGAACCCCTCGCGGACTGCCTGGCCACCGACGCCGACGGCCGCCCCTGCATCGAGGCCAAGACCCCGCTCGACCTCGAACGCGACCTGCGCCTGCCCGGCGGCAACATCTTCCACCGCGCCCTGTCCTGGCCCTACGAGCAGGAGGGCACCGGGCGCTGGGGCGTGGAGACCCGGCATGGCAACGTCCTGCTGTGCGGCGCCGGCGCGGTGCGCGGCGGCGGCGTGAGCGGCGTGCCGGGGCACAACGCGGCGATGGCGGCGCTGGAGGGGTGGCGCTGAGGGCTGCGGCCCGGTGCCGGGCGCCGGGCACCCCGAGTTGTGCCGGCAGAGCCGCCCCCGTCTCCGCAAGGAATCTGACGGAGCATCAGAAAAAGTCTTCCGTCGTCCGCGCGACTGCGGCATCCTGCGCCCATGCAGACGGAGCTGAGCAAGAGACTGGGAATCGAGCACGCCGTCTTCGGCTTCACACCGTTCCCGGCCGTCGCCGCGGCCATCAGCCGGGCCGGCGGCTTCGGGGTGCTCGGCGCGGTCCGCTACACCGACCCCGGCGACCTCAAGCGCGACCTCGACTGGATCGAGGCGCACGCCGAGGGCAGACCGTACGGGCTGGACGTGGTGATGCCGGCGAAGAAGGTCGAGGGCGTCAGCGAGGCCGATGTCGAGGCGATGATCCCCGAGGGGCACCGGCAGTTCGTGCGGGACACCCTCGCCGAACACGGGGTGCCCGAGCTGGGCGAGGGCGAGGCGTCCGGGTGGCGCATCACCGGCTGGATGGAGCAGGTCGCCCGCACCCAGCTCGACGTCGCCTTCGACTACCCGATCCGGCTGCTCGCCAACGCGCTCGGCTCACCGCCCGCCGACGTCGTCGCCCGCGCCCACGACCGGGGTGTGCTCGTCGCCGCGCTCGCGGGCAGCGCCCGGCACGCCCGCAAGCACCAAGAAGCGGGCATCGACATCGTCGTGGCGCAGGGCTACGAGGCCGGCGGCCACACCGGGGAGATCGCCTCCATGGTGCTGACCCCCGAGGTCGTGGAGGCGGTCGATCCCCTGCCCGTCCTGGCCGCCGGCGGCATCGGCAGCGGACAGCAGGTGGCGGCCGCCCTCACCCTCGGCGCCCAGGGTGTGTGGCTGGGCTCCATATGGCTGACCACCACAGAGGCGGACCTCCACTCGCCCGGCCTGACCCGCAAGCTCCTCGCCGCCGGGTCCGGGGACACCGTCCGCTCCCGCGCCCTGACCGGGAAACCGGCCCGTCAGCTGCGGACCGCGTGGACCGACGCCTGGGACGATCGGGCCGGACCCGGCACGCTGCCCATGCCGCTGCAGGGCCTGCTGGTCGCCGAGGCCGTCTCCCGCATCCAGAAGTACGAGGTCGAGCCGCTGCTCGGCACCCCCGTCGGCCAGATCGTCGGCCGGATGACCAGCGAGCGCAGCGTCCAGGCCGTCCTCGACGACCTCACCCGCGGCTTCGAGCAGGCCGTCGACCGCGTGGGCCGCATCGCCGGAAGGAGCGGCCGGTCGTGACCGCACCCGTGAGCAAACCCCCGCCGGCTTCTGGGCCCAGGCCGCCCAGGACCCCGACCGCACGGTCCTGATCGCCCCCGACGGCGAACCGTGGACCGCCGGGCGCCTGCACGCCGCCGCCAACCAGCTGGTCCACGGACTGCGCGCGGCCGGCCTCCGGCAGGGCGACGCGTTCGCCGTCGTCCTGCCCAACGGCGTCGAGTTCCTCACCGCCTACCTGGCCGCCTCCCAGGCCGGCTTCTACCTCGTCCCCGTCAACCACCACCTGGTCGGAACGGAGATCGCCTGGATCGTCGCCGACTCCGGCGCCAAGGTGCTGATCGCGCACGAGCGCTATGCCCGCGCCGCGGCGGACGAGGCCGGCCTCCCCGCCACCCACCGCCACGCCGTCGGCGAGGCCGACGGCTTCCGGCCGTACGCCGAACTCCTCGACGGACAGCCCGAGTCGGCGCCCGACGACCGCACGCTCGGCTGGGTCATGAACTACACCTCCGGTACGACCGGACGCCCCCGCGGCATCCGCCGCCCGCTGCCCGGAAAGGCCCCCGAGGAGGCCTACCTCGGCGGGTTCCTCGGCATCAGGCCCTTCGACGACAACGTCCACCTCGTCTGCTCGCCGCTCTACCACACGGCCGTCCTCCAGTTCGCGGGCGCGTCCCTGCACATCGGCCACCGCCTGGTCCTCATGGACAAGTGGACCCCCGAGGACATGCTCCGCCTCATCGACACCCACCGGTGCACCCACACCCATATGGTCCCCACCCAGTTCCACCGCCTGCTGGCCGTCCCGGACGAGACGCGGGCCGCCTACGACGTGTCGTCCATGCGGCACGCCATCCACGGCGCCGCCCCCTGCCCCGACCACGTCAAGCGGGCCATGATCGACTGGTGGGGGACGTGCGTGGAGGAGTACTACGCGGCCAGCGAGGGCGGCGGCGCCTTCGCCACCGCCGAGGACTGGCTGAAGAAACCCGGAACGGTCGGCAGGGCCTGGCCCATCAGCGAACTCGCCGTCTTCGACGACGACGGCAACCGGCTCCCGCCCGGCCGGCTCGGCACCGTCTACATGAAGATGAGCACCGGCGGCTTCTCGTACCACAAGGACGACGACAAGACCCGCAAGAACCGCATCGGCGACTACTTCACCGTCGGCGACCCCGGCTACCTGGACGAGGACGGCTACCTCTTCCTGCGCGACCGCAAGATCGACATGATCATCTCCGGCGGGGTCAACATCTACCCGGCCGAGATCGAGTCCGCGCTGCTCGCCCACCCCGCCGTCGCCGACGCGGCCGCCTTCGGGATCCCGCACGACGACTGGGGCGAGGAGGTCAAGGCCGTCGTGGAGCCCGCCCCCGGACACGAACCGGGGCCCGCCCTCGCCGCCGCCCTCCTCGACCACTGCTCCCGCCGGCTCGCCGGCTACAAGTGCCCCAAGAGTGTCGACTTCATCGCCGAGATGCCCCGCGACCCCAACGGCAAGCTGTACAAGCGACGGCTGCGCGAACCGTACTGGCAGGGGCGGGAACGGCCGGTGTGAGGGCCTTGACCTGTCCCTCCGGTGGCCCGAAGATCGGCTCTCATGACGCAGGGACACGGCAGCACGGTCGACGGGGTGCTGCGGCGCAGCGCCCGGCGCACCCCGGCGCGCGTCGCGCTGGAGTACCGCGAACGCACCTGGACGTACGAGGAACTCGACGACGCCGTCTCGCGCGCCGCCGCCCTGCTGCTCGCGCGGGGCGCCGGCCCCGGCGACCGCGTCGGCGCCTACGGCCACAACTCCGACGCCTACCTGATCGCCTTCCTGGCCTGCTCCCGCGCGGGTCTGGTCCATGTGCCGGTCAACCAGAACCTGACCGGCGACGACCTGGCGTACATCGTCGGCCAGTCGGGCAGCACGCTCGTGCTCGCCGACCCGGACCTCGCCGGCCGGCTCCCGGACGGCGTACGGGTGATGCCCCTGCGGGACACGGAGGACTCCCTCCTCGCCCGGCTGGCGGACACACCGCCGTACGACGGACCCGAACCGCGCACCGAGGACCTGGTCCAGCTGCTGTACACGTCCGGGACCACCGCGCTGCCCAAGGGCGCGATGATGACCCACCGTGCGCTGGTGCACGAGTACCTGAGCGCCATCACCGCCCTCGACCTGAGCGCCGGCGACCGGCCCGTGCACGCGCTGCCGCTGTACCACTCGGCGCAGATGCACGTCTTCCTGCTGCCGTACCTCGCGGTCGGCGCGACCAGCATCCTCCTGGACGCGCCGGACGGCGACCGTCTCTTCGACCTGGTCGAAGCGGGCCGTGTGGACAGCCTGTTCGCGCCGCCGACCGTGTGGATCGGCCTGGCGAACCGCCCCGACTTCGCCACCCGCGACCTGAGCGGCCTGCGCAAGGCCTACTACGGCGCCTCGATCATGCCGGTGCCCGTGCTCGGCCGGCTGCGCGAACGGCTGCCCGGACTCGCCTTCTACAACTGCTTCGGACAGAGCGAGATCGGCCCCCTGGCCACCGTCCTCGCCCCCGACGAGCACGAGGGCCGGCTCGACTCCTGCGGCCGGACCGTGCTGTTCGTGGACGCCCGTGTCGTCGACGACAAGGGCGAGGAGGTGCCCGACGGCACGCCCGGCGAAGTCGTCTACCGCTCACCGCAGCTGTGCGAGGGCTACTGGGACAAGCCCGAGGAGACCGCCGAGGCCTTCCGGGGCGGCTGGTTCCACTCCGGCGACCTCGCGGTGCGCGACGCCGACGGCTACTTCACGATCGTCGACCGGGTGAAGGACGTCATCAACTCCGGTGGGGTGCTGGTGGCTTCACGCCAGGTCGAGGACGCGCTCTACACCCATGCGTCCGTCGCCGAGGTGGCCGTGATCGGCCTGCCGGACGAGCAGTGGATCGAGGCCGTCACGGCGGTCGTCGTCCCGCGCGGCGAGGTGACGGAGGGGGTGCTCGTCGCGCATGTACGCGAGAAGCTCGCCGCCTTCAAGGCGCCCAAGCGGGTGCTGTTCGTGTCCGAGCTGCCGCGCAACGCCAGCGGCAAGATCCTCAAGCGGGAACTGCGGGAGCGGTTCGCGGCCGACGGCGCTTGACCTCAAGTCCGGTCCAGCTTCTACGGTCGGCGCCGCCGCCGCGATCGACTTCCGCACGAAGGCGTTCGGCGCCGTGGAACTCTTCCGCATCCCCGGCCCGGACGGGCTCATCACGCACGCCGAGGTCGCCGTCCAGGGATCCACCGTCCCGCTGAACTGCACGAGCGCCCCCGAGCGCCCAGAGCGCCCCCGAGCACCCCCCGAACATCTCCGGCGAGAGCGTCTCAGCGTGGCCGCAGATCCACGATCCGGCGGATCTTGCCCACCGACCGTTCCAGCGACTCCGGTTCCACGATCTCCACGGTGACGGACACACCGACCCCGTCCTTCACGGCCGCCGCGATCGACAGGGCCGCCGCGTCCCGGGTCTCGGGCGTGGCGCCGGGGCGGGCCTCGGCCCGCACCGTGAGGGCGTCGAGGCGGCCCTCCCTGGTCAGGCGCAACTGGAAGTGCGGCGCCACGCCGGGGGTGCGCAGCACGATCTCCTCGACCTGGGTCGGGAACAGGTTGACCCCGCGCAGGATCACCATGTCGTCGCTGCGTCCGGTGATCTTCTCCATCCGGCGGAACGTGCGGGCCGTGCCGGGCAGCAGCCGGGTCAGATCCCGGGTCCGGTACCGGACGATCGGCATGGCCTCCTTGGTCAGCGAGGTGAAGACCAGCTCCCCCCGCTCGCCCTCGGGCAGCACCTCACCCGTGATCGGATCGACGATCTCCGGATAGAAGTGGTCCTCCCACACATGGAGTCCGTCCTTGGTCTCCACGCACTCCTGGGCGACACCCGGGCCCATCACCTCGGACAGCCCGTAGATGTCCACGGCGTCGATCGCGAACCGCTCCTCGATCTCGCGCCGCATCTGCTCGGTCCAGGGCTCGGCGCCGAAAATACCCACCCGCAGCGAGGTGGTGCGCGGGTCCACGCCCTGCCGTTCGAACTCGTCCAGCAGCGTGAGCATGTAGGACGGGGTGACCATGATGACGCCGGGTTCGAGATCCTGGATCAGCTGCACCTGGCGGGAGGTCATCCCGCCGGACGCGGGGACGACCGTGCAGCCGAGGCGTTCGGCGCCGTAGTGGGCGCCCAGGCCTCCGGTGAACAGCCCATAGCCGTAGGCCACATGGACGACGTCGCCGGGCCGTCCGCCCGCGGCGCGGATCGAGCGGGCCACCATGTCGGCCCACACAGAAAGGTCGTTGTCCGTGTAGCCGACCACCGTGGGCAGCCCGGTGGTGCCGCTGGAGGCATGGAGGCGGCGCACACGTTCCCGGGGCACGGCGAACATGCCGTACGGGTAGTTGTCGCGCAGGTCGGTCTTGCTGGTGAAGGGGAAGTGGGCGAGGTCGGCGAGCGAGCGGCAGTCCTCGGGGCGGACACCGGCCTTGTCGAAGGACTCCCGGTAGAAGGGCACGTGGTCGTAGGCGTGCCGCAGCGAGGCGCGCAGCCGCTCCAGCTGCAGCTCCCGCAGTTCCTCCGGCCCCAGCCGCTCGCCCGCGTCGAGCAGGTCCGTCGCATCCGCCATCGGGACGTCTCCCTCGTCAGCCGCACAATCCGGACGACCGATCATTCGGTCGAACTGTTCGGGGCCAGTAATTCAGGCCATCCCGGTTCAGGCAAGAGGCCGGCCCGGATTTTTCCGGCCGGACCGTGCCGGGAGCGTGCTCGTGGAGATGCGGATGTGACATCGCCCGCTGCGCGTGCGCCCTGGAATCGCCGGGCTTTCGGACCGGTACGCAAAGGCGTTGCGGCACGGCCGCGTGGAACAGGATGATCATGCGCATGCCGAACTTCACCACAGCCGACGGCACGCGGCTCGCCTACCACCTCCGGGGCAACGGCAACGGCAACGGCAACGGCAACGGCAACGGCAACGGCAACGGTGGCGGTGGCCGCGGCGAAGGCGACGGCGCACCGCTCGCCGTGCTGCCCGGCGGCGCCATGCGGGCCTCCGCCTACCTCGGTGACCTGGGCGGTCTGGGCGAACACCGTCGCCTCGCCCTGCTCGACCTGCGCGGCACCGGTGACTCCGCGGTACCGGCGGACCCGGCGACGTACCGCTGCGACCGCATGGTCGAGGACGTGGAGACATGGCGCGCCCACATGGGTCTGGAGCACATGGATCTGCTCGCTCACTCGGCGGGTGCCTGTCTGGCGCTGCTGTACGCGGCCCGCCACCCGGACCGCATCCGGCGGCTCGTCCTGATCACCCCGAACCTCTCGGCCCTCGGTCTGGGGCCCACGCCCGAGGACCGGCTGGCCGCGGCCCGCCTGCGGACGGACGAACCGTGGTTCGCCGAGGCGTTTCCCGCGTTCGAGGCGTGGCTGACGAAGGGCGCCGACTTCGACGAGGCGTTCCTGCCGTTCTTCTACGGCCGCTGGGACGACGCCGCCCGCGCGCACACGGAGCGCGAGGAGGAGCAGACGAACGACGAGGCCGGCGACCAGTACTTCGGCGAGGGGGCCTTCACTCCGGACGCCACCCGGGCCGCCCTCGCCGCCCTGACCACGCCGGTCCTGCTGCACGCCGGCGAGGTCGACGGTTCGCCACGGCCCGACGTCGCCCGTCGCGCCGCCGAGGTGTTCCCGAACGCCCGGGTCGCCGTCCAGCCCCGCACCGCCCACTACCCGTGGCTGGACGACCCGCGGCGCTTCGTCCGCAACACGCTCGCCTTCCTCGACGGGACCGCGGACACCGCTCTGCCCTCGGCGAAGTAGACCGCACGGCCGCCGACCGGCGCCTTAGCGTGCCTCGCATGGACACCGCTCTCCCGTACACGGTCGAGGCGAACGGCATCACCCTGGCCTGCCGCAGCTGGGGCCCACTGGGTGCGCCGCCCGTCCTGCTGCTGCACTGCCGGGGCGCCGACGGCGCGGACTGGACCACGATCGGCGAGCGGCTCGCCGCGCCTCCGCACCCGCGCCGGGTGCACGCGCCCGACCTGCGCGGCCACGGACGCAGCGACCGGCCCGGGGACTACCGGTTCGAGGCGATGTGCGAGGATGTCCGCGCCCTGCTCGCCGCCGTCCGCAGCGAGAGCGCCGACATCGTGGGCCATTCGCTCGGCGGCATCGTGGCGTACCTGCTGGCGCAGCGCCATCCCGGGGTCGTACGGCGTCTGGTGCTCGAGGACGTACGCGCGCCGCAGCCGCTGGACCCGCCCCGGCCGCTCGCCGAACGGCCCGAGGGAGAGCTGCCGTTCGACTGGGCCATGGTGCGGGCCACCGACGGGCAGCTCAACGCACCCGATCCTGTGTGGTGGAACCACATGGGCCGGATCACCATGCCGACGCTGGTGATTGCGGGCGGTGCCACCAGTCATGTTCCGCAGGACGAGGTCGCGCGGCTGGCGGAGCTGATCCCGGACGCCCGGCTGGTGACCGTCGACGCCGGGCACCTGGTGCACGAGGCTCGGCCGCGGGAGTATCTCGCCGTGCTGGAGCCGTTCCTGTACGGCTGACGGTCCTGTACGGCTGACGTTCCGGTGCGGCCAACGGTCCTGTACGGCTAACGGTCCGCCGTCACCGCCACCTCCCGCGCCCACCGGTAGTCCGCCTTGCCGCTCGGGGAGCGCCGGATGGAGTCCGTGATGACCAGTTGGCGGGGGATCTCGTAGCCGGCCAGCCGGGTGCGGCAGTGGTCCTGGATGTCGGTCAGGGAGGGGTGCGGGGCGCCCTCGCGCACTTGCACCACGGCCGCCACATGGTTGCCCCACGTGGCGTCCGGCACCCCGGCGACCAGCGCGTCGTACACGTCCGGATGCGCCTTGAGGGCCTGCTCGACCTCCTCCGGGTACACCTTCTCGCCCCCGGTGTTGATGCACTGCGAGCCCCGGCCGAGGACGGTGACCACGCCCTCCTCGTCCACCGTCGCCATGTCGCCGAGCAGCACCCAGCGCCGCCCGTCCTTCTCGAAGAACGTCTCCTGCGTCTTGCGCGGGTCGTTGTAGTAGCCGAGCGGGACGTGGCCGCACTGCGCGACCCGGCCCACGTCGCCCACGGTGACAGGTTCGTGCGTGGCCGGATCCACCACCTGCGTACGGGAGTTGACCCGGATGCGGAAGCCGCGCTCGGGTCCCGAGTCCTCCGTCGCCGTCCCGTTGAACCCCGACTCGGAGGAGCCGAAGTTGTTCAGCAGCAGGGCGTTCGGGACGAGTTCGCGGAACTGCCGGCGCACCGTCTCCGACATGATCGCGCCGGACGAGGAGACGCTGAACAGCGCCGAGCAGTCCGTGCCCTTCAGCGGGCCGCCGAGGGCGTCGATGAGCGGCCGGAGCATCGCGTCGCCGACCAGGGACATGCTGGAGACCTTCTCCTTCTCCACGGTCCGCAGCACCTCCTCGGGCACGAACCTGCGATGCAGGACGACCCGTTGGCCGAAGTCGAAGGCGATGAAGGCGGTGAGGGTGGACGTGCCGTGCATCAGCGGAGGAGTGGGGAAGAAGGTGATCCCGGACCCGCCCGCCGCGACCCGCTCCGCCAGCTCCTCGGGCGCCTTCACCGGCTCACCGGTCGGCGCGCCACCGCCAAGTCCCGCGAAGAACAGGTCCTCCTGACGCCACATCACCCCCTTGGGCATGCCGGTCGTGCCGCCTGTGTAGATGATGAACTGGTCGTCCCCCGACCGGGCGGGAAAGCCCCGGCCCGGCGATCCGGCAGCCTCCGCCCGCGCGAACGGCACCGCGCCGGGGACGTCTCCCGGCGCGCCCACCCGCACCAGATGCCTCAGCCCCGGCGTACGCGGCAGCGCCGCCGCCACCCGGTCGGCGAACTCCGCGTCGAAGACCAGGGCGACCAGATCCGCGTCCTGGTAGAGGTAGACCAACTCCTCTTTCACATAACGGTAGTTGACGTTGACCGGGACGATTCTCGCCTTCAGGCAGGCCAGTACCGTCTGCAGGTACTCGACGCCGTTGTACAGGTGCAGGCCCAGGTGTTCCCCGGGGCGGATCCCGCTGTCGATCAGATGGTGGGCGATGCGGTTGGCGGCCGAGTCCAGCTCCGCGTACGTCAGCCGCCGTTCGGCGCCGGTACCGGGATGGTCCACGTACACGAGAGCCTCGCGGCCCGGGACCACGTCCACGACCGACTCGAACAGGTCGGCAAGGTTGTACTCCACCGCTCCTCCTGACCCCGGGCAAGTCCGGCCTGGCAGCTGTCGGTCCGCCGGTCATCAGAGCAAAGGGCGGCGCAACTGTGAAGGGCCCGCGCCGAATAAATCTGACTGCCTGTCAGAAAACCCTTGAAGTGCTTCCTCCACTCCTGCAACCTGTTCTCGTTCTTACCGAGGGGAGATGACCCATGGGTGGGACCGAACATCTCACCGTGCGGCGCGAAGGCGCCACACTGGTACTCACGCTCAACCGGCCCGAAGCGAGGAACGCGCTCTCGCTGCCGATGCTCGTCGGCCTGTACGACGGCTGGACCGAGGCCGACGAGGACGACACGATCCGCTCCATCGTGCTCACCGGCGCCGGCGGCGCCTTCTGCGCCGGCATGGACCTCAAGGCCCTGGCCGGGGACGGCATGGCCGGACCGCAGTACCGGGACCGGCTCACGGCCGACCCCGACCTGCACTGGAAGGCCATGCTGCGCCACCACCGCCCCCGCAAACCGGTGATCGCCGCCGTCGAGGGCCCCTGCGTGGCCGGCGGCACCGAGATCCTCCAGGGCACCGACATCCGGGTCGCCGGCGCGTCCGCGACCTTCGGGCTCTTCGAGGTCCGGCGCGCTCTGTTCCCGATCGGCGGCTCGACCGTCCGGCTGCAGCGCCAGATCCCGCGCACCCACGCCCTGGAGATGCTGCTCACCGGCCGCCCCTACAGCGCCGAGGAGGCCGCCCGCATCGGCCTGATCGGGCACGTCGTCCCCGACGGCACCGCGCTCGCCGAGGCGCTGGAGATCGCCGAACGGATCAACGCCTGCGGGCCGCTCGCCGTCGAGGCCGTCAAGGCGTCCGTGTACGAGAGCGCCGAGCTGACCGAGACCGACGGCCTCGCCGCCGAACTCGCCCGTGGCCGGCCCGTCTTCGACACCGCGGACGCCAGGGAAGGCGCCCGCGCCTTCACCGAGAAGCGGCCCCCCGTCTACAAGCGCGCGTGACCCTTTGGGCCACGGAAGGAGCACCCCCGATGCCCGAACTCCTCAGAGCCCCCCTCGTGGTCGAGTTCCCCTTCACCCGGTCCCTCGGCCCCGTCCAGAGCGCCTTCCTCACCGGGCTGCGCGAACGCCGGATCCTCGGGGTGAAGACCACCGACGGCCGCACCCTCGTCCCGCCCGTGGAGTACGACCCCGTCACCTCCGAGGAGATCCGCGACCTCGTCGAGGTCGCCCCCACAGGAACGGTCACCACCTGGGCCTGGAACCACGAGCCCCGCCCCGGCCAGCCCCTGCCCACCCCCTTCGCCTGGGTCCTGGTCCGCCTCGACGGCGCCGACACCACCCTGCTGCACGCCCTGGACGCCCCCGGCCCGCACGCTGTCCACACCGGCATGCGCGTCCGCGTCCGCTGGGCCGAGGAACGCTCCGGAGCCATCACGGACATCGCCTGCCTCGAACCGTACGAAGGAGCGCGGGACCAGGTGAGCGGGCACAGCGGAGAGTTCGCGAACCCGGTCACCGGCATCGTCGCCCCCGCCCGCCTCGACTACACCTACACGCCCGGCCGCGCCCAGTCCGCGTACCTGGAGGCCCTCTCCGGACAGCGCATCGTCGGCGAGCGCTGCCCGTCCTGCCACAAGGTGTACGTCCCGCCCAGGGGTGCGTGCCCCACATGTGGCGTCGCCACATCCGAACGGGTCGAAGTGGGGCCCCGAGGCACCGTCACCACCTACTGCATCGTCAACATCAAGGCCAGGAACCTCGACATCGAGGTGCCCTACGTCTACGCGCACATCGCCCTCGACGGCGCCGACCTCGCCCTGCACGCCCGGATCGGCGGCATCCCCTACGACGAGGTGCGCATGGGTCTGCGGGTCGAGCCGGTGTGGACACCCGGAGCACGCCACCCCGACCACTACCGGCCGGCCGGGGAACCCGACGCCGACTACGACACCTACAGGGAGCTGCTGTGACCAGCGAGGGAGCACCGGGCGCCCGGGACATCGCCGTCGTCGCCTTCGCCCAGAGCGACCACCGGCGCTCCACCGAGGAATCCTCCGAGGTCGAGATGCTCATGCCGGTGCTGCACGACGTCCTCGCGCAGACCGGCCTGAAGACCGCCGACATCGGCTTCACCTGTTCCGGCTCCAGCGACTACCTCGCCGGCCGCGCCTTCTCCTTCACCCTCGCCCTCGACGGCGTCGGCGCCTGGCCCCCCGTCTCCGAGTCGCACGTCGAGACGGACGGCGCCTGGGCGCTGTACGAGGCGTGGATCAAGCTGCTCACCGGGGACGCCGACACGGCCCTCGTCTACTCCTACGGCAAGTCCTCGGCCGGCTCCGTCCGCGACGTCCTGACCCGGCAGCTCGACCCGTACTACGTCGCCCCGCTGTGGCCCGACTCCGTGGCCCTGGCCGCGCTCCAGGCACAGGCCCTCATCGACGCCGGCGACACCGACGAGGCGGCCCTCGCCGCCGTCGGCGCACGCAGCCGGGCCGACGCCGCCACCAACCCGCACGCCCAGCTCACGGGCCAGGTCCCCCAAGGGGACTACGTCGTACGGCCCCTGCGCACCGGCGACTGCCCGCCCGTCGGCGACGGCGCCGCCGCCGTGATCCTCGCGGCCGGCGAACGGGCCCGCGAACTGTGCGAGCGGCCCGCCTGGATCCGGGGCCTCGACCACCGCATCGAGGCCCACTCCCTCGGCGTCCGCGACCTCACCGACTCCCCGTCCACCCGGCTCGCCGCCGAACGCGCCGGCGCCTTCGAACGGCCCGTCGACACCGCCGAACTGCACGCCCCCTTCACCGCGCAGGAGATCGTGCTGCGCAAGGCGCTCCGGCTCGACGACACCGTGCGCGTCAACCCCTCCGGAGGCGCCCTCGCCGCCAACCCCGTCATGGCCGCCGGACTCGTCCGCATCGGCGAGGCCGCCGCCCGCATCCACCGCGGCGACTCCGACCGCGCCCTCGCCCACGCCACCTCCGGCCCCTGCCTCCAGCAGAACCTGGTCGCCGTACTCGAAGGGGATCCACGATGAGCAAGGAGCCCGTGGCCGTCACCGGCGTCGGCCAGACCCGGCACGTGGCCGCCCGGCACGACGTGTCGATCACCGGACTCGTACGGGAGGCCGCCCGGCGCGCCCTCGACGACGCCGAGCTGGCGTGGGCCGACATCGACGCCGTCGTCATCGGCAAGGCGCCCGACTTCTTCGAGGGCGTGATGATGCCCGAGCTGTACCTCGCCGACGCCCTCGGCGCGGTCGGCAAGCCCATGCTCCGCGTGCACACCGCGGGCTCGGTCGGCGGATCCACGGCGCTGGTCGCCGCGAACCTCGTCGCGGCCCGCGTCCACCGCACCGTCCTCACCCTCGCCTTCGAAAAACAGTCCGAGTCCAACGCCATGTGGGGCCTGTCCCTGCCCATCCCCTTCCAGCAACCCCTCCTCGCCGGCGCCGGCGGCTTCTTCGCCCCGCACGTGCGCGCCTACATGCGACGCAGCGGCGCCCCCGACACCATCGGCTCCCTCGTCGCCTACAAGGACCGGCGCAACGCCTTGAAGAACCCGTACGCCCACCTCCACGAGCACGACATCACCCTGGAGAAGGTCCAGGCCGCGCCCATGCTCTGGGACCCCATCCGCTACTCCGAGACCTGCCCGTCCTCCGACGGCGCCTGCGCCATGGTCCTCACCGACCGCGCCGGAGCCGCCCGCGCGCCCCGGCCGCCCGCCTGGATGCACGGCGGCGCCATGCGCAGCGAACCGACCCTCTTCGCCGGCAAGGACTTCGTCTCCCCGCAGGCCGGCAAGGACTGCGCAGCCGACGTCTACCGGCAGGCCGGCATCACCGACCCGCGCCGCGACATCGACGCCGTCGAGATGTACGTCCCGTTCTCCTGGTACGAGCCCATGTGGCTGGAGAACCTCGGCTTCGCCGCCGAGGGCGAGGGATGGAAGCTCACCGAGTCCGGCGTCACCGGACTCGACGGCGACCTGCCCGTCGACATGTCGGGCGGGGTGCTCTCCACCAACCCCATCGGCGCCTCCGGCATGATCCGCTTCGCCGAGGCCGCCCTCCAGGTGCGCGGCCGGGCCGGAGAACACCAGGTGGACGGCGCCCGGAAGGTGCTCGGTCACGCCTACGGCGGCGGTTCGCAGTTCTTCTCCATGTGGCTGGTGGGATCCGAGCCCCCCGACTCCTGAAAGGTCCTCAGGACGTGGCCTGTCGGCCGTCGTGAGCGGTCGCTAGGCTGACCGCGCACGACGAACCGGGAGGAGCACGGACGTGGCCGAGAGCATCACCCAGCAGCCGCCGCTGATGGGCTGGGACAAGCCGGAACTGGACCTCACCAACGCCGAGTGGCAGTCCAGCAGCCGAGGGCGGGGCGACGTCCAGATCGCCTTCGTCGAGGGGTTCATCGCGATGCGCAACAGCGAGCGCCCGCACAGCCCGTCCCTGATCTTCACCCCCGCCGAGTGGGGCGCCTTCGTCTCCGGGGCTCGCGAGGGCGAGTTCGACCTGACCTGACCAGAGCCTGACGCGGCCCGACCCGACGGGCCTGCCGACGCGAGCCGAACCGGGGGAGTTCCGGCCGTATTTCCGGACACGCGAGCACCCACGCCCCGCACGGGCCGCCGTCTGAGCGAGGCTGGCACCGGCAAGGGGGGAACCCGCATCCCGGAGGTGAACAACCATGAGCGCCGCACCGGTCATCGCCGCGGTCGACGGATCCGAGGACAGCCTGCGCGCCCTGGACTGGGCCCTGGACACCGCCCGCCGCCGCGCGGCACCACTGCGCGTGGTGCACGTGCGGCAGTACGCGGCCTGGGGCCAGGCCGACGTCCTGGTCGCCGGGCCGGCCGACGAGGCGGGCGACCCGGTGCTCGACGAGGTACGCGCCCGGCTGAGCGAGCGCGCCGGCCCTCCGGCCGTGGAGTACGTCGCGGTCGAGGGGGTGCCCGGCGCGGTCCTGCGCGAATTCGGCGCCGACGCCCAGCTGTTGGTGCTCGGCTCACGCGGCCGGGGCGGCTTCGCCAGCCTGCTGCTGGGATCCACCGGGCTGGCCGCCGCCCGGGACGCCGCGTGCCCCGTGGTGATCGTGCCCCGGCCCGGCCGCGAGGTCCACGGAGAGGGCACCCCGGAACCCGGACCCCGGGTGGTCGTCGGCCTGCACGTCGACAGCCCGGACGACGCCGTGCTCGACTTCGCCTTCGCCGAGGCCGCCCTGCGCGGGGCACGCGTCCAGGTGATCGCCGCCTACCCGTGGCCCGTGCAGACGTGGGCGGCCGGGCAACTGGTGGTCGCGTTCGCCGAGCAGAAGGCCGTCGAGGACGAGACCCGGTCCCTCGCCGAGAACTTCCTCGCGTCGCCGCGCACCCGGCACCCCGGGGTCCGCGCCGACGCCGAGGCCCTGCCCGGTGACGCGGCCGGCCACCTCGTCGCCGCCTCCCGGGACGCCGACCTGGTCGTCGTCGGCCGGCACCGGCGCCGGCTGCTCGCCCCGGTCCGCATGATGGGCTCGGTCACCCAGGCCGTCCTGCTGCACGCCGCGAGCCCCGTGGCGGTCGTACCGCCGGTCCCTTCGCAGGAGTGACACCACCCGGCCACGCGCACGGGACGACGGACACGCTCCGTGACAGACACCTCCGCACGGGCGACGCGGAGGCGGCGCCCGCACGCCGCCGGACACACCCGGGCACGTACCATGGCGGCATGTCGTTCCTCCGCCGCCGCAGCGCCACCCCCGCCGGTCCCGACTTCGACGTGCTGGCCATGGACCCGGGCGACTGGCCGGGCAATCTCGGCGCGGGCCTGCTGCCCGCCCCGGACGGCACCTGCCAGGGCGTCTTCCTGCGTTACGACCTGTTCGGCGGACGCGGCCCCGCCATGATCATCGGCAACCTCCCCGAGGGCTCCCCGGCCCGGGACGTCACCGAGGGCGAGATCCCCTTCGAGGTGGGCCAACTCCTCCTCGCGCTGGAGAACGACGAGGAGGTCACCGTCGTCGGCACCGAGGACACCCCCGTCCTCCAGGGCGACAACCTCCTGATCGTGCGCCGTCTCAAACTCTCCGAGAGCCGCATCTCCTGCGTGCAGTTCGACCGCAGCGACGGCGTCCTCGTGACCATCGCCGCCTGGGACCGCCCCATCACCGACGACCTGTACGCCCTGCTGAAGCCGCTCCCGGCGGAGCTTTTCCAGCAGGGCTGAACAGGGCCCCGCCCGGCTAGCCGGCGGACGGCACCAGACGGACGTCCGCCGCACGGACGAACGCCACCCGGTGGCCGTACTGGATCTCGTAGCACAGGTCCTTGCCGATCACGACCCGGTGCGAGTCGGTGGTGAAGGTGACCGCGTAGTAGTACTCGCCCGGCATCGTGTCACCGACCACGTACTTCTGCCCCGCCGGGACGGTGTACGGCAGCGGCACCACCGACTGCGCGGGGACGCCCGCCGGGTAGGCCTCCTTCTCCGGGTACGCCCGGCCGTACACCGGGACGCTCGCCAGGCCGTCCTTCGGGGTGACGAGCAGACCGGACGCCGGAACCGCGGTCGCCTGCTTCGCCGGGTTCCGGAACCATGCCTTCTGCCCCAGGTACCAGATCGCCGTCCAGTCGCCCCAGCGGTCCGCCAGCGCGTACTGCTGACCGGTGGACACCCGCGAGGACAGGTCGTTCACCCCGTCGGTCGGGCCCTTCCCCAGACCGATGTCCTTGATCAGCGGCGCGTTCACGTCGTGGTCGGAGTACAGCCGCACCTCGCTGGAACCGTGCGCCGTGCAGGGCACGCCCTGGGTGGTGCAGCCCGAGTACACCGGCTGGTTCGACGCGTAGTCCGGCAGGATCGTCACCAGCCCGGCGTGAGCGCCGCCCGTGCGCTCGAAGGGGTGTCCGAGCAGCTCGAAGTAGTGCCGCCAGTCCCAGTAGGGGCCGGGGTCCGTGTGCATGCCGGGAATCGTCGAGGTGGTCGGCCCCGGCACGTTGTCGTGGCCCAGGATGTGCTGCCGGTCCAGCGGGATGCCGTACGCGTGGGCCAGGTACTTCACCAACTGCGCCGACGACCGGTACATCGCCTCCGTGTACCAGGCGTCCGGAGCGGCGAGGAAGCCCTCGTGCTCGATACCGACGGACCGGGCGTTGACGTCCCAGTTGCCCGCGTGCCAGGCCACGTCCTTCGCCTTGACGTGCTGGGCGATCAGCCCGTCGGTCGAGCGGATGGTGTAGTTCCAGGACACATAGGTGGGGTCCTTGATCAGGTTCAGCACCCCGTCCCACGCACCCTCGGTGTCATGGATGACGATGTACTTGATCCTCTGCGAGGCCGGGCGGTCCCCCAGGTCGTGGTTGCCGTAGTCGTTGTCCCCGAACTCCTCGTACGGCGCCGGGACCGACACACAGGACACCGACTTCGGGCACTCGACGTCGTCGCCCGCCGCCGCGGCGCGCAGGCCGGTCCGGCGCAGCTGCGCGGTGTCGGCGCCGAGCTTCGGGCGGGCGTCCAGGGCGGCCAGGGCGACCAGCTGGCCGTCGTCCGTGGTGCGCTCCTCGCCGGTGCGCAGCACGTCGTACACGTCGTTCGCGTACGCCGCAGCGGTCGCCGTGTCGTCGGCGCCGGAGAAACGGGCCACCGCGCCGTACCAGGCCGCCGGATCGGCGCTCAGGGGCTCGCCCATGTCCTTCTGGGCCGCGGCGAGCAGCGCGGCACCGCCGGCCACGTTGGCCGCCGGGTCGGTGCGCAGCCGGTCCGCCGGGATGCCGGTCAGCTCGGCCGCCCTGGGCAGCGTCCTGAGGCGCGCGGGGAGCGCCGTGTCGGCCGGCACCTCGATGTCGGGGTGCAGGGCCGCTCGGGCGCTGTCACCGCGGGCGTCCTCGGAGCCTTCCGCGTAGTGCTCGGTGGTGGCGAGGGCGGTCCGCGGGTCGGTGAGGTGCATCGGGCCGTAGCCACCGCTCACGCTGGGCGCCCCGGCGTGCCAGTCCCAGCGGGACTGGAGATAGGAGACGGCCAGCAGGACGCTCTGCGGCACGTGGTACTCGGCGGCGGCGGTGACGAAGGCCTGCTGCAGACGGCCGGCCGAGGACATGTCGGTCGCGCTCTGGGCCGGGGCGGCACCGAGCAGGGGCAGCAGCAGCGCCGCGGAGGCGAGTGTGCCGGCGGCGCGCCGCAGATGTCTGTGGCCGGGGGCGGACGTGGGGTCGGTGACGGATCCTCGCAATGCGGCCTCCTGGGACGGGCGGGCGTGGCGGGGCGTGCGGGGCCGAGCTGGCTCTGTGGTACCGGCTTGCCGACGATCCGTCAATGATGCCCTCAGGATGGCGATTTCCCATGTCACACAGGGGATCGGCGAGTTTCGCGGCGGCGGTGCGCGGGCCTGCGGGGCATCACTGGTGTATACCAGTGGCCCTCGTGGCAGGCGTCCTACGGCCGCGTACAACTGGCCGCAACGAGGTCGGGAACACGAAGGCTCGCGGTGCGCCGCCGCTCTGGCGCACCGCGGAACCGTCGCTCCGTCAGCGAGTGCCGACCGCCGCTCGGACGGCCCGCCGGGCCATCTGGCAGTCGTCGTGCAGCCGCCGCAGCAGCAGCCGCTGTTCCTCGCCGGACGGCACGGCACCCGGGTGGGCCGTGCCCGGTGCCGCCGGGGCCGCGTCGTGCATCGAACGCTGCACCGCCGTCTCGTACGTACGGATCTCCCGGGTGAGCAGAAGCATCAGGTTCACCAGGAAGGCGTCCCGGGAGGCCGGGCCCGCCGACTGGGCGATCTGGCTGATCTGGCGCCGGGCCACCGGAGCGTCTCCGAGGACCAGCCACAGCGTCGCCAGGTCGTACCCCGGCAGGTACCAGCCCGCGTGCTCCCAGTCCACCAGCACCGGACCGGCCGGTGAGAGCAGGATGTTGGAGAGCAGGGCGTCGCCGTGGCAGAACTGGCCCATGCCCTGGCGGCCGGCCGAGTGCGCGATGCCGTGCAGGAGCTTCTGCAGGTCGCCCAGGTCCCGGTCGGTCAGCAGACCCAGTTCGTGGTCCCGGGAGATGCGGGCCGCGTAGTCCAGCGGGGCGTCGAAGGTGCCCGCCGGTGGCCGCCAGGCGTTCAGCCGGCAGATCGCCCCGAGCGCGGCCCGGATGTCGGGGCGGGGCGGTGCCTCCAGCGGATGCCGCTGCAGCGCCGCCACCCGGCCCGGCATGCGCTCGATCACCAGGGTGCAGTTGTCCGGGTCCGCCGCGATCAGTCTCGGCACCCTGACCGGAGGCCGGTGCCGGACGAACGAGCGGTATGCGGCTATTTCGTGGCGGCTGCGTTCAGCCCATGCGGGTGAGTGGTCGAGGAGACACTTGGCCACGGCCGTGCTGCGTCCGGTCGTCCCGACCAGGAGGACGGACCGCCCGCTGCGGCGCAGCACCTGCACCGGAGTGAACTCCGGGCAGATCCGGTGCACCGACGCGATCGCGGTGCGCAGCTGCGCACCCTGCGGGCCGGACAAGTCGAGTCTTCCGCTGACCGGTTGGGGACCGGACTGACCGGGGACGCGCAGCGGCCGGCCCGCGCCCAGCACGGGGACTCCCGGTCGCGCCGCCGGGTCGAGGTACGGCCCGCCGCCCGCCGGGCGGGGACGCAGCGGCCGGGGCGGAGCGGACACGGAGGACGATGCTGCGTACATGGGAGATACAGATCCCTTCGTGTGCCTGCGGTGCCTGCCTGTGGGGCGCGTTCGCGGCGGTATCGACGTGGTGCTGTCGAAAGTCGAAGCCGTGCTGTCGAACGCGTCCCTCAAAGTGCTTGCTTCATATGCGAACGCCGTCCCGGCCCGGGGGCCCCGGGGGGCCCCCGGGGGGGGGCGCCCCCCCCCCCGCCCGGGGGGGGGGGGCCGGCCCCGCCCCCCCCCCGGCCCCGGCCCCCCCCCCGGGCCCCCCCGCCCCCCCCGGGCCCGAGG
>NZ_JBICZA010000048.1:0-48237 GCF_043201585.1 Streptomyces sp. NPDC048297
GCGGCAGCAGCGGGGCCACCCGCTCCCACAGGTCGTCAGGAACAAGATCAGCACGCACTCCGGACACCCTGCCGACCAAGATCGTCGAGCACAAGGCCCGCAGCGCAACTCATTCTGAAACGATCAGTTAGAGGACGGATTGGAAGACGGACTTGGGGAACGTACGGACTAGAAGAACGTGCGGATGTACTCGACGACCGTCCCGTCGGCCTCGGCCACCGGGATCAGCTGCCACTTGTCGAAGGACGTGCACGGGTGGGACAGGCCGAAGCCGACCCAGTCGCCGACCTCGACGTCCGCCTCCGGGCCGGTGGCCAGCCACAGGTGCTGGTCGGACAGGGCGGTCACCTCGATGCCGGCCGCCGGGCGCTCGCTGCCGTCCCGGCGCACCACGTGGGCCACCGGGCGGTCGAGGTCGTAGGCGGCGTCCCGCTTGCCCGCGTTGACGAAGGCCTGCTCGGGGGAGGGGCGGGAGACCACCTGGGCCCACAGCCGGAACGCCGGCTCCAGCGCGCCCTCCTCGGGCACCCGGTTGAACGGGGTGAGCTTGCTGTAGTGCACGTCGTCGTGCGAGACGTACGCGCCCGAGCGGAGCAGCTTCAGCACCGGCCGGGACAGTTCGGGGATCTCCGCGAAGACGTCGGCGACCGCGTCGAACCAGGCGCTGCCGCCCGCGCTCACCACGATCTCGTCCGTCCCCGCGAACCGGCCGTCCTTGTCGAAGGCGGCGGCGATCGAGACGAGCCGGCGCAGGTACGCCGTCACCCGCTCGGTGTCGGCCTGCGGCACCTCGCCCTCGTACCCGGCGACGCCGACCAGCCGCAGGTGCTCCGCGGCGGCCACGGCGTCGGCGACGGCCGCGCACTGCGCCTCCGTGCGGACACCGGTACGGGCGCCCTCGCCGCCGGCCAGCTCCACCACGACGTCCACGGGACGGACGGCGCCGCTCAGGGCCGCGTCCATCAGCTCGACGCCGCGCACGGAGTCGACGTAGCAGATGAAACGGGAGCCGGGGTCGGCGGCCAGGTCGGCGGCGATGCGGCGCAGCGCGGCCGGGTCCACCAGTTCGTTGGCCAGGAAGATCCGCCGGATGCCGAAGGCGCGGGCCACCCACACCTGGTGCGGCACCGCGAGCGTGATGCCCCAGGCGCCGTGCTCGATCTGGCGCTGGAAGAGCTGCGGGGCCATCGAGGTCTTGCCGTGCGGGGCGAAGGCGAGGCCGTGACGTGTCGTGTACGTCTCCATGAGCGCGAGGTTGTGCTCCAGGCGCTCGGCGGACAGGGCGAGGACGGGGGTGGTGAAGCCGTCGGTGAAGAGGTTGCGGCGCTCGGCGGTCAGCTCGGCGACGGTCAGGCCCGCGGCGTCCGGCGGGAGGCCCTTGAAACGGTGGTCCACCCGTTCCTCGGCGAGACGCGCGAGCGCTTCGGTGCCGGTGTCGCTGGCCATGCGGACCTCCTGGTCTGGTGCGTTGCGTCATGTGCAACGTCCGTTGCGTATATCGCTTACTGCTGTCTAACATCTCGGCCAACACGGGGTCAACGGAACCGCCGCCCCGGCACTGGACGAGGAGCCACCACCATCGTGACCGCCGACGGACATCTCAGCGCCGAACCCGACACCGTGAACACCGCGGATGTCGTGGGCGAGGTGGATGCCGTGGGCGTGGCGAATGCGGTGGACGTGTCGGACTCGGTGGATGTCGTGGATGCGGTGGACGCGGTGGATGTCGTCGCGCTCGGCGAGTCCATGGTCACCTTCCTTCCCACCCGCTCCGGCCGCCTCGCCGACGTGCCCTCCTTCGACCGGGCCATCGGCGGAGCCGAGTCCAACGTGGCCTGCGCCCTGGCCGCCGCCGGGCACACGACGCGCTGGGTGAGCCGGGTGGGCGCCGACGGCTTCGGGGACCACCTGGTCGAGGCGATCGGCGCGTACGGCGTCGACGTCACCCGCGTCCGCCGCGACGCGACCCGCCCCACCGGCATCTACTTCCGCACCGCCGCCGACCGCGCGACCGACGCCCACGAGGTGGCGTACTACCGCGCCGGCTCGGCCGCCTCCGCGATGGCCGTGGACAGCGTGGACCTGGCAGCGGCACGGGCCTGCCGGATCCTGCACCTGTCGGGCATCACCGCCGCGCTGTCCCCGGACTGCCTGGAGCTGGTGCGCGAGCTGACGGCACCCGGCCCCGGCCGCCCCCTGATCTCCTTCGACGTCAACTACCGCCCCGGCCTGTGGCGCGACGCCGACGGGCCGCGGGTCCTGCTGGAACTGGCACGGCGCGCCGACATCGTGTTCGTGGGCGCGGACGAGGCACGCGACGCCTGGGGGCTGCACGGCGCGTCGTCCATCGTCGAGGCGCTGCCCGAGCCGGGGATCGTCGTCGTCAAGCAGGGCAAGGGCGGAGCGACCGCCTTCGACAAGGACACCGAGGGCATGGAGGACGCCGACGGTACGGCCACGCCCGTCCGCGCCCCGAAGGTGGACGTCGTCGCCCACATCGGAGCCGGTGACGCCTTCGCCGCCGGATTCCTCTCCGCCACCCTCCGGGAACTCCCGATGCGCGACCGCCTCCGGCACGGCCACCTCACGGCCGCCGCCACCCTCACCACCCCCGGCGACCTCGGCCTGCCTCCCTCCCGGAGCCACGCCGACCGCCTGACCGCCCTGGACGACGACGCATGGGGGAGACTTCGACTCGGCCCCGGCTGGACACAGGCCGGGCGCGCCACGGCCGAGCAGGCCACGGAGGAGGCGACCACCCCATGAGTCAGACCGTCGACCGCGCCCTGAGCATCCTGCCGTTGCTCGCGGAGGGCCCCGCGGACCTCGGGCAGGTCGCCGACCGGCTCGGCGTCCACAAGTCCACGGCGCTGCGCCTGCTGCGCACGCTGCACGAACACGGCCTGGTCTACCGCCAGTCCGACCAGCGCTACCGCCTCGGCGCCCGCCTCTTCGCCCTCGCGCAGGAGGCGATGGAGAACCTCGACATCCGCGAGATCGCCCACCCCCACCTGGCCCGGCTGAACGAGAGCTGCGGCCACACCGTGCACCTCGCCGTGTACGAGGAGGGCGAGGTCCTCTACATCGACAAGGTGGAGAGCCGCTACCCGGTGCGGATGTACTCGCGGATCGGCAAGCCGGTCGCCATCACCGTCGCCGCCGTCGCCAAGCTCCTCCTCGCCGACCTGTCCGAACACGAGCGCCGCGCCATCGCGGACAAGCTCGACTACCCCATGTACACGGCCCGTTCCACCCCCAACGCCGCAGCGTTCGTGCGGGAGTTGGAGAAGGTGCGCGAACAGGGCTGGGCCACCGACCTCGGCGGCCACGAGGAGTCCATCAACTGCGTCGCGGCCCCCATCCGCGGCGCCGACGGCCGCGTGGTCGCCGCGATGTCGGTCTCCGCGCCGAACGTCGTCGTCACCGCCGACGAACTCCTCACCCTGCTCCCGCAGGTCCGCCGTACCGCGGACGCGATCAGCGGCGAGTACTCCGGAAGAACCCCAGTGAAGGCCCCCACGGAGGACCCCGTATGACCGACAAGATCGCGCTCACCCCGAAGGCCCACACCACCCCGCCGGCGAAGTTCTCCCACGGCGTGCGGAAGGGCAACATCCTCCAGGTCGCCGGCCAGGTCGGCTTCCTGCCCGCCGAGGAGGGCAAGCCCCCCACGCCCGTCGGCCCCAACCTGCGCGAGCAGACCCTCCAGACCTTCGCCAACGTCAAGGCGATCCTCGAAGAGGGCGGCGCGAGCTGGGACGACGTGATGATGGTCCGCGTCTACCTCACGGACGTCGACCACTTCGCCGAGATGAACGAGATCTACAACGCCTACTTCGAGGAGCAGGGCCTCACCGCCCCGCCCGCCGCCCGCACGACGGTTTACGTCGGCCTGCCGGCCGGCCTCCTCATCGAGATCGACGCGCTCGCCGTCCTCGGCTGACGCCCACTCAACTCGCGTAGCGCACAAAGGTATACGCGCAAGCGCAAGCGCAAGCACACGCTTAGGCACGCACACGCACACGCACACGCACACGCGCACACGCACGCCTACGACGCACTCGCACACGCACGCCTACGACGCACTCGCACACGCACGCCTACGACGCACTCGCACACGCACGGCACGGCGCCCTCCGGGGTGCCGTGCCGCGATCCCCCCTGCCCGAAAGCACCATGCCCTTACCCAGAGGACCCCCTCGTGACCCTCCCGCTCGCCGCTCCCGCCCCCGCCCCGGCCGCGCCACCCCACACCGGAGGCCTGCTCCTCCTCCTCGACGGCACCGCAGGACTCCTCACGGTCGCCGGCATCGGCATAGCGTTCCTGCTCTTCCTGATCATCAAGGCCCGGCTGCAGCCCTTCGTCGCCCTGCTCGTCGTCTCCATAGCCGTCGGCCTGCTCTCCGGCCTCTCGGTCACGGAACTCTTCGGCACCGTGCAGCGCTCGGACGCCGTCTCCACCATCGAGTCCGGCATGGGCGGCATCCTCGGCCACGTCGCGATCATCATCGGCCTCGGCACGATGCTGGGTGCGATCCTTGAGGTCAGCGGGGGCGCCGAGGTACTGGCCTCGCGTCTGCTGGGGTTGTTCGGCGAGCGCCGCGCGCCCCTCGCCATGGGCCTGACCGGCCTGATCTTCGGTATCCCGGTCTTCTTCGACGTCGGCATCTTCGTCCTCGCGCCGATCGTCTACGCGGCGGCGAAGCGCGGCGGCAAGTCGATCCTGCTGTACTGCCTGCCCCTGCTGGCGGGCCTGTCCATGACCCACGCCTTCCTGCCCCCGCACCCCGGCCCGGTCGCCGCCGCCGGCCTCCTGCACGTCCAGCTCGGCTGGGTCATCCTCATGGGCATCGTCTGCGGCATCCCCGCCGTCCTCGCCGCCTGGGCGTACGCCGCCTGGGTCGGAAAGCGGATCTTCGTCGCCGTACCGCAGGACATGGTCGAGGCGGCCGACGAGGCCAAGCGGGCGGTGGCCGAGGAGCAGCGCAAGGCCGGCGTGCAGCCGCAGGAGAGCCCGGTCCCGCTCGGCACCGTCCTCGCCATCATCGGTACGCCGCTGATCCTCATCCTGGCCGCCACCTTCTCCTCCATCGCCCTGGACCCGTCCCCGGGCCGCTCGGTGCTGGAGTTCTTCGGCAGCCCCTTCGTCGCCCTCACCATCGCCCTGTTCCTCGCCTACTACCTCCTCGGCATCCGGCGCGGCTGGTCCCGCAAGTCCCTGGAGACGGTGTCGACCTCGTCCCTCAAGCCGGTCGCCAACATCCTGCTGGTCGTCGGCGCGGGCGGGGTCTTCGGCGCCGTCCTCAAGGCGAGCGGTGTCGCCCAGGCCCTGTCGGACACGTTCCACGGCGTGGGCCTGCCGGTGATCGTCCTGGCGTACCTGATCTCGCTGGTGCTGCGGGTCGCCCAGGGCTCGGCCACGGTCGCCATCGTGACGACGGCGGGCATCGTGGCCACGCTGCTGACGGAGGGGCACTACTCGCAGGCCTTCGTCGCCCTGGTCATCATGGCCATCTCCGCCGGCTCGATCTTCGCCTCGCACGTCAACGACGGCGGCTTCTGGATGGTGGCCAAGTACTTCGGCATCACGGAGCGCGACACCCTGAAGACGTGGACGGTCCTGGAGTCGGTGCTGTCGGTGGCGGGCTTCGCGGTCGCCGGCGTGGTGAGTCTGTTCGTATAGGCGTGCTGAGCCTGTTCGGGTAGGCGCGCCGAGCCCGGTCGGGTAGGGGCCGTGCGGGGGTTCGTGGGCGGGCTGACTGGTTCCGGCACAGCAAAGTCGTCCATACTGCCGCCGTGGAGCAGCGCATAGGATCGAACAGCCAGCCGGTGAAGGGCGAGCCCGTCACGGGCGCCGGATTCGACCCGGCCTTCATCCCGGGAATCACCGCACCGACGACCACGGCGGCGGACGAACCGCGGGACGCGGAGCCGACGGAGTCGACGGACGCGTCCAAGGACGAAGTCAAAGCCTCGGAGGCCTCTGGAGCTTCCGGCGCCGCCGACGCCTCCGGGGCCTCCGAAGACCAGGACGGAGGACCCGTGTTCGAGGCCTCCGACCGCCGGGCGAAGATCGTCGCGGACCGTGAGGGGGTCCGTCTCAGCCTGGACGAGGAGGCCTGCGAGTTCCTCTGGAGCGAGATCGCCGCGGTCGAGACGGAGTCCCCCCGCTTCGGCAAGCGTTTCACCGTCACGGTGCACACGCCCGACCGTCGCTGGTTCCCGATAGAGATCGAGGCGACGGCCAGGGCGAGCTTCAAGGAGTGGGAGTCACAGCTGGACGCGGTGCTGGACGCCTACTTCGAGACCGACTGACCGAAGCGGAACCCCGAACCCCGGCTGCGTGCGCCGAGCCCCGTCTCTGACGGCCCGGCACCGCGGCCGGGGCTTTTTCTTCCTCGCACCGTTCTCCGCCTCGCGCCGCTCTCCTCCCGGCGCCGTTCTCCTACTTGAAGGGAACGGTGAGCCAGGGACTGTCGGGCTCGGACATCAGGACCCGGTGGACGTCCACCATCTCCGTGTACCAGTTCCCGAACTCCTCGTCGTCGAAGTGGAGACAGCGCCCGAGGATGTACCCGGCGGCGAAGTCCTGCCACGACTTGTACGACCGCGCGGAAGCACGCCCCGCCTCCACGACGGCGTTCTCGGCCTCCTGCAGCGAGCAGTACCGGGAGCCGAGCCCCCAGCGGGCCATGCCGGAGGCCCGCCCGAAGTTCCAGGCGTCCACGGAACTGACGTACCGGTTCTCGTCGAGAATGCCGTCGGCGCGGAACCGGGCCTCGTACCGGGTGATGCGCCCGACGAGATGCTGAACGCCCTTGATCCGCGCCTCGGTCTCCGCCTCCGGCACGGTGGGCGTCGTGGTGACCCCGTCCGGCGTGATGACGGTCTCGCCCTCCGAGCGGTCGCGCAGCACCCGGGCGACCGCGTCCCGCCAGTAGGCGGTGTCGACGTGGCCGCCGAAGTCCCGTGCGATGGTGCGCCGCAGACCGAGAGCGAACTCCCAGACAGGGTTGCCCCCTTCGGGATCGAGCAGGGCACTCTGCTGTACCTGCCACTTCTCCCGGCTCGTGACCCCCCACCACTCCCGCAGTGTCTTGCGTTCCATCGGATAGCCGTTGCCGTGATACGCCATCGAGTTCCAGGGCAACCCGTGCCGTACGACCAGCAGCGCGCCACAGGCGAGTCCCTGCGCGACGGGTCCCTCCAGAGGCCCGCCGACCCGCAGCGTGCTCACCCGCGTCCGGTTCAGCGGACGTTCCGCCCGGTACTGCGACCACGCGGCGGAGTGCGGCGGGGCGGAGGGCAGGAACGCCTCGCACGGAGTGCCCGGATTCACCACGATCATGGCCGGATCGCTCGGCGCCCACACTCGCGCGAACCACCCGAGGGGCTGCCAGTCCAGCACCCTTTGCGGGTCCGGCACCGGCAGCATCCCCTCCGTGTACACGGCCCAGATCCGCCCGCCGACGACCCGGGGATCGTGCCCGAACACCGGAATCGTCCTGCTCGGCTCGGCATCGGCCCCGTCCCGCCGAACCTCGAAGTACAGCCGAGTGTCCGCGAGCACGCCGAAGTACGCGGCCCAGTCCTCCCGCGCCTTCGCCTCCGCCAACGCCCGCTCGATCTCACCGGGCGGAGTCCAGACGGGCGGCGCCCACCCCGACGGCGGCGTGGAGGCCGGCGGCATCGCAGGCCCGAACCCTGCGGGTGGCGGACCGAACGACATGTCTGCCCTCTTCAACGTACGGCCGTCTGCGGCAACGTGACTTGCCTGGTCATGGTAGGCGAGGCGCCTAAGGCTGTTTCAGAGGGGCTGGGCCCCGGCTCCCACAGAGGTGATGATCCGGCCTGGCCCGAGCATGCGGACAGCCTCGCCCGCCAGTTGGACTTTGGCGCTGTGGGGCGGATCAACGAAGTCCACGGGCCGCTCGTAGAGCAGGATCTCCTCAAGGGCCATCGTGGGCGCGTCTCCTCCCGTGCCGCCGCCCGCCCCGACGCCGAACCGCTGTCCTGCACGTGCGACCCCGCCCACGCATCGAACGATGCATGTCGCGGCCCCCGGGCTTTGCCTCTCCACCGAGTGGATCTGCAATTCCGCGTCGACGGTTTGCTTCAGGGCCGCGAGGAAGGGCGCGAAGGCGGTGGCGGGGAAGGTCAGGGTGGCTCGGGCGGGGGCCTTCGAGTCACGGATGGCTATGTGGGTCCGACGGTCGGCGACCTCTACACAGGCATTGCCGTCGCCGCCGCCTGAGTAGGACGACTTCTGCCATGTGTCGGGGACGGGCATGGTCCGCCTCACAGCTCCTTGGTCAGCTGATGGATGAAGTCACGCGAGCGCTCGGGCCCGAACGACACCGCTTCCACTCTATGGAAGAGCGTTCGAAATTGCCCGAGTTGAGCTTCGGCGTCAATGAAGACGGTGCCGTGTGGACCGTCACGCACCACGGTGTCCAGCTCGGGAACGGGACCGTTCGCGTACACCATGGCGCTCCCCGCGCCCGCGAAGCCGTCCAGATCGAACGGGACGACGCGTACGGTGACATGTTCGGCTTCGGACAGTTCCAGGATGCGCGCGAGCTGAGCCCGCGCCGCGGCACGCTCACCGACCCGGATACGCAGCGCCGCTTCATGGATCACCGCGTCGTACGGGATCGGATCGGGGCGCTCGATGATGGCTCTCCGCCTCATGCGGTGCTCCACCCGGCACTCCAGCTCGGGCTCGGGGAAGCCAGGGTTCACGTACGAGAAGAGGGCGCGAGCGTAGTCCCTGGTCTGCAGCAGGCCAGGAACGTGCAGGAAATCCACGTCCCACCGGTGACTTGCATGGTGTTCCAGCTCTGAGAGGTCCAGGAACGAGTTGGGCAGCGAGCCCCGGTACTCCTCCCACCAGCCGCACGTGCGATCGGTGGCCATCGTGACCAGAGCTTCGATCAACTCGACGTCCTCGCAGGCGTAGTGCGCGGCAAGTCGCCGAACCCGCTCTCCGCTGACACCCGCCGTACCGAACTCGATCTGACTCATCTGAGCCGAGTCGGTCCCGAGCCGCGCGGCGGCCTCTCGCCCCTTGAGCCCTGCGGCCTCACGGAGTTTGCGCAGCTCGACACCGAGCCGCAGCTGGCGTGCGGTGGGCTCTTTCCTGCGCGCCATGCCTTCCTCCTTGCGTCCAACCACTGTGGGGCAGCACCCCGTTCGAGGGGCAGATTACGGGAACGACTTGCAGGGTCCCAAATTGTGGCCCTACTGTCGGTGACGCAACGCACACACAGCGGAAGTGCACCGCCCTGCCGCGCCCTGGCAGCCGCGGCAACGCCACCGCACGCGAACCCCCCTCACGCCAACGGAGTTGCTGACGCATGCCCGAGAACGAGACCTGGGACTACACCCTCTACATCCCCAACGACCTCAGAGCCGTCACGGTATGCCGCCGCACCCTGCGCCTGATCCTGACGCTGCACGGCCTGATCGGACTGGTCGACACGGCGGAACTCCTGGCAACGGAGCTGGTGGCCAATGCCGTACGCCACACCAAGGGGCCGGCCGCCCTCCGTGTCCGCCGGACGGGGGAGGGGGTGATCTGGATCGGCGCCTGGGACACGGACCCCGCACCACCTGAACCGCCACGGCCACTCGACCACGTCGCGGAACTGGAGGAGGAAGGGCGGGGCCTCGCACTGGTCCGGGCGTGTGCGGAGGTGTGGGGCTGGCAGCCGTCGGCCCGGTTCGGGAAGCGGGGGAAGTTCGTGTGGTGCGAACTTGACGCCGCGTAGCTCGTTGATCAAGTCGTCCAGTTCATCGACTCGTGCCTGACCGGCCCTCAGGCGAAGCAGATCTGGAGGGACCTGATGACAGCGACCCAGTACTTCTGGCGACACCAACTGGCCGAGCAGGTACGAGAAGAAGGGCGCTCGGAAGGGCTGGAGCAGGGGCTGGGGCAAGGACTTGAGGAGGGGCTGGAGCAAGGACGCCAGAAGCTCTGGGAACTGGTCTTCCTCATTCTCAGGTCACGCGGCGTCCCCGTGACAGAAGCTGTCCGCGACCGTGTGAGCGCTTGCCCGGACCTGGATCAACTCGAGACGTGGGCACAGCGGGCGGTGCTCGTGACCGATGAGGTGTGGGCGCATCTGTTGTTCTCCCCGGGATCTACGGACGGCGGCAGGTCTCCGTCTTTCTGTCCAGAAGGACCGTATCCGGGCGGTGGACACATGGATTGGCCGTTATTGTTCCGCCCTGTCCCACGGTGAAGGCTGCTTGCCCCCCCGGTGCCGGAGAACGCGCCGGCCGTGCACTCACAGTCAAATCCCCTGCGGTCTGGAGTGCGTGGATGACGGTGCGGCAAAGTTACTCTGACCTCGTCGTATCTCGCCGTTACCAGCCGGAGCAGGAGAAAAAAATGGGTGGAGCCGCGCCATGCGCGCACCCGACGGGAACAGGGGAACCGGCGACGACAATCGCCGCAGTCGAGCCGGTCGACAGGATGGCGGAGTTACCTCGACAGCCCGGACCGGACTGGGAGTTGACGGCCTGGGCTCGCTCGTCCGGCCTGCTGACGGACGAACAGGCCGAGCAGAGGTTCACCGCTGCCGGGTTCGGCAGGCTGGCGGAGCTGGTCTACGGGAGAGGCCCGCAGCTCACGCTCCAAGCGCGTTGGCTGTCCTGGCTGTTCATGCTTGACGACCACTTCGACGAGGACGGCGGCGAGGCCTCCGATACCGCAGAAGGTGTGCTGCGGTTCATGCCGGCCGACCCCCTGGAACCCACTCCCGCACCCGGATCACCGTTCACCATGGCACTGGCCGGACTCTGGCCCGAGCTGGCCGCCGCGATGCCCGGCCACCTGCGCCACCGATTCCGCGGCCACGTCGAGGCATACGTCCGCAGCTACCACACAGAGGCGGCCCAGGCCCGGGGCGGGCGGGCACCGTCGATGACCTCCTACGTCGAACTGCGGCGCGACAGCGGAGCCGTGGAAACCTGCCTGGACCTGTTGGAACTCGACTCCCGGGCCCGTCTCACCCCCGCCCTGGCCGACTTGTCCGCAGTTCGGGAGTTACGCCAGGCAGCGAACGACGTCATCTGCTGGACCAACGACGTGCTCTCGTACGACAAGGAGACCGCCTGCGGTGAGCGCAACAACCTCGTCGCGGTAATCGAGGACGAGCGCGGCCTCACCCGATCTGCGGCGCTGGCGCTCGCGGAGCAGATGATCACTGAACGCACCGGAGACTTCCACCGCCGCCACCTCCTGCTGCGCACCGCCGAACCCAACGGTCCGGCCGCGTTGTTCGCCGAGGGCGCGCACCGCTGGATCACCGGCAGCCACCGCTGGCACTTGGAGTCCAGCCGCTATCGAGGAACCGCCATATGCGAGTAGCCCAAGCCCCCCACCGCCTCCCGTTGCTCGGCAACGCCCTGCCGCTCGCCCTTCGGCGCACCGCCTACCTGCAGACCCTGCGCGAGGTGGGCGAGGTCGTCGAGGTGGCCGTCGGCCGACGGCGCCTGTACGTGCTGAACTCGCCGCAGGCGATCCACGAGGTGCTGGTGACCCAAGGTGAGCACTTCGACAAGGGGCCGATGTTCGACAACCTCGGGCCGTTCCTCGGTAACGGCGTGCTCACCTGCCCCAGATCCGAGCACCGCAGTCAGCGCCGGACGCTGCAGCCCGCCTTCCAGCGCCAGGCAGTGGCACGCTACGCACCGGCGATCGCACGCAAAGCGGCCGAGCAGACCGCCGGGTATCAGGAGGGGCAGATCCTGGACATGCGGGCGGAACTGCGGCGCATCACGGTCCTCGTGATGGGCGGCATCATGATCGCCGCCGACGGCACCGAGGACGTGGCCCAGCAGATGCACCGCTCGCTGCCGCTGCTGATCCGGGGGGTGATGCGCCGCACCCTGATGCCCGCCGAGTTCCTCAATCGGATCCCCACCCCGGCGACCCGCCGCTACGACCGTGCCGCAGCCGACCTGCGCGCCGCCGTCGGCCGCACCCTCGACGACTACCGGCGCGGCGACGGCGCCCACGACGACGTGCTCTCCGGCCTGCTGGCCGCGCGGGACGAGGACGGCCGACCGCTGGCGGACGAGCTGATCATCGATCAGATTGTCACTCTGCTGCTGACAGGCAGCGACAGCACCACCGCCACCATGAGCTGGTTCCTGCACGCCCTCTCCCGCAACCCGGCTGCCGAGGCCGCGATCCGGGACGAACTCGACCGCACGCTGGGCGGCCGGCTGCCGACAGTCGCCGACCTGCCGGACCTGCCCCGGCTGACGGACGCCCTCCACGAGTCGCTGCGGCTTCACCACCCGGTATGGTTCCTGACCCGCCGCAGTGTCGCCCCCGTACGCATCGCCGGTACGGACCATCCGGCGGGCACTGAATTCGCGTACAGCCTGGCCACCCTGCACCGCGACCCTGGCCTCTTCCCGGACCCGCTCGCCTTCCGCCCCGAACGCTGGTCCGCTCAGGAACTCCCGCAGCGGAACGCGTGGATCCCCTTCGGCGCAGGCACCCGCAAGTGCATCGGGGACGACCTGGCCATGACCGAGATGTTGCTCATCCTTGCGGTGATCCTCAAGGACTGGAGCCTGCGCCCGGCCGAGGACCGCCCCGTGCGGCCGGTGCCGCTGGCCGTGATCCATCCGGACCGGTTGATGCTGCGGCTCCAGCGCCCCTCACGTCGCACATTGCCGACGCCTCCGGCCCCCGAAGAACCGGTGCGCGGCACTGCGAGTGGCCCGGGCGGCGCCAGTCGGTCGGGCTGAGACCGTCGCCTGCACCGAAACGGCGGGTGCCGTGCACGTGGCTGGACACCCCCTGGGCACGACCGACGGAGACGATGGGGGGTGGCCGCCTCGGGAAGCGCCGGGCGGCGCGCCCCTTCCAGCCGCTTGTCGATGATCCGCTGCCGGCGATGGACTCAACGCCCAGACCGGGACCGGCCAGGTGCCGGCGGGTATATGTGATCACCGGGGCAGAGGTGTGTCGGCCATCACCTCGCGGGCGAGGGCCCTCTGGTGCTGGGCGGCTGAGACCACCAGGGCCCGGCACAGCTCCACCCGGTCCCGCACGCCGTGCTCGGGCTCCTCAGGGCGTCAAGAGGTCCAGGCCAAGGTTGTTTCCGGCGTCGCGCTCAACCTGTCCAGGTTTGCCGGGAGTTGTGACCGAAGGCTTCCATAAGAGCTTCACAAACGCTGTTCTCCGGTCAATGGGCCGTGGATACAGTGCTCACGTAGTCACGCAATGAAGTCGTCCTGGCGCATTGGAGTGCACACCGGTGGGCCGGAGGGTGTGAAGAGCGGGGAGCTGCGCGTGCCAACTGCCGTCGCCGTGACGAGTGCCGACATGGCGCTGCCGGCGCAGGACGACCGGACCATGCCCGGCGTCGTGCTGCGCGACCTCGACCAGCGACCGCTGGAGCAGACCCTCGCCGAACTCCACACCCTGACCGAGCAGCACGGGTACCTGGTCGTCGTCTGCTCGCAGGCCACCCCGGAGAGCGTCGTACGACGGCTGCACACCCTGCGCTCCCTGCTAGAGAGCGACCGGATCGCCCTCTTCCGGCCCGAACTGCCCCCGCTCGGCGTCGCCGTCCTCGCCCGGCAGCTGCGCCAGCTCGCCTCCTGCGACCTGAGCCCCGGCGTGCTCGCCTCGGCGGGACGGCTGCTCACCCACTACATCCACGCCGGTGCCGTCCTCGGCTCGGTCGCCCGGCTCGACCGGGTGCCGGTCGGGCTGCGGGAGCACGCCAAGTCGTGGGTACCGGGCAGCCAGTTCGCCGTCGCCGCCCACCCCGAGCCGCAGCTCGTCAGGATCGCCCCCGGCGCCACGCTCAAGGGACCCGAGTTCGGCACCTGGATGCTCGTCGCCAAGGGGCAGTTGCAGAGCGACTGGATCGCGGGCCTCGCCGCGGAGTGGAACGTGCACGGCCTGCACGAGGCGCCGCTGCCCGCCGAGTCGCCGGTGTGGTGGGGGACCGGGCGGCTCGTCGAGTACTGCAGCCACCTCGCCGACCTCTCCGTCCTCTACCAACTGGTCACCTCGGTACGGCAGTCCCGCTGCCACTGGTGCGGCCTCGACGTCATCGGCGACCGCTGCGTCTTCTGCTCCGCCACCCCACCGCCCGCGCACCAGCCCCCCGCCCCGCGCGCGCTGGAGCAGAGAACGCCCGCCTGACCGCGCCCCGCACGGCCCGACCTGCGTGAAGACTGACTCACATCCCGCTCGACCGATTCCCCCAATGAGGTTGCACGGTTCATGAACTCCCGTCAGCGCCGCGGCGTGATACTCCTGATTCTTTCGGTCCTGTGTGCTCTCGGCGCGTTCGCCGGCGTGCTCTCCGTCGTCCACGACGTGCAGTCCAAGGTCGGGCCCGAGGTCACCGCCTACCGGGTCAGGTCCGACGTGAAGCCGTACACCGCCCTGGACACCGGCCAGTTCGAGAAGATCGACATGCCCCGGCGGTGGCTGTCCGCCAACGCCGTCACCGACCTCCAGCAGATCCGCGGCAAGATCGCCGTGACGACACTGCGCGCCGGATCCCTGCTCCAGACCGACATGATCGTCGACCGGCCGGCCCTCCAGCCCGGTCAGCAGGAGGTCGCCATCATGATCGACGCGGCCACCGGCGTCGCCGGCAAGATCACCCCGGGGTCGCGGGTCAACGTCTTCGCCACCTTCCAGGGGCAGAAGGACGGCGACCCCGACCAGTCGAAGATCATCGTCACCGACGCCCGGGTCCTCGACGTCGGCCGGATCACCGCCCTCGACCCCGACAACAGCAAGAACCAGCAGCCCACCGAGGCCGTCCCGATCACCTTCGCGCTGTCCACCCTCGACGCCCAGCGCATCACCTACGCCGAGTCCTTCGCCCAGCGGGTCCGGCTCGCACTGGTGGCCCCGGGCAGCGAGACCAGCGTGCCGGACAAGGACCGCACGTACGAACTCGCGACGGACAAGTGAGAGGCGGCCCGCATGCCCACCAGAATCCTCCCGGCCGGTGCGGACCCCGACGCCGTCCGCGCCCTGACCACACTGCTCGGCCAGCTCCCCGGCGTCGAACCGCAGCCGCCCGTCACCGACTCCACCCAACTGGTCGACCTCCTGGCCCGGCTCGCCGCCGAATCGGTCGACGAACTCCCCGAAGTCGTCGTCGTCCACGAACGCATCGGACCCGTCCCCGCGCTGGAACTGATCCGCGAGATCGCCCTGCGCCACCCGGCCGTCGGCGTCATCCTCGTCACCACCGACACGAGCCCCGGCCTGTTCGCCGCCGCCATGGACTCCGGCGCCCGCGGCCTCGTCCCGCTCCCGCTGTCGTACGACGAACTCGCCCACCGCGTCCAGGCCGTCGGCCAGTGGTCCACCGGCGTACGCCGCCACCTCGGACACGGCAGCGCGCTCGTCCTCGGCGGCGCCGGCGGCAGGGTCGTCACGGTCAGCGGCGCCAAGGGAGGCGTCGGCGCCACCCTCACCGCGATCCAGCTCGCGCTCGCCGCGCAGGCGTCCGGGCACACCACCGCACTGGCCGACCTCGACCTCCAGACCGGCGACGTCGCCTCCTACCTGGACGTCCAGTTCCGCCGCTCGGCCGTCGACCTCGCCGCCATCACCGACATCTCCCCGCGCATCCTCGCCGAGGCCGTCTTCCGCCACGACAGCGGCCTCGACCTGCTCCTCGCCCCCGCCGAGGGCGAACGCGGCGAGGAGGTCACCGACCGCGCCGCCCGCCAGATCATCGGCGCCCTGCGCGCCCGCTACGAAGTGGTCGTCGTGGACTGCGGCGCCCAGCTCACCGCGGCGAGCGCGGCCGCCGTCGAGACCGCCGACACCGCACTGCTCGTGACCACCCCGGACGTGGTCGCCGTACGCGCCGCCAAGCGGACCGTGCGCATGTGGGACCGGCTGCAGATCCGCAAGGGGGAGGAGACGACCGTCGTCGTCAACCGGAACACCCGCAGCACGGAGATCCAGCCGGCCCTCGTCCAGCGCATCACCGGCACCGCCCTGGCCCGCACCGCGATCCCCGCCAACTTCAAGGAACTGCAAGGGGTCGTCGACGCCGGACGCCTGCACGAACTCGACAGCAGAAGCACGGTGAAACAGGCCCTGTGGAGCCTCGCCGGGGAACTGGGGCTGGTGCGCGCGGCCGAGGGCACGAGCGCGACCCACCGCGCCGGCGGACGACTGCGCGGCGAGCGGGGCACGGCCGGCTTCCGGCGGCGGAAGGAGTGAGGGGGTGAGGGGGCTGAGGGGAGCGAGGGAGGTGAGGGGACGCCTGCGGGGCCTGCGTGATGGCCGGGGCCTGTGTGACGGCCGAGGCCTGCGTGACGGCCGGGGCGGCCTCCGTGACGACCGGGGCCAAGTGGCCGTCGAATTCCTCGGGATGACCCCGCTGATCGTCCTGACCCTGGTGCTGATGTGGCAGTGCGTGCTCGTGGGGTACGCGTACACGCTCGCGGGGAATGCTGCCGACGAAGGCGTGCGGGCGGGGACGGCGGCGCACCGGGAGGAGCGGTTCGGCGTCTGCGAACAGGCCGCGCTGAAACACCTGTCGGGGGCGTGGCGGGGAGGGGCCAGGGTGGAACGGTGCGGCGGCACCGGCTACGTGACGGCGGACGTCGCGCTGAAGGTCCCCGTCCTCTTCCCCGGCTCGATCGACTTCCCCGTCACGGTGCACGGCCACGCCGGCGCCGTGGAGGAGGTGAAGGACTGAGATGCCGTCAACGCCGTCAACGCCGTCAACGTCGTCGGTGCCGTCCACGCCGTCCATGCGGGCCACGCCGTCCGTGCCGTACCGCCGCCGCCGTCGCCGCGACGCGGGTCAAGTCGCCATCGAGTACCTCGGCTTCGTGCCCGTCCTGCTGCTCGTCGGGCTGGCCGGGTTCCAGATCGGGGCCGTCGCGTACGCGGCCGAACAGGCCGGTACGGCGGCCAGGGCCGGGGCGCGGGCCGCGTCACTGGAGCAGTCCGCCCAGGAGGCGTGCGCGCAAGCCGTCAGCGGGGGCCTGACGGTGAACTGCGCGTCCGCGCCGGGCGCCGGCTCGGTCACCGTCACCGCCCGCGTCTCCATCCCCTCGATCGTCCCCGGCTGGCACTTCGACCCCGCCGAGAAGACCGCCACCATGCCCCTCGACCACTGACCGGGGACGACCGCCACCATGCCGCCTGCGAACCCGACTTGGGCGACCCGGATGAACCGGATGACCCGGACGACCCGGACGACCGCCACCACGCCGCCCTCGACCACTGACCGACGAGGACCGAACCCATGAGCCTGCGCGCACGCATCAGCACTCCGGAGGAGCACGGCAGCCGGGGCGAGGACGGGCACCTGGTCACCGCCTACCGGGCCAAGCTGCTGGAGGAGATCGACCTCGCGGAGATGAGCTCGCTGGCCGCCGCCGAGCGCCGCTCCCGGCTCGAACGGGTGCTCGGGCACATCATCAGCCGCGAGGGCCCGGTGCTGTCGACCGCCGAGCGCGCCCAGCTCATCCGCCGGGTCGTGGACGAGGCACTGGGGCTCGGCATCCTGGAACCGCTGCTGGAGGACGCGTCGATCACCGAGATCATGGTGAACGGACCCGACGCGATCTTCGTCGAACGAGGCGGCCGGGTCGAGCAGTTGCCCCTCCGGTTCGCGTCGGCGGACCAGCTGATGCAGACCATCGAACGGATCGTGTCGACGGTCAACCGCCGGGTGGACGAGTCCAACCCCATGGTGGACGCCCGCCTCCCCTCCGGTGAGCGCGTCAACGTCATCATCCCGCCGCTGTCCCTGACCGGCCCCACCCTCACCATCCGCCGCTTCCCGCGCTCCTTCACCCTCCAGGAACTGATCGGCTTCGGCTCGCTGGACGAGCACATGCTGTTCCTGCTGGCGGGCCTGGTGCAGGCGAAGTTCAACATCATCGTCTCGGGCGCCACCGGCACCGGCAAGACGACCCTGCTCAACGCCCTCTCCGGACTGATCCCCGCGCACGAGCGGATCATCACCATCGAGGACTCCGCCGAACTCCAGCTCCAGCAGAGCCACGTGGTCCGCCTGGAGGCCCGGCCGCCGAACGTCGAGGGCAAGGGGCAGGTCACCATCCGCGACCTCGTCCGCAACTCGCTGCGCATGCGCCCGGACCGGATCGTCGTCGGCGAGGTCCGCGGCGGCGAGTCCCTCGACATGCTCCAGGCCATGTCCACCGGCCACGACGGCTCCCTCGCCACCGTCCACGCCAACAGCGCCGAGGACGCCCTCACCCGCCTGCAGACCCTCGCCTCCATGTCCGACGTCGAGGTGCCCTTCGTCGCCCTGCACGACCAGATCAACAGCGCTGTCGACGTCCTCGTCCAGCTCACCCGGTTCGCCGACGGCGCCCGCCGCATCACCGAGATCGCACTGCTCGACAGCCACGGCGGGGAGCCGTACCGGCTGGCGACCGTGGCCCGGTTCGCCGCCGAGCCCATGACCTCCGACGGCCGCGTGCACGGCGCCTTCGCGCACTTCCCCCTGCCGCGCCGCACCGCCGACCGCCTCTACATGGCGAGCCAGCCCCTCCCGCAGGCCTTCGGCGTCGCCCACTCCGCGGACCAGCTCGCCACCCGAGAAGCCAGGTAGGACGGACCAACGACCATGGAACTCCACACGCTCGTCCGGCTCACCCTCGGCATCGCGCTGCTGACCTGCGCCCTGGCCGTGGTCGGCCTGTACGTCTACGCCTCCGGCCGCGCCCGTCGCGCGGCCCTCATCGACCGGCTCTCGCACACCGGGCCCGCGCCCGGCACCGGCCGCCGTCGCCGCTTCCGCACCCTGGACCGCCGGCTGCGCCGTACGGCACTCGGCCGGGGACTCGAACTGAGGCTGGCGGCCACGGGCCTGGACGTCACTCCGGGCGAGTTCTTCGCCGCCATGCTCGCCGTGGTCGCCGCCCTCTGGATCGTCGGTCAGGCCACCCTCGCCCCCTTCTTCGGCCCGATCGCCGGCCTCCTCGGCATCTGGGCGGCCGTCCAGTTCCTCAACTGGCAACGGCAGAAACGCATCGAGCGTTTCATCGGCCAACTCCCCGAACTTGCCCGCATCCTGGCCAACGCCACCCAGGCCGGCCTCGCCCTGCGCACCGCCATCGGCATGGCCGCGGAGGAGATGGAAGCTCCGGCCGGCGAGGAACTCGCGAAGGTCGCCGATCAGTTGACCATCGGCCAGTCCATGGAGGACGCCCTCGGTGAACTCGCCGAGCGGCTGCCCTCGCGCGAACTCGTCGTCCTCGTCACGACCTTGGTGCTCTCCAACCGTGCCGGCGGCCAGGTGGTCTCGGCCCTGCGCAACCTGACCGAGACCCTGGAGGAACGCAAGGAGACCCGACGGGAGATCCGCACCCAGCTCTCCCAGGTGACCATGACGTCGTACGCCGTCCCCGTCCTCGGCGTCGGCGCCCTCTTCCTCATGAACGGCGTCAAGGACGGCGCCCTGGACCGCATGACCGGCTCACCGATCGGCCAGGCCTGCGTGATCATCGCGTTCGCCCTGTACGCCGTCGGCTTCGTGCTCATCCGCCGGATGAGCCGGATCGACGTGTGAGGGGCCGCCCGGATGACTGACCACATGCCCGAACAGATGACCGCTGTGCTGCTCGCGCTGCTGATGGCCCTGGGCGTCTGGGGTGTCTTCGCCGGCATCCGGATGTACCGCGCGGACGCGAAACTCCCCGCCGACCTCGCCATCGCCCTGGAGGTCGGCGCCACCCGCACCGGCGCCGCGAACTCCCTGATCGACCGGCTGGGCATGCGCTACGCCCCCGCGGTGCTGCGCCTGATGGGCCCCCGCCTCGTCGCCAAGTACCGCCGCAGGATCGACCTCGCGGGCAACCCCGGCGGCCTGACCATCGACCGCTACGCCGCCCGCCGCGCCGTCTACGGCGCCCTCGGCGGCATCGGCTTCCTGGTGTTCCTGCTGCGCGGCCAGTGGTTCGTCGCCCTGCTCCTGCTGCTCTTCGGCGCCTTGTGGACCGAGGTCGGCATCTGGTCGGCGATCCGCGTCCGCAAGGACGTCATCGAACGGACCCTGCCCGACTTCCTCGACGTGCTGGCGGTGGTGGTCAGCGCGGGCCTCGGCTTCCGTCAGGCCCTGGACCGGGTGTCCTCCCGCTACGAGGGCCCCTGGGCCGACGAACTGCGCATCACCCTGCGCCAGATGGACCTGGGCATGAGCCGCCGCCAGGCCTTCGCGGAACTACGGCACCGCAACGACTCCGAACAGGTCGCCATGTTCGTGACGGCCCTGCAACAGGGGGAGGAACTGGGCGCCCCGATCGTCGACACCCTCGTCTCCCTCGCCAAGGACATGCGCCGCACCGACGCCCAGAACGCCCGCCGCAAGGCCGCCCGCGCCGTCCCCAAGGCCACCCTGATGATCACTACCTTCATGGTCCCGGCCACGATGCTGCTCCTGGGCGCCGGCCTGATCCTGGGCTCCGGCGTCAACTTCACCTCACTCACGGGGAAGTAGGCGGGGCGGGGTGGCGGGGATGGGGGACGGGACGGGGGAGGTGATGGGTTGGCGGCGTGGGCCCTGGCCCTGGCGCGGACGGTCGGCCGCCGACGGCGAGACCACCCCACAGGGGCCACCGGCACCGGACGACGAAACCCGCACGGATGGTGCGGGTGGGATCACAAATCCGGCCGAAGGCCGGATGCCCCCCAACACACCCGCACGGGACCCCGCACGCGCACAGGACCCCGCACGCGCACGGGAACCCGCACCCGCAGGGGACCCCGCGCCAGAAAAACTCCAGCTCCGAGCCCTCCAAGCCCTGTGCCGGCAGGCTTTCGGCTTCCGCCTCGCCATGCTCGCCCTCGCCGCCCCCTCCGCCCTCCTCAACGCCGCCCCCGGCCTGAGCGCCCGCCTCGTCGGCGCCGCCCTGGTCATCACCTTCATGGTCTCGTACGTCCTCTTCCGCGACTGGGAACGCTTCGGCCCGCTCCTCCTGCGCCACCCCTCCCTCCTCGCCGCCGACACCCTCCTCGGCTCCCTCCTCCTCATCTCGGCGGGCCCGGACACCACCCTCGCCTACGTCTCCGTCTGCACCCCTCTCCTCGCCGGCCTCCTCTACAGCTGGCGCGGCGCGGCCTGCTTCGCGTCCCTGCAGTCGCTGATACTCCTGCTCGTCCACGCCACCCTGAAGGCCGACCGTCACACCGGCCTCGCCGAGTCACTGATCCTGCCCGGCCTGTGCGTCATCACCGGCGCGATGGGCTCCACCCTGCGCAACCTGATGCTCCGTTTCGGGGCCGCGACCGAGGCGCTCACGGAGGTCCGGGCCCGCCTGGCGGCGACGGAGGCGGTGAACGGGGAACGGGCCCGGCTGGCACGGGAGTTGCACGACTCGGTGGCCAAGACCCTGCACGGAGTCGCCCTGGCGGCCGACGGCCTCGCGACGACCGCTTCCTCCGAGCCCCCCGACCCGGCCCGCGTCCGCCGCCAAGCGGAACTCGTGTCCCGCTCGGCGCGCAGAGCCGCGGCCGAGTCCAGGGAACTCCTGGCAGACCTGCGCGGCGACACCACCGCCGACGCCTCCGGCCGCGACTTCTGGACGGAACTGGCAGCCCGTATCGCCGACTTCACCACCCGCACGGGCTTACGGGCCACCTACCACCCCACCGGCACGACCACCCTCCCGCCCGTGCCCCCACCCCTCGCCCGCCACCTCCTCGCCATCACCACCGAGGCCCTGGACAACGCCCACCGACACGCGCGGGCGACCCAGGTCGAGGTGACCGCCGGCATCGACGGCGACCGGCTCCGCCTGACGATCCACGACGACGGCCAGGGCCTGCCCCCCGGCACCACCCTCGAAGACCTGCGCCACACCGGCCACTTCGGCCTGCTCGGCATGGTCGAACGCGCCGCCTCGGCCGGAGCCCGCATCCACATCGGCCGAGACGACCACACCCCCGGCACGGAGGTCCGGGTGGATCTTCCCCTGAGTGCCCTGCTGTGACCCGCCTGCTCCGACCCACCCGCTCCGACCCGAAAGGAGGCAGCAACCGATGCAACCCCCCACCCCTCACGCCCCGCTGCGCCTCGTGATCGCCGACGACAACCCCGTCGTCCGCGCGGGCCTCACCGCCCTCCTCTCCGACCGCGAGGACACGACGGTCGTGGCGGAGGCGACGGACGGCCGCGAGGCCTACGAGGCGGCACTTGAGCACCGCCCCGACGTCATCCTCCTCGACGTCCGCATGCCCGGCGTCGACGGAATCTCCGCATTGCCGCACCTCGTCGGGCTGGCCCCGGTCATGATGCTGACCTACAGCCACGAGACGGAGACCGTGCGGGAGGCGCTGCGGCTGGGGGCGGGGGGATACCTGGTGCACGGCGAGTTCACGACCGAGCAGTTGGTGAGGGCCGTACGGGATGTCAGCGAGGGGCGACCGCATGTGACGCCGGGCGCGGCGAAGGCGTTGCTGACGGAGCTGCGCGAGAGTGCATCTGCACACACAGAACCGGAACAACCCTTACCGGTCAACCACGTTAATGCCAAAACCCTTTCGCACATGCAATCACCTGTGGGACAGTCGTTCCGGTCGCGGTTCCAACTCAGCGCCAGGGAGGCGGAGATCATGGACCTCATCGCGTCCGGCATGACCAACCAGCAGATCGCCGCCCTGTGCTTCATCAGCGAGAAGACCGTCAAGAACCACATCAACCGCATCTTCGCCAAACTCCACAGCACCAACAGGGCACAGGCGGCGGCGAAGTGGCTGGGGGTGGCTTGAAGTGGGGATCCGGGGGAACGATTGGGCCTGGGGTTGGGTCCTGGGACCCTCCGGAAGCCCCGGCCGGTCGCCGTACGTTGGGCGGATCGGAGGCGAAGCTGGAGGGCGAAGCCGTGAGCAAATGGTTCAACACCACTGTCGCGTACCTGCAGGCTCGCGCTGCCCGGAACGACAGGGGGCAGACCGCGGTGGAGTACCTCGGCATCATCGCGGTCGTCGTGGCGATCGTGCTGGCGATCACCGGAACGGACATCGGGCAGACGATCTACAACGCGATCGTCGACAAGATCACCGAAGTCACCAGCAGCTGAATCGGCCCCGTAGACACCACGACGCAGGGCAGGCCTTCCCCATCTACATCACGGTGGTGGCGGGCCTGCTCCTTCTTGCGCTTGCCTATCTCGCAGTCGGCCAGGCGGCGGTCAACCGGAGTGGTGCCCAGACGGCGGCGGACGCGGCCGCGCTCGCGGCCGCTCAGAAGACACGGGACCAACTCGCCGGCATGTGGCTGGACGATCTGGGCGACCCCACCAAGTGGCAGGACGTCTTCCACGGGAAGGGTGCGGACAACGCGTGCTGGCGAGCGGGGCAACTTGCCGCTCAGAACGACGCCACGTTGACATCCTGTGTGCCGGGGCTGCTCAGGTACACCGTCGAGGTCCGGACCAAGAGGGCGGTCGGGGACTCGGTCGTACCCGGAACGGAAAACATCAGGTCGACCGAGTCCGCGAGCGCGGTGATCGAACCGCTCTGCACGTTCGAGAGTACGGGTGAGGGCGCGAAAAGCGACGCGCTGCCCCAGCTCAGATGCAGGGACGACAAGACGTGGGACCCGAACCCGGACGACGAGGGCAGTCTTCCCGGACCGGGCGACCTCTTCGATGTCCATCTGGCCGATGGAGAAGCGAACCACCAATGATGAAGGAAGCGGAGCGATGAGCATGCGGTTCACTGCGAAGGCCCGCAGGGGGATGGTCGCATTGACCGTTGCGGCGTGCCTGGGCGTCGGCGCGGCCGGCTGCGGCGGCGGTGGCGACGACGGCAAGAATCCGAAGGAGTCGGCTGCCGCATCCAGTGCGGGTGGGTCCGCGCCAAGCGCTGACGAAGGCCAGTCGCAGGAACCGCAGGCCGAGTTGAAGGGACCCAACGGGCTGCTGTTGCAGATCACCTCCGCAGATCGGGACTCCGGTGGGTTCGTCACGGTCAACGGCACCTTGAAGAACGACGGTGGCAACATCCTCACCATTCCCGCCCAGCTGAGCGGCAACGAGACCGAGATCATCAGGAACGGCCACTCGCTCGGCGGAGCCACCCTGGTGGATCCCAAGGGTAAGAAGCGGTACTACGTCCTCCGCGACACCGACGGCCGCCCTCTTACGACAACAGGGATCTCGACGATCAAGTCGGGGGAGTCCATCCCCGTGTTCATGCAGTTCCCCGCCCCGCCCGCCGACACGTCCGCGGTGTCCTTCCAGATGCCGATGTTCGCATCGGCCGACATCACGATCTCCGGGTGAGGGCGCCGTGACCACCACACGTCGCCTCCCTCTCGCCGTGGCCGCCGCCGCCCTCCTCGCCACCACGCACCCGACCCTCGCCCACGCCGCCCCCACCGCCCCTCCCGGTCCCGGCACTGCCCCCTCCGCCGCCGCCCCCGTGAAGATCGACCCCACCGATCCCGACCTGAAGCTTCCCGAGGGGGCGACGCTCGCCGGGCCGAAGGTGCTGGACATCAAGTCGGTCGTGGAGGACCAGAGCGGGGACGAGCGCAGGGAGGACACGAACGCGGACGTGACGTTCGCCCTGCAGGCAGAGGTCCTCTTCGGGAAGGACAGCGCCAAGCTCGGCGGAGCCGCGAAGGCCCGTATCGCGACGATCGCCGAGGAGATCAGGAAGCAGCACGCGACCCAGATCCGCGTCTTCGGCTTCACCGACGACCTCGGCACCTCGGCCCACGGCGACATCCTCTCCAAGCAACGCGCCAACGCCGTACAGGCCGTCCTCGACCAGGACCTGAACGACCCGGACATCACCTTCGAGGTACGCGGCTACGGCGAGCAGTACCCGATCGCCGACAACTCCACGGAAGCGGGCCGGAAGAAGAACCGCCGGGTCGAGGTCACCTTCCCGCGCACCGGGCAGTGAGCCGGCAACCCAACACCCACCAGCCGGACAACCCAGCCCCTACGACCCAGCCCCTACGACCCAGCCTCTACAACCCAGCCCCTACGACCCTTCCACCACGACCCGCGCCCCCGCGACCAGCCCCCACCCCGCCATCGCACCGGCCTCCGCCTCCAGCACATGGCGGGCGCGGATCCGGGGCAGGCCGAGGCGGCCCGGCCTCATCGTGCGGACGGCGATCACGGTGAGGCGGCGGTCGAGGTACGCGACGTCGATGGGGATACGCATACGGAAGGTGTGCACGCTGTTCGCGGGGGAGAGGAGCATCGCTCCGTCGATCCCGTCACGGCCCAACAGCCCCTTGGTACGCGCCCGATACGACGCCGCGATCTCCAGGGGGACCACCGCGACGTCCTGCGCCTCCTGCGCCCCCTCGCCGGCATGGCGGACCATCAGCCTTCCGCGCCCGTCCCGCCACCGAGTCATCCCCGACGCCCCCAGACTTCCGTTCCCGCCCCGGACTTCCACTCCGCCCCAGCCTTCGCAGTGTCCCGACACGCACCCACGTAAACGTCAGCGTGTTGTCCCACCCCTCCCGGCGCACTAGGAAGGCCCCATGACTGGACTCGGTGTCGTCTTCCGTCCGCAGCTTCCTCCCGAGCGGCTTCGTGCCGTCGCCAGGGTCGCGGACGCGGTGGGGCTGGAGGAGTTGTGGTTGTGGGAGGACTGTTTCCTGGAGGGCGGGGTGTCGACGGCCGCAGCCGCGCTCGCCTGGACCGAGCGGGTGCGGGTCGGGATCGGGCTGCTGCCCGTGCCGCTCAGGAATGTCGCCGTCGCCGCGATGGAGGCCGCCGCGCTGGAGCGGATGTTCCCCGGGCGGGCCGTGCTGACCGTCGGGCACGGCGTCCAGGACTGGATGGGACAGGTCGGCGTACGGGCCGCCTCGCCGCTGACCCTGCTCGGTGAGTATCTCGACGCGCTGCGCGCCCTGTTGCGCGGTGAGCGGCTCAGCGTGCGCGGCCGGTACGTCACCCTCGACGACGTCGGCCTCGACCGGCCCCGGCCGCCCCGCTGCCGGTCCTCGCCGGCGCCACGGGCCCCCGTACCCTCGCCCTCTCCGGTGCCCGCGCCGACGGCACCCTGCTGACCGCCGCCACCCCGCCGGACGGCGTACGGCAGGCCCGCCGGATCATCGAGGAGGCGCGGGCGGAGGCGGGGCGGAGCGAGCCGCACCGGGTCGTCGTCTATCTCCTGGCCGCCACGGGACCCGACGCGGCTGTCCGGCTGCGGGCCGAACTCGTCGCCGAGGGGCTGGAGTCGGTGTCCGGCCTCGGTGTCGCGGGGGACGCGGGCGCCGTGGCGGACGCGGTGCGGCGGATGGCCGACGCGGGCGCCGACACGGTCGTCCTCCAGCCGACCGCGGACGAGCCCGACATGGAGGGCTTCGTGCGCTTCGCCGCCGAGGAGGTCCGGCCCCTGGTGCCGTAGCACCCGCCGTGCCGCAGCGCCCGCAGTGCGGCAGCGCCCGCCGTGCCGTGGGCCGGGTCCGGGCGCAGGGTCCGGCGCCGGGGCGTTGTCAGTGGCGGATGCCACACTCCCCGTATGACCCGAACACCCAGTGATGTGAGTCTGCGGGACGTGGTGGAGGACGACCTTCTCGTCCTCCACGCCTACGAACAGGACGAGGAAGCCGTCCGCCGGTCGAAGTTCACCCCCCGGCCGAAGGCGGCCTTCCTCTCGCACTGGCGGGAGCGGGTGCTGCCCGACCCCGACTGTCTGTCGCGGACGGTCACCGTGGACGGGGCCGTGGCCGGGAACGTCGGGTCGTGGACGGCGGAGGACGGGCGGCGGTTCGTCGGGTACTGGCTGGGGCGCGCGTACTGGGGCCGGGGCGTCGGCACCCGGGCCCTGGGCCTCTTCCTGGAGCTGGATCCGGTCCGCCCCCTGTACGCCGACCCGCACGCCGGGAACGCCGCGTCCGTCGCCCTGCTGGAGAGACACGGCTTCGAGCGCCTCGGCCTGGACGAGGACGGGCACGTGCTGCTGATGCTCCCCCAGGAGAGCTCCGCGGCATAGGAGGATTCCCGGGCGCAGGAGAGCCCCCGGGCACGGGAGGGTTCCAGGTGACCGGCCCTCAGCCGGCGACCGTGGGCGGCGGATCGCCCGTCGCGCCGTCGATCAGTTCGCGCACGATGTCCATATGGCCGGCGTGCCGCGCGGTCTCCGTGAGCATGTGGACCAGGGTCCAGCGCAGGGACACCGTGTTCTCCCGCCACGCGGGGCGACCGCTCGCGTCCAGGGGCAGCTCGCTGATCGTGCGGTCCGCGGCTGCGCGGGCACGGCCGTAGAAGGCGATGATCTGCTCGGTCGTCTCGTCGACGGTGACGGACATGTCCTCGCCCTCGTACGGGTCGAACCACAGCGGTTCCGGTTCGCGGCCGAAGGTCTGGACGAACCAGCCGTACTCGACCGAGGCGAGGTGCTTCACCAGGCCGAGCAGGCTCGTCCCGGTCGGGGTCAGCGGCCGGCGCAGTTGTTCGTCGTCCAGTCCGTTCAGCTTCCACAGCACGGCGTCCCGGTGGCGGTTCAGGCTCGCGTGCAGGATGTCCTTCTCGGCGTCGGCGGTGCCGCCGGCCTCGGGGTTCGTCATGGCCGCGGAAATTAGCAGGAGCCGCTGACAACGTCCTGGAACCATGGTGCGCATGGCCGATGAGCGCACGTTCGAGGACCTGGTGGCCGAGGGGGCCGCCGTGCCCACCGAGGGGTGGGACTTCTCGTGGTTCGAGGGGCGGGCCACCGAGGAGCGGCCCTCATGGGGGTACGCCCGGTCGGCGGGGGAGCGGCTGGCCCGTGCCGAGGCCGCGCTCGACATCCAGACCGGGGGCGGTGAGGTGTTCGACTTCGCGCTGGCCACGGCCGCCCCGTCCCGCCCGCCGCTGCTCGCCGCCACCGAGGGCTGGCCGCCGAACGTGGCCAAGGCCACCGCGCTGCTGCGGCCCCGCGCCGTCGTGGTCGTCGCGGCTCCGGACGACGCGCCGCTGCCCTTCGCGGACGAGGCCTTCGACCTGGTGCTCAGCCGGCACCCGGTGAGCGCGCACTGGACGGAGATCGCGCGGGTGCTGGGGCCGGGCGGCACGTACTTCGCCCAGCACGTGGGGCCGAGCAGCGCGTACGAGCTGGTCGAGCGGTTCGTCGGCCCCCAGACGGACGAACGGCGCACCGTCCGGCACCCCGACCGTGAGCGCGCCGGGGCGGAGGCGGTCGGCCTTGAGGTCGTGGACCTGCGGGCGGAGCGGCTGCGGATGGAGTTCCACGACATCGCCGCCGTCGTCCACTTCCTGCGCAAGGTGATCTGGATGGTCCCCGGCTTCACCGTCGAGGCGTACGAGCCCCAACTGCGCGATCTGCACGAGCGGATCGAGAAGGAGGGCGCTTTCGTGGCGCACAGCACCCGGCATCTCTTCGACATCCGGAAACCGGCCGCCTGACGACATCCGGAAACCGGCCGCCTGACGACATCCCGGAACCGGCCGCCTGACGAATGAAGCCACCTGTCTGCCGAATGGGGTGAATGTGGGCAAATGCGATTGAACTGATTTCGTGTTCACTCGCCGTTTCCCTGGAGTTTCCACATTGTTATCCTCCGCGGTTCACATGCGCCCCACCCGTCACGTAAGTTCAGACCAAGGTAATTCGCGTCAGCAAAGCTGTGCGGGCGGCACCGCGCAGTGGAGGGGGCTGCGCGGTGCTGTGATCTCAGTGAACTCTCGTGACGGGGCGGTCAAGTCACCGTTCACCCGCCGGGTCGCCCACCAGAGGGACGCGCGGACAACTCGCCGAGCGATCACCAAGACGGCCCAAACCCTCTTAATGCATCCTGTTCCGCCCGGATTACCTGAGAATCCGCTGTGAACAAGCCATGAAACGCCCCTGAATGCATCGTTCCGCTCCCACCCTGGCGTCGTCGGGCGACTGCGCTGCGTAGTTGTGCCGCGCCGGTGCACGCACCATCACTTACGAAGGGTTATGGTGGAAACCCCCCCTCGGGCCGGTCCGTCTCCCCCCCCACGGACCGGCCCGTTTTTTCTTGGGGCCGAGAAGCGCGCATCATGCGGAACCGCCGCGCACCCGTCGGTCGTCCCCATCCGAAGGGGCGCTGTCCCCGCCCGAAGGGGCGCGAGGCGGCGCCCGGCGCCCGGCCTCCGTCGCGTGGGTACGACCGGCCCGCACCGCGCGCCCTCGGTCCCCCGCCGGTCCCCACGGCGCCCGCACGAACACCCGAACAGCTCCCCGAACTCCTACCCCGGCCACACCCCTGGCAGGGGTACGCTTCAACCGCCGCTCAACCCCCGGAGGGTCCCGTGAACCTGCGCGACAAGCTGCGCGGCCTGCTCGTCAGGCTCTACGCACGCCGGGTGGAAGGCCACCTGGACCACGCTCAGGTGCCCAAGCACATCGGCGTCATCATGGACGGCAACCGCCGCTGGGCGAAGGCCGCCGGCTCCACCACGGTGCACGGCCACCGCGCCGGTGCCGAGAAGATCGAGGAATTCCTCGGCTGGTGCTCCGAGACCGACGTCGAGGTCGTCACCCTGTGGCTGCTGTCCACGGACAACTTCGACCGGCCGCAGGACGAGCTGGGCCCGCTCCTCGGCATCATCGAGGACGTCGTCCGTACCCTCGCCTCCGACGGCCGCTGGCGGGTGCACCACGTCGGCACCCGGGACCTGCTGCCGTCCGGGATGCAGCGCACCCTCAAGGAGGCCGAGGAGGAGACCGCCCACGTCGACGGCATACTCGTCAACGTGGCCATCGGGTACGGCGGTCGCCAGGAGATCGCCGACGCCGTGCGCTCCATGCTCCTCGACGCCCGGGACAAGGGTGTCCCGATGGAGGACCTCGCCGACTCCGTCGACGTCGACATGATCGGCCGTCACCTCTACACCGGTGACCAGCCCGACCCGGACCTGGTCATCCGCACCAGCGGCGAGCAGCGGCTGTCCGGGTTCATGCTCTGGCAGACGGCCCACTCCGAGTACTACTTCTGCGAGGTCTTCTGGCCGGCCTTCCGCAAGGTCGACTTCCTGCGCGCCCTGCGTGACTACGCGGCCCGCCACCGCCGCTTCGGAGGCTGAACCAACTCCGCACGCCCGCTCCGTACGCCCGCCCGGTACACCCACGCCGTACACCCGCTCGGTACACCCACGCCGTACATCACGCCGTACACCCACGCCGTACGCCAGGTCGTATGCCCATGCCGTCACCCATCCGGACGCCCCGTCGCTCACTCCTGAGGCGGGGCGTTCCGTGCGGCTCTCCTGGGGCGGATGTCACCAGGAGTTCACCGGGGCGCCGATGGCTGCTTTTGCATGGCGGTGCATGTTCGAGGGCATAAGCCAAGCAGGTCGACGCCCGAACCACGGGCGTCGGATCTCAGCGGGCGGCACGTGGCCGTCCGCCCGGGAGGCCCTTTGCACCAGCCCGACCGTGCGGTCACTGCACGGAAGCAGCCGCGGAGGGCCGGTGTCCGGCCCGCCCTACGCGGGGGCCAGGGACCGGCCGCAATGCCTCGACCCTCCCGGCCCGGCTTCCACTTCGTCGCTCCCCGACCTCATCCGAGGGGGTACGTCCTTCCGTGGTGACCAGCACAAAGCGCCACAAGCCCGACCGGCGCACCTATGTTCTCGACACCAGCGTCCTGCTGGCCGACCCGAACGCCCTGACCCGGTTCGACGAGCACGAGGTCGTGCTCCCCGTCGTCGTGGTCACGGAACTGGAGGCCAAACGGCACCATCCTGAACTCGGCTACTTCGCCCGCCAGGCCCTGCGCCTGCTGGACGACTACCGGGTGAAGCACGGTCGCCTCGACGCCCCCATCCCGATCGGGGAACTCGGCGGGACCCTCCGTGTCGAGCTCAACCACTCGGACCCCAGCGTTCTGCCCACCGGCTACCGCCTGGGGGACAACGATTCCCGCATCCTCGCGGTGGCCCGCAACCTGCAGGCCGAGGGGTACGACGTCACCGTCGTCTCGAAGGATCTTCCGCTCAGAATCAAGGCCTCCTCCGTCGGCCTGCTGGCCGAGGAGTACCGCGCCGAACTCGCCATCACGGGCAACTCCGGCTGGACCGGAATGTCCGAACTGGCGCTCTCCGGCGAACAGGTGGACATCCTCTTCGAGGTGGGGCACGTGTACGTCCCGGAGGTCTCCGACCTCCCCGTGCACACGGGACTGACCATCCAGTCCGAGCGCGGCAAGGCGCTCGGCCGTGTCACCGCGGACGGGAACGTCCGTCTGGTGCGCGGCGACCGGGAGGCGTTCGGTATCAAGGGCCGCAGCGCCGAGCAGCGCGTCGCGCTGGACCTGCTGCTCGATCCGGACGTCGGGATCGTCTCCATGGGCGGCCGGGCCGGCACCGGCAAGTCGGCGCTCGCCCTGTGCGCGGGCCTGGAGGCGGTCCTGGAGCGCCGCCAGCACCAGAAGGTGATGGTCTTCCGGCCGCTGTACGCGGTCGGCGGGCAGGAACTGGGCTATCTGCCGGGCAGCGAGGCCGAGAAGATGAGCCCTTGGGCCCAGGCGGTCTTCGACACGCTGTCCGCGGTCACCAGCCGCGAGGTCATCGAGGAGGTCACCGCGCGCGGGATGCTGGAGGTCCTGCCGCTCACCCACATCCGCGGTCGCTCGCTGCACGACGCGTTCGTGATCGTGGACGAGGCGCAGTCCCTGGAACGGAACGTCCTGCTGACCGTTCTGTCCCGGATCGGCGCCAATTCACGGGTGGTTCTCACGCACGACGTGGCGCAACGGGACAATCTGCGCGTGGGTCGCTACGACGGTGTCGTCGCCGTCGTGGAGAAACTGAAGGGACATCCGCTCTTCGCGCACGTCACCCTGACGCGCTCCGAGAGGTCCCAGATCGCGGCGCTTGTGACCGAAATGCTGGAGGACGGCCACATCTGACGGGCATCAGCCGAAACTGCGGTATCTACGGCATCCGCGGTATCTACGGCATCTATGGCATCCGCGGTATCTACGGGTTCCGCGGTATCCGCGCCATCCGTAGTATCTGCCCTTGATATGGCGCTTCTTGGGCGCCGTCCGGTAAAGGCCAAGAGCCTAACCGGGCGGCGCCTCGGCATGTGCAGCTTTCCTGAAATCCCCAGGGACAAAAGGGATGTGAGCTTTCACACGCAACGCAGAATTGCCACGCGGCGTCCAGTTGCGGCAGAGTCTCACTCCTGTCAGGCCCCGCATACGACACACCTGTACCCCCAGCGGTATAGAACAACAAGCATCACAGCAAACTCCATAGCTGACGTCGTATGCCGCCCGAGCACCACGCGGCGCTCCCTTCGGGGGAGTTGCCCACCGGGCCCGTGCCTCCCGTGACCCCGCAGTTGGGAGGCCAGTGCCAGGGGCACGATTGCGTCCGCCAGGGTCACCGAAGCGGGCGATGCTGGAAGGAAATCGTGTGAGCCGGATTTCGGTCCGGGGATTCGCAGTGGTCTCGGCCACCGCGGTCACCGCCGTCGGAAGCGTCGTCGGCGTTGCCTCGGGCAGCGTTGCGCAGAACAACCCCGACGCCGAGGCGACGGCAGCCGACACCACGCTCCTCGCGGACATACCCGCGGGTCAGCAGGCCCAGGTCCAGACCGCGTCCCTGACGCAGCAGGCCGACGCGCAGGCCATCGCCGCCGACGCGAGCGCCAAGAAGGACGCCGAGGCAGCCGCCCGCAAGGCCGCCGCGGAGACCGCGATCGCCAAGAAGGCCGCCGCCGAGCAGGCCGTCAAGGACGCCAAGGCGCGTGCCGAGGCGAAGGCTGCCGCGGCGAGCCGTGACAGCATCCGCGACTCCTCCAGCTTCCCCACCCAGAGCAGCTACTCGGTCGGGCAGATCCAGGCGATGGCGCGTCAGATGGTGGCCTCCGGCCAGTTCCAGTGCTTCAGCAACATCGTGGACCACGAGTCCAGCTGGAACTACCGGGCCGTCAACGCCTCCTCCGGCGCCTACGGCCTCTTCCAGGCCCTGCCGGGCTCCAAGATGTCGTCCGTCGGCGCCGACTGGCAGACCAACCCGGCCACCCAGATCAAGTGGGGCCTCAACTACATGGACAGCCGGTACGGCAGCCCCTGTGAGGCGTGGTCGTTCTGGCAGGCCAACCACTGGTACTAGATCCGCCGGTTGGCCGACTCAACCTCGCGCAGCCCCTCCCCGTCCTAGGGGGAGGGGCTTTCGCCCTGTACGGTCGTACGCGAACGACTCCAGGGGGGAGTGGTGGCGAACACCCGGGGACGCGGGGGAAGAGGACGGATCATGTCGCGACTGCCAGGGTGGCTCGGCCGGATCGGTGCCGGGCTGACCGAGGTCAGCGCGCGCCTTGACGAGCGGCGTGCGGAGGTCGAGAAGGAGCACGGCCCTCCGGAGCCGGTCGCCGCCGACCTGGCCGGCGAGCCCGTGGCCGCCGTCGCATCGCCGCCCGCGCCGCCCGGTACCCGGCCGGACCCCGCGCAGGCCATTCCCTGGGGTGTGCGCGTCGCCGCCGAGGCCGGCTGGCGTCTGCTGGTGCTCGCCGGCACCGTCTGGGTCCTGATGCGGGTCATCAGCGCCGTCCAACTGGTGGTGTTCGCCTTCGTCATCGCCCTGCTGATCACCGCGCTGCTCCAGCCGACCGTCGCCCGGCTGTGCCGGTACGGTGTGCCGCGCGGTCCGGCCACCGCGCTCACCGCGATCTCCGGGTTCGTGGTCATCGGGCTGATGGGCTGGTTCGTGACCTGGCAGGTCATGGAGAACATCGACAGCCTCTCCACCCAGATCCAGAGCGGCATCGACGACCTGCGCAGCTGGCTGCTGAAGAGCCCCTTCCACGTCACCGACAAGCAGATCAACCAGATAGCGAAGAATCTGCGCGAGGCGATCGGCGCCAACACCGACCAGATAACGTCCGCGGGCCTGGAGGGAGTTCAGGTCGTCGTCGAGGCCCTGACCGGCATCCTGCTGGTGTTCTTCTCGACGCTGTTCCTGCTCTACGACGGCAAGCGCATCTGGCAGTGGTTCCTCAAGCTGGTGCCCGCCGCCGCCCGCCCGGGGGTGGCCGGCGCCGGACCGCGTGCCTGGGGCACGCTGACGGCGTACGTCCGCGGCACGGTGCTGGTGGCCCTGATCGACGCCATATGCATCGGTGTCGGCATCTACTTGCTGGATGTGCCGATGGCCGTCCCGCTGGCCGTGTTCATCTTCCTGTTCTCGTTCATCCCGCTCGTCGGCGCGGTCGCCTCCGGTGCGCTCGCGGTGATCGTGGCGCTGGTGACGCAGGGTGTGTTCACGGCGGTCATGACCCTCGCGGTGGTCCTGCTGGTCCAGCAGATCGAGGGGCATGTCCTGCAGCCGTTCATCCTCGGCCGTGCGGTGCGCGTCCATCCGCTCGCGGTGGTCCTCACCGTCGCCACCGGCGGCCTGGTGGCCGGCATCGGCGGCGCGGTGGTCGCGGTGCCGCTGGTGGCGGTGACGAACTCGGTGGTCGGCTATCTGCGGCAGTACTCGCTGGAGCGGCAACTCCTCGCCGCGGGCGTGCAGCGGCAGCCGGCCCCGGTCGTGGCGCCCCCCGCGGGTGCGCCGGAGGACGAGACCGTCCGCGACGGTACGGGATCCGGGGACGCGGTCCTCGGCGAGGGCCCCGTGAACGCCGAGAACCCCGCCCACGGAGGGTGAGCGGGGTTCCCGTACGACACGGCCGGACTGCTCGGTGGGGCCGGACGACTCGATACGGCCGGACGACTCGGCAGGGCCGTACTCCTACTCGGCGAGGATGGCCTCTGCCTCCAGCGTGACGCCCACGGCCTGCACCACGGAAGCGATCTTGAACGCCTCCTGGATCACGTCGCGCTCGACGCCGGCCTTGCGCAGCACCTGCTCGTGCGAGTCCAGGCACAGCCCGCAGCCGTTGATCGCGGAGACCGCGAACGACCACAGCTCGAAGTCGACCTTCTCGACGCCCGGGTTGCCGATGACGTTCATCCGCAGGCCGGCGCGCAGCGTGCCGTACTCGTGGTCGGACAGCAGGTGCCGGGTGCGGTAGAAGACGTTGTTCATCGCCATGATCGCGGCGGCGGACTTCGCCGCGGTGTACGCCTGCGGCGTGAGGTTCGCCTTCGCCTCCGGCTCCAGCTCACGCAGCACGATCGGGGAGCGGGAGGCGATCGCGGTCGCCAGCACCGTGCCCCACAGCTGCTGCGCGGGCAGGTCGGAGTTGCCGATGACCGAACCCAGGTTGAGCTTCAGGTCCTTGGCGTAGTCCGGGACGCGGGACTTCAGCGAGTCGAGCGACATGGGTCACTCACCGGCCAGCAGCGCGACCGGGTCCAGCGTCTCGTCGCCCTTGCTCCAGTTGCACGGGCACAGCTCGTCCGTCTGCAGGGCGTCCAGGACCCGCAGGACCTCCTTGGGGTTACGGCCGACGGAACCGGCGGTCACCATGGAGAACTGGATCTCGTTGTTCTGGTCGACGATGAAGACGGCGCGCTTGGCGAAGCCGTCCTCGCCCTCGATGCCCAGGTCGCGCATCAGCTCGTGCTTGGAGTCGGCCATCATCGGGAAGGGCAGGTCACGCAGGTCGTCGTGGTCCTTGCGCCAGGCGTGGTGGACGAACTCGGAGTCACCGGAGAAGCCGAGGACCTGGGCGTCGCGGTCGGCGAACTCGTCGTTCAGCTTGCCGAACGCGGCGATCTCGGTCGGGCACACGAAGGTGAAGTCCTTGGGCCACGCGAAGACGACCTTCCACTGACCCTCGTAGGTCTTGTGGTTGATCGTGTCGAACTCCTTGCCCTTCTCCAGCGAGACGCAGGCGGTCAGTTCGAACTCGGGGAACTTGTCACCGACAGTGAGCACGTGCTCTCCTTGCAGCGAGGAAGAACCCCTTTTGAGGGTGCTTCCCTTGGGTTGGACGCTGTTGATGCTGGCACAAGGTGCATTGATTAGTGAAATAGCTACACTAGGTCGCGTTGATCGGAGGTAGCTATCAGTGACTGTCAGTAGTGGAACCCGGAGGCAGCCGAGCCTCTCCCAGCTGCGGGCCTTCGTGGCCGTGGCCGAGCATCTGCACTTCCGGGACGCGGCCTCCGCCATCGGCATGAGCCAGCCCGCACTGTCCGGCGCGGTCTCGGCTCTGGAAGAGGTCCTGGGCGTCACCCTCATCGAGCGTACGACGCGCAAGGTGCTGCTCTCGCCCGCCGGCGAACGGCTGGCGGTGCGGGCCAGGGCGGTGCTGGACGAGGTCGGGGCGCTCATGGAGGAGGCCGAGGCGGTCCGCGCGCCGTTCACCGGAGCGCTGCGGCTCGGCGTCATCCCGACCGTCGCGCCCTACCTCCTGCCCACCGTGCTGCGCCTCGTCCACGACCGCTACCCGCACCTCGACCTCCAGGTGCACGAGGAACAGACCGCGCGCCTCGTCGAGGGCCTCGGCGCCGGCCGGCTCGACCTGCTCCTGCTGGCCGTGCCGCTCGGGGTGCCCGGGGTCGTCGAACTCCCGCTGTTCGACGAGGACTTCGTGCTCGTCACGCCGCTGGACCACTGGCTCGGCGGGCGCGAGGGCATCCCGCGCGAGGCGCTGAAGGAACTGAACCTGCTGCTCCTGGACGAGGGGCACTGCCTGCGCGACCAGGCCCTGGAGATCTGCCGGGAGGCCGGCCGGGCGGACGCGCCCGTCACCACCACGGCCGCCGGACTCTCCACGCTGGTCCAGCTCGTGGCCGGTGACCTCGGCTGCACGCTGCTGCCGCGCACCGCCCTCAAGCTGGAGACCACCCGCAGCAGCCAGCTCCTCACCGGTTCCTTCGCCGAACCCGCCCCGAGCCGCCGGATCGCCCTCGCCATGCGCACCGGCGCCGCCCGCGGCGCGGAGTACCGGGAACTGGCGGCAGCCCTGCGCGAGGCCATGCGCGCGCTGCCGGTGCGCGTGCTCGACCTGGACGCCTGACCTGCGGGGAGGGGCCCATGACGCCCTCGGAGCCCTTCACGCCCTGCCCGGTGCACTGCCCGGTGCGCGGACGGGCTACTCCGTGCGCAGCCCCTCCGGACGCATCAGCCGCAGCAGCGGCGGCAGGCTGAGCAGGGTCACGGCGAGGACCACCGCCGCGCCCGCGCCGGTCAGCGACAGCACGCTCGCCCAGTCGACGGTCACCGGTGTCGCCGTCATCCGCAGCAGCACCGCGCCGAGGGTGACGCCCACCGCCGACGCCAGCAGCAGACCCAGGGCGATCGGCAGGGCCGTCTGCCACAGCATCGACAGGCCCAGCGTGCGGCGCCGGGTGCCGAAGGCGACCAGCGCCGACAGCAGCTTGCGCCGTTCGCGCAACTGCTCCAGCTGGGAGACCAGCAGGCTCACTCCGATCAGCGCCAGCACACAGGCCGCGCCGACGAACAGACCGGTGCGCAGCGAGGCGTACCTGTCGGTCTGCTCGGTCGCCGACCACTTCCACGGGCTGGCGAGGGGGTCGAGGCGCGCGGCCGTGTTCCGTACGTACTCCTCGGCGTCCGGCACCGACGGGTCGAGACGGACGAAGACGTGGCCGTACATCGTCGGGCCGGCCGAGGCGGGCAGGACGGAGGGGGTGACGAGCAGGCCCTGGATCCCGCTCTGCAGCGCGTCCTTGCGGGCGGTCACCGTCCGCAGACCGGCCGGCACCGTCCAGGGGATCTCGCGCCCGCGGCCGGCGCCCTCGTCGCTGGGGTCGATGAAGCCGTGCCGGCCCGGCCGCAGGAAGGCGCGCACGGCGGCGTCGTCGGCCGTGAAGGGGACGAGGAACGCGTCGCCGTCCCGGCACGAGGGCAAGTGGGCCAGCTCGCGCAGCGCGGCGCAGTCGCCCATGGTGACGTCCGTCCGGGCGGCGGGTTCGACGCGCCGGTCGCCGAGCGAGCCGGTGGAGATCGCCACCGCGGCCCGTACGCCCCTGGTGCGGTCGAACTCCCGCCCCGCGGCCGGGGTGTGGGCGCGGTCGGGGAGGTCGATCTGCATCTGCGCCCGGTCCGGGTCCCTGCCGGTGTCCTTCGTGTACTGGCTGTCCACCCCGGCGAACAGCATCTGCAGCGCGATCGCCCCGGCCACCGCCACCGCGATGCCGTTGACCGTGCGGGCCGCCGTACCGCTGCTCACCTGGAGCCGCCGCACGGCCAGTTGCCAGGAGACCGCGCCCGCGCCGAGCCGGGCGACGACCGCCTCGACGAGCCAGGGCAGCAGCGCGGTCACGCCGACGAGCAGCAGCAGCACGCCGCCGACGACCAGGTTCTGGTTGAAGTACCCGTGGGAGCGGCCCTTCCCGGTCATCGGATAGAGCATCGCGAGTCCCAGGAGGGGCAGCAGCAGCCGCCACCACAGGCGCCTGCGGGGCTGTTTGGCGGTGCGCATCACGCCGAGCGGTTCGACGACCACCCCGCGCATCGCGAGCAGCGTCACCAGCACGGCGGCGGCCGGCACGGCGAGGGCGACCAGGGCGACCAGCGCGGGGGAGGGGTTCACGTAGCTCGGGAAGAAGCTCACGCCCATGACCTCGACCGAGCCCGCCGCCTCGCGCCCGAGCAGGAAGAGCACCGCGCCGACGAGCAGCCCGAGCAGTGCGCCGGACAGTGCCTCGCCGGCCGCGATCCGGTGGGTCGTCGCGCTGTCGGCGCCCACCAGGCGCAGCGCGGCCAGCCGGCGGTCGCGCCGCTCGCCGCCGAACCGTACGGCCGCCGCGATGAACACGGCCACCGGCATCAGCAGTGCCACGAACAGGACCAGGGCCAGCAGGACGAGCACCGGGTCGGACTGCTCGGCCGTCGGGTGCGGGTCCCCGAACGCGGTGATGCGCACCACACGTGTGCTGCTCCGGGACACCGCCATGTCCTCGGCGCCCGCGTAGTAGGCCAGCTCGTGCGAGCCGACCAGTCCGGCCTCGCCGATCGTGCCGGTGATCCGGTCCGGGAGGCGTTCGCGCAGCAGCTTCGCCCCGTCCGAGGAGAGCAGCTCCTTCAGCGCGGGCGAGACCACCATCTCGCCCTTGGCCGGCATGTGGCCGACGCCCGGCGGCAGCGGCGCCCGCGGCCCCTCGGGCTGGAGCAGCCGGCCCCGGACGTCCCGGCCGTGCCACATGGTGTCGCTCTGGCCGACCAGCACGGTGTTCTCGCCCCTGGGCGGCACGGCCACGCCGAAGGTGAGGTCCTGGCGCTGCTGCTCGCGGTGGTGGCGTGCCGTCAGCATGTTCGGCAGCGCGGTCGTCAGCAGCAGCAGGGCCACGCCGAGGCCGACGCCGACCGCCGTCAGGATCGTACGGATCCAGCCCTCGCGCCCGCCGGTGACGGCGAACCGGGCCCCCATGGCCAGATCCCGGCCCCACTGGCGCGGGGTCATACGGCGTGCTCCATGTCCCGGGACTTCCCGTCGCGTACGACGATCTCGCGGTCGGAGTAGGCGGCGACCCGGGCCTCGTGCGTGACGAGGACGACGGCCGCGTTGGTCGAGCGGGCCGCGTCGGTCAGCAGCTCCATCACGCGCTCGCCGTTGAGGGAGTCGAGCGCGCCGGTCGGCTCGTCGGCGAACAGCACCCGGGGCCCGGTGGCCAGCGCCCGCGCCACCGCGACGCGCTGCCCCTGGCCGCCGGAGACCTCGCCGGGCCGCTTGCGCCGCAGGTCGTCGACCTCCAGGCGCTCCATCCAGCCCAGTGCCGTGTGCTCGGCGTCCTTGCGGGAGGCGCCGTTCAGCCGCAGCGGCAGCGCGACGTTCTCCACGCAGGTCAGTTCCGGCACGAGCTGCCCGAACTGGAAGACGAAGCCGAACTCGCCGCGCCGCAGCGCGCTGCGCTCGGCGTCGCTCATGCCGGCCAGCTCGCGTCCGGCGTAGGTGATCGAGCCGGAGTCGGGGCGCACGATCCCGGCGAGGCAGTGCAGCAGGGTGGACTTGCCGGACCCGGAGGGGCCCATCACGGCGACGATCTCGCCGGGGTGGATGGAGAACGCGGCGCCGTCGAGGGCGGGCGTGGGGCCGTAGGCCTTGCGCAGGTCCTTTGCCGCGAGCAGGGAGCCGGGCGGGGGAGGCGTGGGAGGGAGAGCCGTGGGAGGGGGAGTCCTGGGCGGCGGAGTCATGCGGTCACCTCCGTGCGCAGCTTGTCGAGCCGTGCCGCGGTGAGTTCCAGCCAGCGCACGTCCGCCTCCAGGTGGAACAGGGCGTGGTCGCAGATCAGCTGGTCCGCGAGGTCGCCCTTGCGCTTGCGGTCGGTCAGGACGCGCATGCTGCGCAGGTGCGCGGAGCGCTGGGTGTCGAGGATGTCGGCCGCGTCGCGGTGGGTGAGCAGCGCGAGGACGACCTTGGTGTACAGGGCCGACTGGAGGTACTCCTCGGGCTTCTCCGGGGTGGCGAGCCAGCGGTCGACGTCCGTGACACCGGCGTCGGTGACGGCGTAGCGCTTGCGCTCGGGACCGCCGCCCGCCTCGATGCCGTCGACTTCCACGAGGCCGTGCTTCAGCAGCCGGGACATCGTCGAGTAGACCTGGCCGTAGTGCAGCGGCCGGTCGTGACCGAACTTCTCGTCGAAGGCCCGCTTCAGGTCGTAGCCGTGCCGGGGGCCGGACTCCAGGAGTCCTAGAAGGGTGTGACCGATGGACATGACGGCACTCTACACACGGTGTATACGCGGTGTGTATAGGTCCCGGTGTCATGGCTCCGCAACAGCCGGCCGGATCGGGTACGGCTCCTGCGCGGCCAACCGGAATCCTCGCGTCAGGCAACCCGGAGCCCTCCGGATCGGTCGGTTCCCTTAGGACGGGTGCTCATTCTCACGTCCGTAAAAGAGCGGATCGGACAGTCTTTGTCACGGTGCCGGGTGTTAGTTTTCGGAGCCGACCCCGAGACGGAAGCGGAGCCACAGGACCCATGGGACGAGCGGACGAGAGACGAGCGCGCCGGCGCGGCGGCCACCGCGCGGCGCCCGCGAGGCCTGCCAAGGGCCGAATACGCCGGCTCTTCACCTGGAAGAAGATCCTCGGCACGTTCTTCGGCTTCTGCCTGCTCGGCATAGGCGGCTTCATCGTCCTGTACATGACGGTCGACGTCCCGGCCGGCAACGTGGCCGCCCAGCGCCAGAGCAACGTCTACAAGTACAGCGACGGCACGCTCCTCGCCCGCGCCGGCACGGTCAACCGGGAGATCGTCGACCTGTCGAAGGTGCCGCGCAAGGTCCAGCTGACCTTCGTCGCCGCCGAGAACAAGTCCTTCTACAGCGACCCCGGCGTCGACTTCAAGGGCATGGCCCGCGGCCTGGTCAACACCCTGTCGGGCAAGGGCACCCAGGGCGGCTCGACGATCACCCAGCAGTACGTCAAGAACTACTACCTGAACCAGGACCAGACCGTCACCCGCAAGCTGAAGGAACTGGTCATCTCGCTCAAGGTGGAGCGGGAGAAGTCCAAGGACGAGATCCTCGCGGGCTACATCAACACCAGCTACTACGGCCGCGGCGCCTACGGCATCCAGGCCGCCGCCCAGGCCTACTACCACGTCGACGCCCAGGACCTCAGCGTCCAGCAGGGCGCCTACCTGGCCGCACTGCTCCAGGCACCGAGCCAGTACGACTGGTCCGCCGCCGGCCCGGTCGGCAAGCGCCTGGTCAAGGCCCGCTGGAACTACGTCCTGGACAACATGGTCAAGGAGGGCTGGCTCGACGCGACCGAGCGCCAGGGCCTGCGGTTCCCCTACCCCAAGGAGCCCAAGGGCGCCCCCGGCATGGAGGGCCAGAAGGGCTACCTGGTCTCCCTCGCCAACGCCCAGCTGGAACAGCAGCTGATGAAGGACGAGGGCCTGTCCAGGTCCGAGGCCGAGGCCAAGGTCGAGGACCAGGGCTGGACCATCACCCTGAACATCGACCGCAAGAAGCAGGCGGCGCTGGAGAAGGCCGTCAAGGCCGAACTGACCAGCAGGCTCGATCCGAAGAACCGCAAGGTCGACGCCGACGTCCAGGCCGGCGCCGTGTCCGTCGACCCGAAGACGGGCAGGATCCTCGCCCTGTACGGCGGCAAGGACTACTTCTCCCACTACACGAACAACGCCACCCGCCGGGACTACCAGCCCGCCTCCACGTTCAAGCCGGTCATCCTCGCCGCCGCGCTGGAGCACCAGGCCACCACGCAGAACGGCCAGGTCATCGGCGCCGACACCGTCTACGACGGCACCAGCGGCCGGCCGGTCGTCGACCACGGCACCAAGGTCGGCTTCGCCCCGCCCAACGAGGACGGCCACGACTACGGGAAGGTCACCGTCCAGAGGGCGATGAACAACTCCGTCAACTCCGTCTTCGCGCAGATGGGCGTGGACGTGGGCATGGACCAGGTCATGGGGACGGCCAAGCAGCTCGGCATGGACACCGCGGGCATGCAGGCGGTGCCCGCGCAGACCCTGGGCTCGATGGGGGCCAGCCCGCTGGAGATGGCCGGCATCTACGCCACCTTCGACAACCACGGCGACAAGGTGACTCCCGGCATCGTGAAGTCGGCGGAGCAGAAGGACCGCAGTGTCGAGATGTCCGACCCGGTCGGCGACCAGGTGATCAGCCGCACGGCCGCCGACACCGTGACCTCCGTGCTGACCGGCGTGGTCGACGACGGTACGGCCAGTGTGTCCGTGGCGCACAACCCGCTGCGCAACGGCCAGCAGGTGGCCGGCAAGACGGGTACCTCCGACTGCAACCGCTCGGCCTGGTTCACCGGCTACACCCCGGACCTGGTCACCTCCGTCGGCCTGTTCGGCGAGGCGGCCAAGGCCGGCGGCACCGACTGCGACGGCACGCCGATCAAGAAGTACGCCCATGTCTCGCTCTCCGGCGCGATGGGCGGCGGCCGTGTCAACGGCGGTGGCCCGCCCGCGAAGATCTGGGCGGCCTACACCTTCGGCGTGACCTCCGCGGCCCGCTTCGACCTGGACACCCGGCAGGGTGCCGCCGTCGCCCCGACGGACACGCCGACGCAGAGCCAGTCGCCGACCGAGACGCCGTCGCAGACGCCGACCAGCGAACCGCCGACGTCCGAGACCCCGTCCGGCACCCCGACCGAGACACCGAGCGGGACTCCGACCGGGACACCGTCAAGTCCGACCCCGCCCACGCAGACACCGACCCAGACGCCGACCACCGAGGTGCCGAAGACGGACACCACACCGCAGAACCCGCTCGCCCCCACCGGTCAGTGACACCGCGCACGGGAACACCGGGCACGGGAACACCGGGCACGGGAACACCGGGCACGGGAACACCGGGCACGGGAACACCGGGCATCTGAAAGGCACGCACCTGAAGGGCCCACACGTGAAGGGCGCCCGCACACGCCGGGCGCCCTTCACGTCTGCCGGAGCCGGACCGCCCAGCGGGCCGTCGCCTCAGCCTCGGTGCAGCTCGAACCAGACCACCTTGCCGGTGCTCAGCCGCGTCGCACCCCAGCGCCGGGCCATCTTGTTGACCAGGTACAGGCCCCGGCCGCCCTCGTCGGTGGCGCGGGCCTGCCGCAGCCGCGGCAGCTGGGGCACGTCGTCGCCGACCTCGCAGCGCAGCACGTCCGTGCGCAGCAGCCGTAGCGTCACCGGCCGTGAGGCGTACCGCACCGCGTTCGTGACCACCTCGCTGACCAGCAGCTCCACCGAGTCCGACAGCTCCTCCAGACCCCAGCGGGACAGCGCGCCGCGGGCCAGCCTGCGGGCCCGGCCGGGGGCCAAGTCCTCCGGCTCCAGCGTCCAGTACGCCACATCGCTCGGCGCGATCCCGTCGAAGCGGGCCGCGAGCAGCGCGATGTCGTCGTCCCGGTCGCCCGGCCCGAGCATGTCCAGCACCTCGTCGCAGAGGGCCTCCAGCGGCGGCGGATGGTCCGGGCCGGTCAACTGGGCGGTGGCGGCCAGCTTCTCCCGCAACTGCTCTATGCCGGTCCACACGTCCCGCAGCCGGGACTCCACCAGACCGTCGGTGTACAGAAGCAGCGTGGCCCCGGCGGGCGCGTCCAGCTCGACCGCCTCGAAGTCGACCCCGCCGACCCCGATGGGCGCGCCCGGCGGGACCCGCAGCACCTCGGCCCGGCCGCCCAGATGCAGCAGGACCGGCGGTGGATGACCGGCGTTGGCGATGGTGATCCGGTGCGTGACCGGGTCGTACACCGCGTACAGGCAGGTCGCCATGCGGTCGGTGCCGAGCCGTTGCGCCTGCTCGTCCAGGTGGTGCAGCACCTCCTGCGGAGGCAGGTCGAGCCCGGCCAGGGTCTGCGCGGTCGTGCGCAGCTGGCCCATGATGGCCGCCGACGTCATGGAGTGCCCCATGACGTCACCGACGACCAGCGCCACCCTGCTGCCGGGCAGCGGGATCGCGTCGTACCAGTCGCCGCCCACCCGCGCGGTCTCCGCGGCCGGCAGATAGCGCGAGGCCAGCCGCACGCCCGTCGGCCGGGGCAGCGTCTCGGGCAGCATGGTGCGCTGCAACTCGTCCGCGATGTACGCCTCGCGGCCGTACAGCACCGCCTTGTCGATGCCGAGCGCGCTGTGCGTGGCCAACTGGGCCGCCACCAGCAGGTCGTCCGCCTCGAAGGCGAGCCGCTCCGGACGGCGCAGGAACAGCGCCGCGCCGATCACCCGGCGCCGGCCGCGCAGCGGCGCGAGGATCGCGTGCTGTCCGTCCGGCACCAGCGTCTCGCCGTTCTCGCCGAGGAGTTCGGGCAGCGCGGCACGGGCCCCGGGTGCGTCGGCGAACACCGGCCGCACCCCGCGCAGCACCTCGTTGAGCGCGCCGCCGGGCCGCACCTCGCACAGCTCCGCGGTCAGCACCGAGGGCCCGGAGAATGCGGGCAGGCCGTCGGGATCCGGCTCCGGCTCGGGGAACGGCGGCGGCAACAGGCCCTCGGTGTCCCGCTCGTCGGGTATCCGGTCGGCGCGGCGCAGCCGCAGCACCACCGGGCCGGTGGGCCGCTCGTCACCGACCGGGAGCGGGTCGCGCAGATAGACCAGGATCGCGTCCGAGAACGTCGGCACGGTGGCCCGGCACAGTCCCATCACGATCTCGTCCAGATCCAGACCGCGGGCGATCCGGCGGGTCGCCGCGCCCACGAATCTGAGCCGGTCCCCGTCCCGGCGCATCGGCATCGGCCGCCCCGGCGGCAGGCCCCGCCCGGTACGGCGCTCCTGGCCGTCCGGCGTCCGTTCCTCGGCGCCCGGCTGCGGTGGAATGGCCTCTGCCGGGCGCGGGCGGTGCGTGCCCGGCTCCGCGGCGGCCGGCTGGGAGTGCTCGGGGCCGTTGACTTGGGGCTCCTTCCCCTTGTTCCCCTTGCCGCAGGGGGTGGTGGTCCCCGGGCCTGAGGGAGTGCCGTCCGCGCGGGCCTGGGCCGGCAGGCCCGGGGGGCCGAGCGGTTTCGGGGTACGCAGGAGCGCCCCGCGGGCATCCGCGGGGTCGACGCCCGGCTGGGGGCGTTCGTAGGAGGTGGGCTGCTCCGTCACGCGAGTCGCATCCGTCCGTCCGGGTCTGCGCGCCCGGCGCGCAGTTGGTCCCGCCGAAATCCCGATACCCGGAATACGTGCCCCAGGAACGGAATTCCCGCGTGGTCAGAGGTTGTTCCTGTGCCGGTGCCGAACCCCTCGGGGTCCGCCGTGGTGTTGCCCTCGTACCCCTCGCTCACGTCCTGCCGCCCCTCGGTGACGTTCGGTCAAGCCCGGCGCATGGTCCGGAAGTTACGGCTCGGCGCCCTTGCGGAGGACGATCCTACGGTTGTGGTCCGGGGGCGCATCAAGGGTCTCATGAGGACATGTGCGCGGGCGTACGGTCCCAGTCCTCGGGGAGCGGCGGTACCGGCCAGGACGGGTCGGGGCGCCAGTGCTGCCAGCCGTCCGCGTACGGCGGACCCCAGGCCAGGATCGCCTCCACGGCGGCCCGGCCGGCCGCCCGGACCTGCTCGGCCGTCTCCGCGTCCATCAGCCCGTCCCGCTGGGCCTGCGCGAACTCGTCCTCGTCGCGCCAGTGCCAACTGCGGTCCGGATGTACGGAGATGTCCAGGAAGTGATCCTCGGAGTCCACACCGTGAGCCCAACGGACCAACGGCTGCTCAAGGTTGACGTACCAGTTCTTGAACCGCCAGCCCGGCTCCCAGAACAGCCAGACCGACCAGGGCTCGCCGGGCCGCGCCAGCTTGAGCACGCCGGTGCCGAACCAGCGGTCCCTCTGCACCGTACGGGGCTTGGTGTAGCGGGACTCCAGCGGCTCCCCGTGCACGGAGGTGCCGTCGGCGAGGACGGGCTTGACGCATTCGGTGCCGGGCGCGAGCCATACGGCGAGCAGCTCGGCGTCGTCGCGGACCACGGTGACGGGCCGTGCGATGTGGACGTGTTCACCCGCGTTCTCCCGGTACCGCCACAGGATCCGGCTCCCGGGGGTCCAGTACGTCGCAGGGCTCGCGTCCACTCGTTTCACCGCTCCGTCGTCCGTCATGGACAGATTTTAGGTGCCGTGGACATACGACGCTGCGATGCCGGTCACGGTTCCGGGCACGTGGCCGGAAACGTTCGCACGCCGTTCACGGGCGACCCGCGTCCCGCGCCCGTCGCCAAGGCGCTTCACGAAGACGCCTCTTGGGGACGCCTCGCGGAGGCTCCCAGAAAAGATGAACATTTCTCATGTACGCCTCTTTCGCATTGGACTACTCGCCAGTAAAACCGTGGGTAACACCTGCTTCGGGGAGGCGTCATGCACCGGTTCAGATCCAGGTTCACAGGCACGGCCGTCGCGGTCGCGGCAGCCGCCACCGTGTTCGCGGGCCTTGCGGCCCCCGCCGCCCACGCGGCTCCGACCGGCCGTCAGCCCCTGGCCTCCACACCCCTTTCGCCCGACCTGGAACGCATCCGGGCCGCGGAGGGCACCGCCCTGTACGGCGACCCGGCCGAGCGGCCCCTCGCCGACCGCAAGACCGCCCTGATCTCCCTCGGCGACAGCGAGATCTCCGGCGAGGGCGTCGGCACCTACGAGCCGGGCACCAACGGCCCCGACAACTGGTGCCACCGGTCACCCGACTCGGCCATCCACCGCACCGGCATCCCGGCCGACGAGACGTACAACGTCGCCTGTTCCGGCGCCTACACCGGCAACATCCGCATCGGCGGCAGCAAGCAGTACGCCGACGAACTCGTCCAGAGCGACAGCCTCGCCGTCAAGGCCCGCAACACCCGTATCAAGATGGTGCTGCTGGTCGCCGGCGCCAACGACGACCTCCAGTTCGGCCCGGTCATGACCGACTGCGTCGAGCGCTATCTGCTCTCCCAGGGCGCCTGCGAGCCCAAGTACTCCGGCGGCTGGCAGGCCCGTGTCGACGGCCTCGTCCCCAAGGTCGAGCAGAGCGTGCGCGACCTGCGCACCGTGATGCGCGGCGCCGGGTACGCGGACGGCGACTACAAGCTCGTCGTGATGGGCTACCCGAGCCCGATCGGCCCGGACTTCCACGACAACCCGAGTTTCCCCGGCAAGCTCGTCTGCGGCGGCCTGGGCTACGACTCCGACACCGCGTGGGGCCGTAACACCGCCGTCCCCGCCTTCGAACGCGGCATGCGCAAGGCCGCCGAGGACACCGGCGCGAGCTACCTGGACAACTCGCGGCTGTTCCAGGGCCACGAGGTCTGCATGGAGGACACCTGGGCCCGCGGCCTGTTCATCGACGTCACCAAGCCCGGTACGCCGGACGAGAACTCGGTGCGCCAGTCCTTCCACCCCAACGCCCGCGGCCACGCCGCCTTCGCGTCCTGCCTGACCCAGCTCTACAACTCGGGCCTGCGCGAGGCGAGCTGCGCGGACGTCAACTCCTCGGGCACGCCTACCCTGTTCCCGCTCGCCTGGGACGACGCGTACCGTCCGCTGACGAACGCGGCGACCGGCAACTGCCTGGACGTCGACAGCTCCGCCAGCGCCAACGGCACCAGCGTGCTCGGCTGGACCTGCGGGGGCACCCGCAACCAGACCTGGTGGTACGACTCCACCCGGCAGACCCTGATCACCGGCCTCACCCAGGACCGCTGCCTCGACGTGCCCGCGAGCACCTACAAGGCGGGTACCGCCCTGGAGATCTGGAACTGCCACGGCGGCACGAACCAGAAGTTCGTCCGCACCGGCGCCACGATCCGCCCCGCCGGGGCCACCGCCCTGTGCCTGACCCACGCGGCGGCCAAGGAACCGCTCCGCCTGCAGACCTGCGGCGGCTCCGCGAACCAGAAGTGGGCGTGAGCCCCCTAGGGCGTGTATCGGGTCGTGATCATTGAGTGGCCCGTGCGAGGTCCTTGATCCAGATGATGGAGGCGCGGAGATGGAGGGCGGCCAAGTA
>NZ_JBICZA010000049.1:0-46861 GCF_043201585.1 Streptomyces sp. NPDC048297
CGCGAAGGGTCGTAGAACACGCCCGGCGGGAGGTAGGGCACGCGCGAAGGGTCCTAGAGCACGCCCGGCGGGAGGTAGGGCACGCGCGAAGGGTCCTAGAGCACGCCCGGCGGGAGGTAGGGCACGCGCGAAGGGTCCTAGAGCACGCCCGGCGGGAGGTAGGGCACGCGCGAAGGGTCGTAGAACACGCCCGGCGGGAGGTAGGGCACGCGCGAAGGGTCGTAGAGCACGCCCGGCGGGTGCGGTGTGGTCCGAGGCGGTTGCCATGACGGCGAGACGGTCGGTCATGGGGCCGTCACTAGTCCGGTGTGCACCAGCCGGACCGAGCGCCGGGTGACCAGCTGGGCCCGGCCGGGAATCAGCGTGCGCGGTTTCGCCTCGCCGAGGAACTTGCCCTCTTCGCGGGGGTAGGAGAACAGCAGGCCGGGGCTGCCGAGTTCCCACATCCGGCGCAGCAGCGGGTCCATCATGGCCCGCATGCCGCCGGAGGTGCTGCGGGCGACGATCACGTGCATCCCCACGTGCAGGCCCTGGGCGAGCAGCGGCACGAGCGGCGCTGTCGGCGTGGCATTGCCCATGCCGGCGGAGAACAGTTCGTAGTCGTCGATCACCACGAACAGCCGGGAGCCCTGCCACCAGTCGCGGCGGGCCAGTTGTTCCGGGGTGACGTCCGCGCCCGGGACCCGCCTCCCGACCGACACCGCGGCGGCCTTGGCGAGTTCGGTGAGACCGGCGGCGTCCACCGCGTAGCCGACCCGGTAGGCCTCGGGGATGTCCTGCAGCAGCTCCCGTCCGGGGTCGGCGGCGATGATCCGTGCCTCCTCGGGCGTGTACCGGGCGACGATCGCGCGCAGTACCAGCCGCAGCGCGTTGGTCTTGCCGGTCTTCTCGTCGCCGAGCACCATCATGTGCGGGGTGGCGGCGAAGTCGTGCCAGGTGGGCGCCATGCGCTGTTCGTCCAGGCCGAGGCAGAAATTGAGGTCGGCGGCGTCCGTGGGCGCGGGCAGTTGTCCGGCCGGCAGCCGGGCGGGCAGCAGCCGTACCTCCGGCGCCGAACGGCCCGGCCAGAAGGTGTTGATCTCGGCGACGGCGGATTTCGTCGCCGCCGTGAGGTCCTCGGTGCCTGGCGAGCCGTCCAGCCGCGGCAGCGCGGACAGGAAGTGGTGCGCGGACGGGACCAGGCCGCGGCCGGGCTGGTCCGGTACGCCGGCCGCCACCCGCGAGCCGATCTCGGACTCCATGGAGTCGCCGAGCCTCAGTTCGAGCTTGGTGCCGAACAGGTCCCGGTGCCGCGCCCGGATCTCCGACCAGCGCACCGCGGAGGCCACCACGTGCATGCCGAAGGCCAGGCCGCGCGCGGCCAGTTCGGTGATCGCGGACTCGGCCTCCTCGTATTCCGTGCGCAGGGTTCCCCAGCCGTCGACCACGATAAAAACGTCGCCGTAGGGGTCGTCGATCTCGCCCTGTTTCCGCAGCGCCCGGTAGGCGTCCATCGATTCCAGTCCGCGTTCGGTGAACTCCCGCTCGCGGCGCTCCAGCAGTTGCGACATCTCCGCGACGGTGCGCAGCACCCGGTCGCGGTCGAGCCGGGTGGCCACCGAGCCGACGTGCGGAAGGCCGCCGGTGGACACCAGGCCGCCGCCGCCGAAGTCGAGGCAGTAGAACTGCACTTCCTCGGGCGTGTGGGTCAGGCTCAGCGAGAGCATCAGGGTGCGCAGCAGCGTGGACTTGCCGGTCCGCGGCGCGCCGACCACGCCCACATGGCCGCCGGCGCCGGACAGGTCGGCGACGAGCAGTTCGCGGGACTGCTCGTAGGGGCGGTCCACCATGCCGAGCGGGATCCGGGTCAGCAGCGGCGCGGTGTGGCCGGTGGCGGCCATGCCGCGTACCGGGTCCGGTTCGATACCGGGCAGCAACTCGTCCAGGGTGGGTGAGTCGTTGAGCGGCGGCAGCCACACCTGGCGGGCGGGCGGGCCGCTGTCCTCCAGTCGCCGGGCCAGGAGTTCCAGCAGGCTCTCGCCGTCTTCCTCCGGTGCCTGCGGCTCCTCGGGCGTCTCCTGGGAGGGCGGCGGGACCGACGGCTCCTCGGCGACGGCCGGTCCCAGGCGGCCGAGGCCGAACAGCGCCACCTCCGCCCGCATCGGGTCGCTGCCGCCGGCCGGGCTCTCGCCCGTCGTCTGCGGCGCCGGGGCGGGCCCGGAGACGTAGGCGGCCTTGAACCGGACGAGGTTGGTGGTGTCGACCTTCAGGAATCCGTTGCCGGGCGCGGAGGGCAGTTCGTAGGCGGAGGCGACGCCGATGACGCTGCGCGACTCCATTGCGGAGAAGGTGCGCAGCGCCACCCGGTACGACAGGTGGCCCTCGACCTTGTGGATCCGGCCCTCGTCCAGACGCTGGGAGGCGAGCAGCAGGTGGACGCCGAGGCTGCGTCCGAGGCGTCCGATGGAGACGAAGAGGTCCACGAACTCCGGCTTGCTGGCGAGCAGTTCGGAGAACTCGTCGACGATGATCAGCAGGGACGGCAGCGGGGCGAGGCCGCTGCCTCCCGCCAGTCTCGTCTTCTCGTAGTCGAAGAGCGAGGCGTGGCCGGCGGTCCGCAGCAGTTCCTGGCGGCGGGTCATCTCACCGTTGATGGCGTCGCGCATGCGGTCCACCAGGTGGATCTCGTCGGCGAGGTTGGTGATGACCGCCGAAGTGTGCGGCAGCCGTTCCATGTTGAGGAAGGTGGCTCCGCCCTTGAAGTCGACGAGCACGAAGTTGAGCACTTCGGAGGAGTGGGTGGCCGACAGCCCCATCACGAGAGTGCGCAGCAGTTCGCTCTTGCCGGATCCGGTGGCTCCGATCAGCAGTCCGTGCGGCCCCATGCCGCCCTGTGCGGACTCCTTGAGGTCGAGTTCGACGATCTCGCCGTTCTCGTTCACACCGAGCGGGACCTTCAGCCGGGCGGCCTGTGCCTGCCGGGCCCGCCAGGTGGCGGCGATGTCGAAGGCGTGCGGGTCGCGCAGGCCGAGCAGGGAGGTCAGTTCGAAGTCGGACTCGAGCGACTGGTCGCTGAGTTCGACGGTTCCGCTGGTCCGCATGGGTGCGAGGGCCCGTGCCAGGTTCTCGGCAGCGGTCCGGCCGACGAAGTCGGCGCTCACCTCGGCGGTCGTGTCCCCCGACGGGTATTCGGCGATGCCGTCGCGCAGGGTGAGGCGGAGCACCTTCTCGCCGCCGGGCAGGGCTCCGGTGGCGTCCAGGAGCACCATGTTGCGGACGCCGGTGAGCAGGGGGGACGTCTCGGGGATCCGGGTGTCCTGCGCGATCACCACGACGAACGGCTCGGCCGTGTTGGACGCGGCGTCGGGGTCGTGGCCGGGCCGGTCGCGCACCTCGTCGCCGAGCAGTTCCAGCAGGGTGTCGTGGTCGTCGGCGGCCAGTCGCAGCGGGCCGGCCGCGTCCCATTCCTCGGGATGCTGGTTGTGGGGAAGCCATTTGAGCCACTCCCACTCCTGCGCCGCGATCTCCCGGCCGAGCAGGGCGATGCGCAGGTCGTCCGGGGAGTGCATGACCGCGAGCTGGCCCACCATCGAGCGCATCAGCCCGAGGGCCTGCTGCCCGGAGCCGGCGAACTCCACGCTGGTGAAGCGCCGCAGTGCCATGGGCACCGGCAGGTGGGGAACGCGCTGGTGCGCCTTGGTGAAGCGGCGCAGCGACACCGCGGTGAGCGGTTCCAGATCCTCGACCGGCCGGGTCTGCGGCGGCAGGAACTCCAGGGCGGCCCGGCGGGTGCCGGTGCCGATCCGGATCCGCCCGAAGTCGTCGTGGCCTGGCCGTCGTTCCCACAGCCGACCGCCGTTCGCCAGTGCCCACAGGCGGTCGGGGGGCGGGTTGTCCCACAACAGCGCCTCTCGCTGCTCGGTGGCGGCCTGCCGGGCCTGCTGGCGCTTCTGGGCAAGATACCGCAGATAGTCGCGGCGTTCGGCGCGCATACGACGGCGCCGGTCGCCGCCGGAGCGGCCCATCTGGGTCAGTGCCATGCCCGCCATGGACGTGGCCATCATGCCGGACATCAGGTACGTCGTCGGGCCGGGACGCCCTTGGGAATACATGAGCATCATCGCGCCGGTGCCGAGGCTCATCGGCACGAACGACAGGGCCGAGCTCATGTCCGCGGTGGCGGGTTCGCCCAGCGAGGGCGGCTCGGCCAGCTCGATCTGGTCCTCGGGGACCTCGGGGCCCTCGGCACGCGGGCCGCGCTTGGCGACGGTGGTGCTCATATCAGCCCGCGGCGGATCGCGTACGCGACGGCGTGGGCCCGGTTGCGCAGGCCGTGCCGCTTGATGATGCCGTGCAACACGTTCTTGATGGTTCGTTCGGAATAGCTGAGATGGGCTCCGATGTCCTGCAACTCGTGTCCTTCGGCGACGAGCCGCAACACCTCGGCCTCCCGGAAAGTCAGGCCCTCCGGGGTGAGACCCCGTGGAGCCAGGACGAGCCGCTGGGTCCGTTCCATCTGGTTCATCAGCTGCCCCTGGAGGGCGGCCGGCAAGTCGCCGTGGCCTGAGCAGACTTGCTGGATCGCCTCGTCGAACCGGTTCCAGGTGAACCCGGACCGGAACAGCACCGCACGGACCCCGGCAGCAAGGGCCATGTGCACGTCCGCCCGCCACTCCCCCTCGACGATCAGTACGACCAGGGTGTTGCCGGCCACCTGTTGACTCAGCCGGGTCAAGGCCTCCGTGTCGGGGTCGCGAAGGACGGCCACAGCCAGATCGGCGGCGGCGCCCGGTGCGGACGGAACCGGTTCGGGACGCTGGCGCAGGTGGCTGATCAGAGCGAGTCTGACGATGGGGTCGTCGGTGAGCACGCTCACCCGCGACGTGTCCTGGGCGTCCGCCGCGCTGAAGCCGCCGGCCCTGTCCCGGCGCTCCCGTACCGCCGCGAGGTCGGCGGTGGCCGGTGGGCGCACCTCTGTCTGCCCGGTGATCGCCGGCCTGGTGTGGCCGTGCTGTGCGCCGCTGTGCGCCACACGCGGGCCCTGACCTTCCTCGCGCGTGACTGACGTGAGTCCCGCCCGAGTGGCGTACGCTGCCGACTTCGTCGCGGGGTGATTGGCGGCTGCCAACCCTCTCTCCTCTCCGGTGGCCGGGGGTCTCCGGTCGGTGCACCCGTCCATCGGTCGACCGAGCAGATTCCTCCGCGTTCGCGCGCACAAGGCATCTGTCTGGAAAGGCCCTTGACATCACCCCGGGCACGATTCCGGCGCAGAAGCTCCTGATTGCAGTTTTCCCGCGCCGTCACGTTTGGGTGTACACATCCCCCCACGGACCAGGCGCTCTCGGCGACTCCCCCGACTCGCCGCACACCAGTACACGCGACGGGCAACCCCCACGACTCCCAGGAGTCCGGATCCGGCACTTCTGTACGGCAAGCAGAGGAAAGAAAGGCTGCGCGTGTTCAGCGGGTGCCGGCCTGTGCCGTGACGGCCAGTCGACGGATGCCTCTTGAAACCGGCCACGCGTCGTCGGACACGTACTCAGACATGTCGTCAGACACGGACGACGTGCAGGCCGTGCAGCGAGTAGCGGTGGGCTTCGGACGCGGGCAGCAGCGTGCTGGTGACGACGGCGTCCAGCTCACCGATCTCCGCGAAGCGGCAGAAACTCACCGCCCCGAACTTGGTGTGCACGCCCGCGAAGACGGTGCGCCGGGCGGAGCGGATCGCCTGTGCCTTGACCTCGCTCACCGCCGGGTCCGGCGTGGTCAGTCCGTGTTCACGGGAGATGCCGTTGGCGCCGATGAACGCCAGGTCGATGGCGAACCCGGCCAGCATCCTCGTCGTCCATTGGTCCACGGTGGCGAGCGTGCTGGGCCGGAGCCGGCCACCCAGCATCAGTACGGTGATGTTCTCGGCCTCCGCGAGCGCGACCGCGGTGGCCACTGACGCGGTGACCACGGTCAGTGGCCGGTCCTCGGGCAGCGCCTCTGCGATCAGCTGCGGGGTGAGCCCCTCGTCGACGAAGACGGTCTCGGCGTTCCCGAGCAGCTCCGCCGCGGCGGCGGCGATACGGCGCCTCTCCGACACATGGTTGGCGGCGCGGGCGGCGAGCGTCGTCTCGAAGTGGGCGCTCTCCACCGGGTAGGCGCCGCCGTGGGTGCGGCGGACCAGCCCCCGGTCCTCCAGGACACGGAGGTCCCGCCGTACGGTCTCCTTGGCCACGCCCAGTTCGAGGGCGAGCGTGGTCACCTCGACCGAGCCTTCACGGCGGGCGACTTCGACGATCTCGCGCTGGCGTTCTGCGGTCCTGCCCGTCATCGCTGACACCTGTCCTTCGTGCTCTTGTCGCTCGTCGATCGGGGCGCGACCGACCCGGCCCCCGGGTCCGTCCGGGCACGGATCAGAGCGGCGACTCAGCTGGCGCCGACGCTGTTCGGCACGCGCGCTCAGGGGCCCATGGCCGGTTTCGCCGGCAGGGCGAACGGCCGCTCTCCCGCGAGGAGAGAACAGCCCTTGTCTCCTGCTCCAGGGTGCGCGTGCCGCCAGGGCGACCGAGTATGGCTCGCTCCGTCGCGTCCTGGCGAGTTGCTTCATGCCCGCCCATGCCGTACTTCCTACGGATTAACCGTAGTTGCCTGACCCCCACGGCGCGAACGTTGCCCGTCCGGGAAGCACGACTGCCTGTCTGTCCGGGGCCGGGCATGCGAAACGCCCGCCGCGCGTGTGTATGGTGGCCGTGGGAAGCCGACGGGCGGGATGCCCTTGCCGTAGACAGAGCCGGTCACCCGCCGCATAACCGCGCGAGCGCCGTCCCCCACAGCACGTCCGTCCAAGTCGGAGCCTACGGTCACTGCCCGCAAACCGAATCCGCCAGTGGCTTGCTTCAAAAGGTTCGTTCGGCCAGTTGCCCGGCCTGTCTCACCCACGACCTGTCCAGGACGCTCGGACCGCGTGCCAGCATGGCGGCGACCGGCCCTGCCTGAGCACGAAACAGCCGTTCTCGCCACTTCCCGAAAATGTGCGGCGGCATTCAGAAAACTCTCTCGATAAGGTTCGATGTTCATGAGCACCACAGCACGACCGACCTTTCACTCAGCACAAATGCGCCCCTCGGGTGAGGAATCGGTGCAGGCCGCACGGGACCTCGTTCAGCTGCTGACCACACAGTCCGTCCAGACGGAGGCGGCAGGAAGGCTTTCCGATCGCAGCGCGGCTTCGCTGCGGAAAGCGGGATTCCTGTCCATATTCGCGCCCGCCGAATACGGGGGACTCGAAGCGGACGTCAGGACGGCTTCGGAGGTGTTCCGCCATCTGGCCCACGGCTGCGGGGCGAGCGCATGGACCGCGATGCTGCTGTCCGGGGGTTCCTATCTGGCCGCACTGCTGGGAGACCGAGTGCGCCAGGAAATCTGGGGGGATGACAGCCGTGCGGTCGTCTGCGGAGGTTTCGGCATGGCGCAGAACGCCGTCCGAGTTCCCGGAGGCCTTCGGATCAGTGGCCGCTGGCAGCCGCTGACGGGAATCGATCACGCCCAGTGGGCCCTTGTCGGTGTGCCCGTGGTGGACGCGGACGGGACCGTCGTGGACCGGGGAATGGCGCTGGTTCCCATGGCTGCCGCGACAGTTGAGCGCACCTGGCGGGTGGCCGGCATGCAGGGCACGGGGAGCCACACCGCCGTGATCGACTCGGCCGAGGTCCCGGACCACCGCATTCTGTTGTTCAGCAAGCTCCTGAGCGGCGAATACTCCGCCCGGTTCCCGCAGGGCAGCATCTACTCCGCGCCGGCCATCCCGTTGACTTCCGTGACGATGCCGGCACCCCTGATCGGAATGGCGGAGACGGCGCTGAACAACACGATCTCCCGCCTGAAGGCCGGCAAGCCGATGAACGGGACGATCTACACCCGAGCAGAAGACTCACCCAGCACCCAACTGGCCATGAGCGATGCCGCCGCCTCGCTCGAAACGGCGAAGCTGCACACGGCCCGAGCACTGGGAGATGTCGAGCACAGCGTGGCAGTGGGGTCCGAACTGAATTCAGCGGAGCGTGCACGCATTCGCATGGACCTGGGCACCGCGTCCAAAAAGGTCCGCGATACGGTCAGCCTGCTGCTCGACGCCGGCGGATCGAGCAGTTTCGCGCTCGACCAACCCGTTCAGCAGATCTGGCGGAACATCGAGGTCGCTTCTCGGCACCAGTTGATCTCCTTCGATCTGAGCCGTGAAGTGTACGCCCGCTCCCTGTTCGGTATGCCGACCCAGGTCACGCCTCTCCTGTGAGTCTTTCCATCTTCTGTCCTATGAGTCTTCCCATCGTCTCTCCTGTGAGCCTTTCCCTCGTCGGCGTTCCCGGAACGACAGCCGTGCTCGCGCGAACACGGCCCCCGCGGACGCCGGTATCCGAAATGAGAAACAGTCGGCGAATCCAACGCCGCTGGTACATCAGCACGAGTGGAGTCATTGATGTCCGAACTCACCCCTCAGCAAAGCGATTACGGTGTCATGTGGGACATGGTGACCGCCTACCGGGCGAGTCAACTGGCCCGTGCGGCAGCGCTGTTGTCCCTTCCCGAGCATCTCGCCGAGGGGCCGAGGACGGCCGACGAGATCGCCAAGGCGGAGTCGGCCGAACCTGATGCGGTGTTCCGCTTTCTGCGGATGTGTGCCTCGTACGGTCTGGTCTCCGCGCAGGACGACGGCCGCTTCGGCGGTACCAGCCTGCTGGCCACCCTGCGGGCCGACCAGCCCGGCTCGATGCGTGGCCTCGCGCTGGCGCTGAGCGCACCGGGACACTGGCTGGTCTGGGGCCGGCTGCCCGACGCGGTGATCAGCGGTGAGCCGCAGGCGATTGCCGCGCTGGGCAACGACGTGTGGGGCTACTACGCCGAACAGCCGGCCGAGGCCGCCGACTTCGGCCTGGCAATGGCGGGCATGACGGCCGCCGTCGGCGACGAGGCCGCACGGCTGATCGACACGACTGGCGTCGAACGGGCGGTGGACGTGGGCGGCGGGAACGGCTCGCTCCTGCGGGCGCTGATGGCCGTGAACCCCGAACTGTCCGGTGTGATCCTCGATCTGCCGACCCAGATCGACGAAGCCCACATCCTAATAGACCAGTTCGGGCTGCGGGACCGGCTGACCGCCGAGGCGGGAGACTTCTTCGAAGCCGTCCCGGAGGGCGACCTGCTGCTCCTGCGCTACATCCTGCACGACTGGGACGACGAGTCCGCGCGGCGCATTCTCACCAAGTGCCGCGAGGCCCTGCGACCGGGTGGCCGGGTTCTCGTGCTGGAACTGACGGTCGACAAGCTCGGCGGCCCCGCCATAGGCCCGTCGCAGGACATCAACATGATGGTGATGGTCGGTGGGCGGGAGCGCACGATCGCCGAGTACGGCACGCTCTTCGCGGCGGCCGGCCTGAAGCTGGTGTCGAGCAGCCCGACCAACTCCCCCATGACCATCCTGGAAGCGGTCGCAGCCGACTGAGACGCGGTACCGTGTGACTAACCTGCGTGTTTCGCTTACGGCCGTGTCCGGATCTTGAGCGGAAAGACGAAAGTGCTTTCTGAGCTGGGATGATGAGGCTTGTCTAGGGCTTCTGTCACCACAGCGGGAAGACACTTTCCGCGTGCACACTACCGGGTCGCGTCCCAAGCTCGTTGTCTCGGCCGACGGTCGCGCAGTGGTCAGCCACGCCGGATCCCGCTTGCTGGCCGATCCCGCCGATGCCACAGGCCTGACCGGCTCCTTCGCTGACACGCTGCGCCGGTTGCGGCCGCGCGGCACCGGCCACGATCCGGGCCGGGTGGCGGTCGACGTGGCGGTGATGCTCGCCGACGGCGGCGAGGCAATCGCCGACCTGGCCCTCCTGCGCGATCAGCGCGAGGTGTTCGGTCCGGTGGCCTCCACCTCCACTGCTTGGCGCCTCCTGGCCGGCATCGACACCACCACACTCGCTGCACTGCACACGGCCCGCGCCGCTGCCCGGGAGACCGCCTGGCTGCAGGCCGCCGAGACCCGGCACGGGATACCGGCCTCCCGCGCGGGCGGACGCGACCTGCCCGGCCTGGTCCTGGACCTCGACGCCACCCTCGTCACCTGCCACTCAGAGAAGGAACAGGCAGCTGCCACCTACAAACGCGGCTTCGGCTTCCATCCGCTGCTGCGCTTCCTGGACAACACCGGCGAGGCTCTGGCCGGCCTGCTGCGGCCGGGCAACGCCGGCGCGAACACGGCGAGCGACCACATCACCGTCCTGGACGCTGCGCCCGCCCAGATCCCCGATGCCCATCGCCACGGCACCGGCATCCTCATCCGCACCGACAGCGCAGGCGGCGCCAAAGCATTCCTGACCCACCTACGCAACCTGCGCCAACAGGGCATCCAGACACGCTTCTCCGTCGGACACCCCGTCACCGAACCGGTCCGCCGCGCGATCCGGGCCCTGCCCCGGCAGGTCTGGCACCCGGCCCTGGAAGAGGACGGCTCTCTGCGCGGTTCAGCCGAGGTCGCCGAGCTGACCGGCATGGTCGACCTGACCGGACATCCCGACGGCACCCGGATCATCGTCCGCCGCGAGCGACCGCACCCCGGCGCCCAGCTCTCCCTGTTCGACCTCGATGAAGGCATGCGCCACCACGTCTTCCTCACCGACACCCCCTATGGCGAGGGCTCCGTGCAGCACCTGGAGGTCCGCCACCGCGCACACGTCCGGGTCGAAGACCGCATCCGCTGCGGCAAGACCACCGGCTTCGGCCGCTTCCCCTCCCGCCATTTCCAGATCAACGCGGTCTGGCTGGAGCTGTCCCTGACCGCGATCGACCTGCTCGCCTGGACCCGCACCCCGCTCCTGCACGGCGAACTCGCCGATGCCGAGCCCAAGAAGCTCCGCTACCGGCTGCCGCACGCAGCCGCCCGTCTCACCCGCGGAGGCCGTCGCCCCCACCTACGAATCGCCGTCACCTGGCCATGGCGGCACGAGCTGGCGAACGCTTTCGCCTGCCTCGCGGCCCTGCCCAGACCCGCCACCTGACCAGTGGCTTCGTCCCTGACCGCCCACTACATGAGGACCTGGAGCACCCGACCACGCGCCGGGCCCGAGCCATGCCCACCGAACGCGAAACAGCCGATAGCCACAGCCATTGCAACCAGTTCGGCTCAGCCGAGCCGACTAACGAGTTGGATGCCACCGGCCAGGCACGACACCTCACCCACTATCACGCACCAACTCGTAAGGGCTTGCAGATCATCAAGGTGTTGCTTCCCGCCCCGTGGCTCGTTGGTGTGGTATGCGCATCCCGGACGAGATCCGTACCCAACTCGCCATGAAATTTGCGGTGTTGTTCCCGCATCTGGATGAGCGGCAGCGACTGCTACTGATGGCCGCAGAGGCTCGTGTCCTGGGACACGGTGGTGTTCGGTCCGTCGCGCGGGCGGCCTCGGTGAGGGAGACCACGGTCCGCAAGGGCGTGTTCGAGCTGGAGACCGGCGAGGAGCCTCTGGGGCGGGTGCGGCGGCCGGGCGGAGGCCGCAAAAGGGTCGCAGATCTCGATCCGGGACTGCGGCCGGCACTGCTGGCGCTGGTCGAACCGGACGAGCGCGGTGATCCGATGTCGCCACTGCGGTGGACGGTGAAGTCGACCCGCACGCTGGCGCGGGAGCTGGCCCGGACCGGGCACAAGGTCAGTGCGGACACCGTCGCGGACCTGCTGCGGGAGGAAGGCTTCAGCCTGCAGGCCAACGCCAAGGCCATCAAGGGAGGCCAACACCCGGACCGGGATGCCCAGTTCCGCTATCTCAACGAGCAGGCTCGCGATCACCGGGACACTGGCCAGCCGGTGATCAGCGTGGACACCAAGAAGAAGGAACTTGTCGGCGAGTTCAAGAACAACGGCCGCCAGTGGCGGCCTGCGCCTGATCCGATGCCGGTGAACGTCCATGACTTCGCCGACCCGCAGTTGGGCAAGGCCGTCCCGTACGGGATCTACGATCTCGCGGCGAACACCGGCTGGGTCAACGTGGGCACCGATCACGACAATGCCGCGTTCGCCGTGGAATCGATCCGCCGCTGGTGGTGCGGGCAGGGCCGGGCCGACTACCCGCAGGCGACACGACTGCTCATCACCGCCGACGCGGGCGGCTCAAACGGCTACCGCACCCGGGCCCGGAAGCTCGAACTCGCCCGGCTCGCGGCCGAAACAGGACTGGTGATCACCGTCTGCCACCTGCCGCCGGGCACATCGAAGTGGAACAAAATCGAGCATCGGCTCTTCTCGCACATCACCATGAACTGGCGCGGCCAGCCGCTGTACAGTCACGAAGTCATCGTCCAGTCCATCGCCGCGACCACCACCCGCACCGGACTGCGCGTCATGGCCGAGCTGGACACCAATATCTACCCGACCGGAATCCAGATCGGCGACGCGGAGATGGCGGCCCTGCCGCTGACCCGACACCCCTTCCACGGCGACTGGAACTATGCCATGCACCCCCGGCCGTGCTCTGCCATCCCAGCACCCCGGACTCCGCAGAAGCAGGCCCAGGAGTGGGACCATGCTCTACTGTCCGAGCCCGGCCTGACCGGCATGTCCCGGCAGCAACTGCGCGATCTCACTGACACTTTGGCTGTCGATGGCGACGTCAAGCGCGGACGCCCGCCCCGACTCGAGTTCCCCGACCAGGTCTTGGCGGCCGTCCTTCACCTGCGGGTCGCCCTGGCCGCGGAACCCCTCGCCGTGCTCTTCGACAGCAGCCGGACCGCCATGCACCGCACCCTGCTGAAGATCAGGACACTGCTCAAGGCACACGGCATCGTCATCCCGCCGGCAACCACCCCGCCCTCCGCCCTCACTGCCCTCCAAGCTCGGGTTCGTGCCCAGTCCGGCGACCCCAACAGCAAGATCAGGACGACGTGTTAATGATCTGCAAGCCCTTAGCTATGATCATCGTTGTGAGGCACACGAAACCTGTCGATCCCGAGGTGTGATCGCGGTCGGTCTCCTGCGTCGCGGACGAGGGCACATGCGCGGTGTTCCATCCCCGGCCGGGCATCTGCCGACGCCGGAGCTTCTCGAAGCATTCGGCAGCGATGTGCCGTTCTCTCCAGTGCCGTGGACCACAGGCGGGCGTGCTGCCGTGAGTGCCCTGGGCCGCGGATCACTGATCCATTTCCGAACTTTCCGAGGAATGAGACGCACGTGAATGACCTGCATGTGGGCCGCAGACGCCTGCTCAAGATGTTCGGGCTGAGTGCGACTGCGACAACCGCTGCCATTCTCCAGGCCGACCCGGTGCTGGCGGCGACCCTGGGGTACGACGAGGTGACCGGAGTCTCCCCGACCGGCTACCGTCCGCCCACCCGTCTTGCCGCCGACACCGAGGCGAAGGCGACCGCCCTCAACTGGATAGACAACCATACGGGCGACATAACCAAGCTGAGCGACGAGGTGTGGAAGCACGCCGAACTGTCGCTGCGCGAGTGGCAGTCCTCTCTCGCCACGGCTCGTCTGCTGGAGGACAACGGCTTCTCGGTCAAGTGGGGTTCCGCCGGCTTCCCGACCGCCTTCGTCGCCACCTACGGAAACGGCGGCCCCGTCCTGGGCTTCAACGCCGAGTACGACGCGCTGCCGGGTCTTTCCCAGAAGAGCGGTGTGCCCGACCACGACCCGCTGGTCTACAACTACGACGCCTACGGCCCCTCGTACGGTGCCGGGCACGGCGATGCCCACAACGCCCTCGGCGCCGGCGGCACGGCCGCCGCCATCGCTGTGGCCCAGGCGATCCGCGCACACGGACTGAAGGCCACGGTCAAGCTGTTCGGCAGCGCCGGTGAGGAGCAACTGGTCGGCAAGGCGTACGCGGTCAAGGCCGGCGTGTACGACGGCCTCGACGCCTTCCTGGACTGGCATCCCTTCAACATCACGGTGCCGTTCTGGAACACCACCAGCGCCCTGCTCTCGGCGACCTTCACCTTCCTCGGCGCCTCCGGGCACGGCGGCTCGCCGCTGGGCAACAAGAGCGGCCTGGACGGCGCCCTGCTGATGGCGACGATGTCGGAATACCTGCGGGAGAAGAACGTCGCGCCCTCGGGCCGCTTCCACTACGCGATCATCAACGGGGGCGGCGCTCCCAACGTGACACCCGACATGTGCTCGATCTGGTTCTTCGTCCGCGAGGGAAGCCCCGATCGCGCCCGCGTCCTGTACGACAAGATCGTGGAGTGCGCCAAGGCCGCCGCCCAGGCCAGCCAGACCCGCCTGGTACACAGGTTCCATGCCGGCACATGGAACCTGCTGGCGAACAAGGCGGGCGCGGAACTCCTCAACGACAACATGCGCCAGATCGGCGCTCCCAAGTTCACCGACGACGATCACGCGTTGGCGAAGGCCATCCAGAAGTCGCTCGGCCGGCCGGAGGTGGGCATGCCCACCGATCTGACCCCGCTCACGCCGCCGGCGGCCGCATACACCGGTGGCCTGTCCACCGACACGGCGGACATCAGCTGGCAGGCTCCCACCGCCGTCCTGCTGTCCGCCGCCTACCCGCCGGGCATCCCGAACCACAACTGGGGCGTCACGGCGACGGCCGCCACCAACATCGGTCACCAGGCCCTGCTGTCCGCCGCACGGTATCTGGCGGCCAGCGCCGTCGACCTCATCGAGCAGCCCGAACTGCTGGACGCCATGCAGCAGGAGTTCAAGGACCGCAAAGCGGCGGTCAAGTGGACCTCGATGATTCCTGACGGCACCCAGCCGCCCCTGTACGAGCCCCCCGCGGACTTCCTGCAGGAGACCAACCAGTACTGGCCGCCCCCGGCGGTGCAATGGCCCGTGCCGCAGGTCGTCGCCACGGAACAGCTCGGCACCACCGGTCCCAACCTCCCGCCCGTGACCTGACCCCGAAGGCCACCCGCCTGCGATACGACCCGGCCTGGCGTGGTGAGGCTCAGGCTCTCCGCGTCGTACCGGCGCCGGAGTGGGCGGCGTCCGCTCCGAGGCCTGCGCCGTCATGACGCGTACTCTCACGACCTGCGCTCTCAGGTGGCTGATCTGATCCGGACAGCGGCCTTGGCCAGAGACCGTGTGACTGCCGGACAGGCACGAGATGTTGCTACCTGGAAGCAGCGCGCTGCCGACGGGGCGCAGTTGCCGTCGTTCCGGCTGCACAGGCAGGTGGCGCGCCGGTACTGGATCCAGAAGAGTTGCCCGCGCTGTCACGCGGGGCGGGGCAAGCCCTGCGTACTCGCCGAGGGCACCGATGTCGGCAAGGCGCACGACTTCCCTCATGACGAGCGGGTGCAGCCGATCGTGGACGAACGAAAGGCCCAGCAGAAGGCGAATCCGAAGGCCGTCCCGCGACCTTGGCGGGTGTACGAGGTGACATGCACGGACTGCGGCCAGGGCCCGGACTCCCGCTGCAAGAGCCCCGGCGGCCCACATCGGGTACGCGTTGAGAGGCCGAAGGAGTACACCCGTCTGCGGAAACCTCGGCCGCAGTGATCCATCACAGCAGGCGGCGGCGTGTTCGGTGCCGCATGGCCCCGAGGCAGCGCCGACGCTGTTGGCGAATTCGAGCGGTACGTGACATCGCCCTTCACCACCCCATCAGGGACGATGAAGGGCGATGTGTCTCGCACTCCGCCAAGAATGGCCCCGTAATTACAGTAAACCCGTGATCTGAACTCGGCACAGTCCCTAGGTGACCGCGTGACCGGAGCAGCGAACGCGCCCGGATCTGCGGGTGATCAGCCCGGACATACAGAGTCGCCCGGGAGAGGCCTGCGATAAGCAAGCCTCTCCCGGGCGATTTCCGGACGACTTCCTGAAGAAGAGAAAATCGTCCGTTCCGCGTTTCAGCCTTTCTGCACGGCGGTGAGGATGTCCGACGCCCGCTGGAGGGACTGGTCGACACTCTCGTCGCTGTACATGGTGTCAACCATGACGTGGCGAATGTCCGTGCGCTCCCGCACCGCCTTGATGACTGCGGCCACTTCGTCCGTCGACGCCCCCGCGTCCATGTTCACGCGCAGCACACTGTCGATGGCAGAGGGTTCACGGCCCGCCGCCCGCGCCAGTCGGTCGATCAGCGCCCGCTGCTGCACCAGGCCGTCGACGTCCGGCCAACTCGGCACCGTGCACACCGGAAGCCAACCGTCGCCACGCTCGGCGACCCTGCGCAGCGCACGCTCGGAGAACGCGCCCAGGTAGATCGGCGGGCGAGGTCGGCGGACCGGCTTCAGCGGCGCGTGGTGCAGGGGAATCGACAGCTGATCGCCCTGGTACGCCGCTGGATCCGTGGTCCAGATCGCCTCCAGTGCGTCGAGGAGTTCGTCCATCCGGGCCCCGCGCCTGGTGAAGTCCACCCCGGCGGCCTCGAACTCCTCGGGCGACCAGCCGATGCCGAATCCCGGCAGCAGGCGTCCACCGCTGATCAGGTCGATCGTCGTCAACGACCGGGCCAGCTGGACCGGCGGATACAGCGGGGCGACGATGACGTGACTGCCCAGCAGCACACTCTCGGTGGCGCTGGCGGCCACCCCCAGCAGGACGAAGGGGTCAGCGGCCGGGTTCATCTCGACGGGGATGGTGCTCCCCCGGCCGCCGTACCCGATGCGCGGATGCACGGCCGCGAGATTCCGGTCTCCCACCCACAGGCTGGCACCGCCCGCCCGTTCTGTCTCCCGTGCGAACTCCGCAGCCCGCTCGACTTCGAACGCCTGCTTGTGGAACTGCGGCAACGTGAATCCGACCTTCACGAACAATCCTTTCGGCAACGTCCCTCACCCTCGGCCTTGAGGGCGGCGTGGATGGCCACGAACTATGCTCCGAGTCATCTGGACTATCAAGTCCGAATGATCGCTTCCCTGAGGCAAGGACCAGTTGCGACAAGCTGCCACCCGTCCCGCCGAGACTCACGGCGAATGGTCCGGCCTGCGCCGGTGAAGTCACAGCGCGGGCCGGGGTTTCTTCTCGTCACCGGCGACACCGCCGCGAGCGGTGGATGCCGGCGGGTCCGGTCAGCGGGTCGGCACCGGGATCTCGCGCTTGAGGATCTTGCCACTGGGGCCGGTGGGCAGCGCGTCCACGATCCAGATCCAGCGCGGGTACTTGTACGCGGCCACCCGTTGCTTGACGAACTCGCGCAGTTCCTCCGGTGCCGCCTGCGCGCCGGGGCGCAGGACGACCGCCGCGCCCACGTCCTCTCCCAGCTGCTTGTCCGGGATGCCGACGACGGCCGCGAGCCCGACGGCGGGATGCTCGTGGAGGACCTCCTCGATCTCGCGCGGGTAGACGTTGTAGCCGCCGCGGATGATGAGGTCCTTCTTGCGGTCGACGATGTAGAGGTAGCCGTCCTCGTCCTGGCGGGCCAGGTCGCCGGTGCGCAGCCAGCCGTCGGGGATGGCGGCGGCGGTCTCTTCCGGGCGGCCCCAGTACCCCTTCATCAGATTCGGTCCACGGACCACCAGTTCGCCGACCTCGCCCGGGGGGACCTCCCGGCCCTTGCCGTCGAGCAGCCGCACCTCGATGTCCCGGACCGGTGTGCCGACGGAGCCGGCCTTGCGCGGCCGGTCGGGATGGTTGAAGGACACGGCGGGACTGGTCTCGGACATCCCGAAGCCCTCCAGCACCATGCATCCGAAGCGTCGCTCGAAGCCGTGAAGGATCTCGACCGGCAGCGAGGCGCCGCCGGACACGCACACGCGCAGGGACGAGGTGTCCACGTCGGACCCGTGCTGCAGGAGGGCCGCGTACATGGTCGGGACACCCTCGAAGACGGTGGCTCGATCCCGGGCGATCGCTTCCAGCACCGCCTGCGGATCGAATCGCGCAACCAGGGTCAGCGCGGCACCCGAGCGGATCGCCACGTTCATGGTGCAGGTCTGGCCGAAGATGTGGAACAGCGGCAGGCAGCCCATGATCACGTCGTCCGGGGCCAGTTGCAGCACGTGGAGGGCGCTGGTCTCGGCGTTGTGGCGCAGCCCGGCATGGGTGAGCGCCGCGCCCTTGGGCAGGCCCGTGGTGCCAGAGGTGTACAGCAGTACCGCGATGTCCTCTCCATGAGCGGGGGCCACTTGTGCCAGCGGTTCGTACCGGGCCAACTGCTCGATGAACATGGCCGGTTCGACCACGTGGAAGGGAACCCCCGCCGCGTCCGCGCCCGCGGCGCCTTCGCCGGGAGCGTGCAGCCACATGAACAGCGCCGCCGCGCCGGAGTCCCGCAGGTGGTACTCGACCTCCCGCTGCTTCAGCAGAGGGTTCAGCGGGACGACGATGGCTCCGGCCCGCAGCGCCCCGTAGTAGAGCACGACGAACTCCGGCACGTTGGGGAGCATGAGCGCCACCCGGTCCCCCGGGGAGATTCCCTGAGCCCGCAGGAGGGCAGCCGCGCGGGCGGTCAACTGCTCCAGTTCCGCGTAGCTGATGACCTGCGCCCCGACTCTCAGCGCGGGATGCCCCGGCTGCCGCGCGGCCGTCGCTGTCAGGAACTCCGCCAGATTGGCCATGTCCAGGCCACCTCCACCACTACAACTACGTCGGATCGTTGAGTTCACGCTGCTCGATGTGTTCACACAGCTCGATGTGTTCGCGCTGCTCGATGTGCTCACGTTGCTTGATGCGTTCACGCTGTCGGCATGCGGCGACTCGGATGCCTGGCGCCTTCACCCTCAACCCCTCCCGGCCGCCGCGGTGTTCTGCCGCCCCAGGGTGAACACCCCTTTTGCCGTCCGCCCCTGGGCTGCCGCGGACGGGGCGAGCTAGATCGCGGCCTGATCCAACTCCTTCCAGGCCGCTCCGGTCAAGCGCTGGGACTGCTGCCACAGTTCGGCGGCGACGTCACGGTCGAGCCACTCCGCGGGCACCTTCTCCCTGACGGGCTTCCCGAAGCCGCGCAGCACCCGGGGGCCCCACAGTTCGCCTCCGTCGATGCGGGGATCGAGGGCGGCCCGCACGGCGGGCCAGGCCGCGTTCTCCTTGCTCTGGGCCATGACGGCCTTCGGCAGCGCCTTCAGATGTTCGGCACGCCCACGGGTCCGCAGGGGCGGACGCGAGGGCGTCAAACCGTCGAGCGCTCCCCCGGGATGGGCGATCACGCTGCGGATGTGGGAGTCCGCCGCGCGAAGGCGACGGTCCAGCTCAAGCGCGAAAACGGTCTGCGCGAGCTTGCTGCGCGCGTAGGTCCGCATGGGCCGGTAGGGCTCGCGTGACGACTGCAGATCGGTGAGGTCGAGCTTGGTGAAGCGCGCGGCCACGCTTCCCATCGTGACCACGCGGCTTCCCGGGCTGGCCACCAGGAGCGGCAACAGCCGTTCCATGAGGGCGAAGTTGCCGAGGTGGTTGGTCCCGAAGACGAGTTCGTTCCCGTCCTCGGTGATCGAGTACTGCGGCTGCGCCAGTACGCCGGCGTTGAGTACCACGGCGTCGATCCCGGACAGCGCGCCGAGCCGGTCCGCGATTCCCGCCACCGACCCGGATACGGACAGATCCAGTGGCACATGGTCGACGCGGGCCTGTGGCAGGCGGCTGTGGATCGCCTCGATGGCCAGGCGTGCCTTGTCGGCGCTGCGGGAGGCGATGAGGACGCGGGCCCCGGTCGCGGCGAGCTGTTCGCTGATGAAGTACCCGATCCCCGCGTTTCCGCCGGTGACCAGGAACGTGCGTTCCGAGTTGTCAGGGAGGTTGTGCACGTCCCACGCGCTCTTGCTGCCGGACATCGTGATCTTCACCTTCGGTCGTGGTCAGTGGGGAGGTTTCCCGCGCGGTCACGTGGCGCCCGCCTTCGAAGGCTTCGCCGGACCGCTTCAGGGCGAGGCGAGCAATTTTGGACTGCCACGTCCATAAGCGTGGCAGCCACTTTTTGAACTTTCAAGTCCAAAACCGCCCACCCATGGTCACCACTCACCCGTGGTCACCGCTCGCCCGCAGTCACCACCCGCCTCCGACCACCACCGGCCCCGAGCCGCACCGGATGCGTGACCGATGCCTACGGAGCGTAATCACCACTCCCCCGACAGGTAGGGTTCGCGCATGCCCAACGCAGACAAGGACGGCCAGCCCAAGGCCCGCCTCAGCAGAGAAGCCCTGGTCACCAGCGCCATCGCCCTGGCGGACACCGAAGGGCTTGAGGCGGTGACGGTGCGCCGGCTGGCCCAGCAGCACTCCGTGGCACCCACCTCCCTGTACTGGCACTTCAGGGACAAGGAGCGCCTGCTGGACGGCATAGCGGAGCATCTCCTGCAGCAGGTCGAGGTTCCGGAACACCCTGACGGTGACTGGCCGGAACAACTGCGCGACATCCTGGCGCGCATCGTCGTCGTCCTGCGCGCCCACCCTGCGGCGGCCCAGCTCATCCCCACGCGGTTGCTGGCGTCACCGGCGGGATTGGCCGTCACGGACCGCACTCTCGCGCTGCTGAAAGAAGCCGGCCTTCCCGCGGAGCGGATCGCCGGTACGGCGATGTTCCTCCTCGGCGCGGTGGTGTCCATGATCGCGGCGGAGCCCGGCCGCCAACTGCCCCAGGACAAGGAGGAACGCGAGGACGCGGTCCGGGTCAAGCGGGCACTGCTGTCGGCCCTCCCGCCCCGGAACCTCCCGGTCGTCGTGTCCTTCGCCGATCATCTCTGCGATTGCGCGGATCCGGACACGTACTACGACTTCAACCTTGACGTTCTCGTCGCCGGCATCGCGCGGATGGCGGCGACCCCCTCGCGGTGACCCCCGATGCCGCACAGCTCGGTGACCCCCGCTGCCGCACAACGGGGTCACCCCCGAAGGTCACCGGCACGGCACGGCACCAACACACACGACGAACAGCCCCCTTGAGGCTCGCCCCGGTGTCGACGAACCCCTTGATCAGAGCACTGAACGGTGTAAGTTAACAGTGTTCAGGCGGGTGCGGTCCGCATTGCACGGCCGAGACCCTTCGCGAAGTGAACCAATGGGGCGGCATGAACAGAGTGAAGGTCGGCGTAGTCGCGCAGGACCAGCTCACCCAACAGGCGCTGTCGAGTTACCTCCATGATCACGCCGAGGTCGTACTCACTCGCGTCGGCGGCGACGCCGAGCTGGTCGTGGCCGCCGTGTCCGACCCCAACATCGCCGCGCTGACGAGGCTGCGCGAACTGGTGAACGCTGAAACGTTCCTGGTGCTGATCGTGGACGGCGAGTGGCATGCCGACATCCAGAAGGCCCTCGAACTCGGCACGAGAGCCGTGATCTTCCGGTCGGATTTCACCTGGGAGCGGTTCGGTGAGGCGTTGGAGCAAGTGGCCTCGGGGCATGGCGACTTGCCCGCCATGCTCCAAGGGCGGCTGATGGACCAGGTGGCGAGAACCTACGTCGAGGTACTGGAGCCACGCGGGCTCACGTCCGGAGGGCTCACCGTCCGGGAGGTCGACGTCCTGCGCCTGGTCGCGGACGGGTACGAACTCCAGGCGGTCGGCTCCGAACTGGGCTACTCGGAACGAACCGTCAAGAGCGTGCTGTACGGCGTCATCAAGCGGTACAACCTGCGCAACCGTGCCCACGCCGTCTCATACGCCCTTCGCTACGGCATGATCTGATGGCATCGCTCCGCTCACATGCCCGGCCTCGCGGGATGCCTCGCCTCGCCCCGCCCTCCGCGGCACCTTCGACCGCGCCTTTCACCCCAGCCTTAGCCACACCTCCACCCCGCCCTTCGCCACACCTTCGGCCGCGCCTCCACCCCGCCCCACGCCGCACCTTTCGCCCCAATCGCGCACCCACCCGATTTTTGGACTTGCAAGTCCAAATTTCCAAGAGGACAATTTGGGAGTGAGAGTCCAAAAGCCGTTGTCCGAGGCTGCGCTCATTGGCCGACGTGCCCCTGTTCCAGGAGCCGCTGCCGGCCGACAGTCGCCGCCCGACCCCGGCCGCTGGGCGCGGTGCTCGGTCCCAACGGGCTTGCACGGCCGGCGACTTCGGCCGGCCCGAGTTCCAGGTCACCGACGACAGCACTCCCGAGCGCGTCACGGTTTCCACTGCCGTCGGCCGGGAGGCCGCCATCGGCCTCGTCCTGCCGCTCCTCGCCGCGAGCACCGCATCCCTCACCCACCACCTACCTGGCATCACCTACCTGGAAGCTGGAAGAAAGACCTATGCCCGAGAGCACTCACACCTCCAAGCGTCTTACCGGCCGCCGTGCCCTGGTCACCGGATCCACCTCCGGGATCGGTCGCGCCGTCGCCGAGGCGCTCGCCCGCGAGGGCGCGACCGTCATCGTCTCCGGCCGCAACAGCGTCGAAGGCGCCGCCGCGGTCGCCGCCATCGCGGCGGAAGGCGGAACGGCGCACTTCGTCGCGGCCGACCTCGCCGACGGCGCATCCGCCATCGAGAGCCTCGTCACCGAGGCGACCGAAGCCGCGGGAGGGGTGATCGACCTCCTCGTCAACAACGCGGCCCACCTGGTCCCCGCGCAGTCCCTCCTCGATGTCGACGAGGCCCTCGCGGACCAGGCGCTGGCCGTGAACGTCAAGGCACCGGCCCTGCTGGTCAAGGCCGTCGTCCCCGGCATGCTCAAGGCCGGCGGCGGCTCCATCGTGAACATGGGCTCGGTGAACGGCGAGATCGGCATGGCGGTCGCCGCCCTCTACGGCGCCACCAAGGCGGCGCTGCACTCCCTCACCGCCTCCTGGGCCGCTGAACTCGCCGCGAAGGGCATCCGCGTCAACGCGGTCGCCCCCGGACCGACGATGACCCCCGCCAACGCGCCGTACCACGAGAAGCTGCGCGAACTGACGGTGGACGTCCCGGATCAGCGCCCCGGCACCGGTGACGAGGTCGCCGCCGCTGTGGTCTTCCTCGTGAGCGACCAGGCCGCCCACATCCACGGGGCCGTCCTGCCCGTGGACGGCGGTCTGCTCTCGGCCCGCTGACCTCCCGATCCACTTCGCTGTCCGAGGGGTTCCCCGCTGATCGGTGAACCCCCGTGGAACCTCCTCTTGATCATTCGAAATATTGGGAGCACTACCATGAAACGCAGAACCTGGATCGCCAGCCTTGCCGGGACAGCGGCCGTGGTGACGGGCGCGGCCCTGACCGTCAACTCGACCGCGAACGCGAGTGTGGTCCACGCCGGCACGTCGGCCCGCACGGTCAACGCGATCCACGCGACCACCTCCGACTCCACCGGCTCCTCCGCCAAGCCGACCGTCGTCCTGGTGCACGGCGCCTGGGCCGACGCCTCGGGCTGGACGCCGGTCGCCGAGCGGCTGGAGAGGGACGGCTACACGGTCAAGGCGCCGCCGAACCCGCTGCGTGGCCTCACCTCGGACGCCCAGTACATCGCCAATTACCTGAAGCAGATCCAGGGACCGATCATCCTGGTCGGCCACTCCTACGGCGGCGCCGTCATCACCAACGCCGCCGCGGGCAACCCGAATGTGAAGGCTCTGGTCTACATCGCCGCGTTCGCGCCGGACAAGGGTGACTCCCTGGCGAGCCTGAACGGCATGCAGGTCGCCCATCCCATCCCCGCGGTCCCTGCCCAGCCCTCCAGCTTCCCCAAGCCCGACGGCACCACCGGTACCGAGTTGACCATCGACCCCGCCAAGTACAGCGACGTCTTCCTCGACGACGAACTGCCGTCGTACGAGGCTCAGGCGTTCGCCGCCGAGCAGCGTCCCCTCAGCCTGGACTCCGTCACCGAGCAGTCCGGCACGCCGGCCTGGTCCTCGATCCCGTCCTGGTACATGGTGGCCAAGGAAGACCACGCCATCGCGCCCGACCTCGAGCGCTTCATGGCCCAGCGCGCCCACGCCCACACCGTCGAGGTCGACGGCCCCCACCTGATCATGTTCACCAACCCGCAGCCGGTGACCGACCTCATCGAACGGGCCTCCACCGCGACCGTTCACTGACCCCACGGCACGACTGGGTTCCCCGCGGCACCACCGGGTTCCCCACGGCACGACCGGGTTCCCCGCGGCACACCACCGCGGGGAACCCGCCGCGCGTTCATCCTGTGCTCGAACGCGGTGAACACGGTCGCTGGTTCGGCGTCGCTGGTTCGGCAAGGGCCGGTGCCGAAGAAGTCGCGGTGCCGGCCGTCCTCGTGCTCAGGGATCTCGGCGGCCTTCCTGACCGCGCTCTCCTGGTTGTCCGGATACGGCGGTTATCCCGATACGGCAGCGGCCTCAGACACCGCAGGGGCCCCAGATGTGGCAGGGGCCCCGGGGGCGGCGGCGAGCGGGCCGCGATCGGCGACAGCCGTGCTCATATCAGCCTGTGCCGGATCGCGTAGGCGACGGCGTGGGACCGGTTGCGCAGGCCGTGTCGCTTGATGATGCCGTGCAACACGTTCTTGATGGTCCGTTCGGAATAGCCGAGCGTCCTGCCTATGTCCTGCAACTCGTGGCCTTCGGCGACGAGCCGCAGCACCTCGGTTTCCCGGGAGGTGAGCTCCTCGGGTGCGAGACCCCGCCGCGCCGGCGCCTGCTGCCGGATTCTTTCCACCTGGTTCGTCAGCCGCCTTCGAAGGACGGCCGGGAGATCGCCACGGCCGCGGCGGGTTTGCTGAATCGCCTCGTCGAACCGGGTCCACGTGAACTCGGACCGGAAGATCACCGCACGGACCCCGGCAGCGAGTGCCACCTGCACGTCCGCGTGCCAGGTGCCCTCGACGATCAGAACCACCGGCGTGCCGCCCGCCACGTGATGACCCAAGCGGGTCACAGCCTCGTTGTCGGGGTCCCGCAGGGAGGCCACGGCAAGCTCGGCGCATGCGTCCGGTGCGGACAGGGCCAGTTCAGGGTGGCGGCGGACGTGGTTGATGACGGCGAGACCGATGATGGGGTCGTCCGTCAGCAGGGTCACTCGCGCCGTGCCCGGGACCTCAGGCTGCCTGACGTCGTCGGCGCAGTCACGGAGGTCCTGCGCCACCGCGTGGCCGGCCACGGCCGGCGGACGCGACGGGGTCTTCCCCGCCTTCCCGGCATTCCCAGTATTCCCGGCACTCCCTGCACTCCTGGTATTCCCCACGAGCAGCCTCGGCTGGGCGTGACCGGGCGGCATACCGTTCCACGTCGGGTGCTGGACCAGCCCTTCGGTAGGCGTGACGGGCGCGACACCTGCCCTGGCGAAGTAGGTCGCCGACTTGCCGGCCGGGTGATGGGCGGATGTCATCCGTCTCGCCTCCCTCTCTGCTGGTCCCTCTCTGCTGGTTCGAGCCCCTCAGCCAGGACGCCTGTTCATGAGCGAACCCCGCGCGGGTCTCTTCGGGCTCGTCGCGGACAAGTACATGCGACGGGCAAACCTCATGACGCCCCAGCGCTTCGAATCCGGCACTTCTGTACGGCGAACCGCGGAAAAATTTCCACTTTCCCGGACGCGCCTACGCGCCAGGGTGGCACCCGTTTTTTGGACTTTCAAGTCCAGATGTGGTTAGGATGGGGTATGCCCACTCCCAAAGGAGAAGCGACCAAGACCCGGATCTTGGAGGCTGCCGCCGACCTGCTGGTCACCGGCAACGACATCAACCTCGACGAGGTCATGCGGATGACCCGGACGAGCAAGGGACAGCTGTTCTACTACTACCCGGGCGGCAGGAACGAACTGCGTCGCGCCGCCGCGGAGCGCCATCTCGCCCGCCTCGCGCAAGCCGAGGCCCCGGTCGCGCTGGCCACCTGGCAGGACTGGGAGGACTGGATCGAGCAGATCCTGCGCCTGCACGAGGAGCAGTCCCACGACGACGCGTGCGAGGTCGCCGCCCTGGCCGGCCGCGCACTCGACACCGACAAAGTCACCCGAAGCATGGTCGGCCGCATGTACGAGCTGTGGGCCGATCAGCTCCGCGATCAACTGACGGCCATGCAAGGCGCCGGCCTGCTGCGATCGGACGCTCCCGTGGCCGATCTCGCCTCGGCCATGCTCGCCGCGCTTCAGGGCGGCGCGGTCATCGACAAGGCCACCGGATCCCGCCGGCATCTGGGGTCCGCCCTGCGGCAGGCCCTCCTCATGCTGCGCGCCCACGCGACATAGCCCGACGCCTCAGTGCGGGGCCCCCGGCGCAGGGCCCAGCGCCGGGCCTCAGTGCCGGGTGAGTCCCTGGAGGAGCAGGTCCACCAGGCGAAGCCCGATCTCCTGCGGGCTGCTGCGTCGCTCGACGATGAGCACGAATCCGCCCAGGGCCAGTGCGACCTCTTCGATGTCGAGATCGCCACGAAGGTCCCCGGTGCGCTTCCCGGCGTCGACGAGCATCCCCAGAGCGGCATCGATCTTGGTGCGAGTGTCCGTCTGCAGGCCTTCGTCGGCGGACAACACCCCGTGCAGCACGTCGGCCATCCCGTCCTTGGTGGCCATGTACTCCAGGAACTGAGCGGCCCAGGCGCGCAACGCTTCGACGGGGGGCAGCTGCCGCAGCAACTCCGGCACGGCGTCACACAGGCGCTGGGTCTCACTGCGATAGACGGCTTCCACCAGCGCCTGGCGCGTGGGGAAATGGCGGTAGAGGGTGCCGATGCCCACGCCGGCGTCCTGGGCGATCGCCTTGAGCGTGGCTCCCGTGCCATCACGAGTGAAGGCGCGTGCGGCAGCCGCAACCAGGCGTTCCTGGTTCGTCCTCGCGTCCGACCGCCGACGCCGTTCGCCTGTCGTACTCAATCGTCCCCCTCGGGTTGCCGCAAGTCCGCTTGCCACAAAGCCACTTGCCACAAAGCCGCTTCCCGCTTGCCACTCAGCCGCATGCCGCAAAGCCGCTTCCCGCGAGGCCGCGACGGGTGCCGCGGTGAGGCGGTGCACGGGTCTTGCTAGCCGGAGCCGGCTCCGGTTACAGTCCAACCGCGTTATCCGGAGCCGACTCCGGATAACGCGTCCGGCTTCGTCGCTGAAAGTGGTGCCCCATGAGCAGATCATGGATCAGCATGCCTCTCAGCATCATCATGATGGCACTTCCGGGGCCCCAGCCATCCTCCTGAGAGCCCCGGTCTCGGCACTGATGCCGCTTCGCCGAGACAGCTCCGATCCCCCTTGTCCGCGTCCTCACGGCGCCTCACGTCGTCCGCCGCGATTCCGTCCCACGGCGACGACCCACGTGTGCCGCAAGGACGTTCACACCTGGCTCCGCGACCGCTGACCGGTCGCCGGAGAAGGGACATACCTTGACACCGTTGTCAGTCCGCGCCAGGCGCATCGCCCTGTCCACCCTCCTGGCGGCAGTTCCGGTACTCGCCACAGTCGCCGCCTCCGGCCCCGTCGCCTCGGCCCCCGCGCGGGCGTCCGCGCTGGCCCTCACCACTCCCGCCAACCCCAGGCCCCAACTCATCAGCGGATCCGGCACCCTGATCCGGGTGTCGTCCCTGCCCGACGCCCGCAGCCCGCTCCGCGTTCTGGAGAACGGTGAGGACATCACCCGCTCCTTCCGGAAGCAGGACGACGGCAGCTACTTGGGAATGGCGACCAATCTCCACCCAGGAGCGAACCGGGTGACCGCCACAGCCGGAAGTTCCACGGCCGAGTTGCGCATCGAGGACCACCCGATCACCGGGCCCGTCTTCTCCGGACCCCAGCAGCACCCGTTCTTCTGCGAGACCACGGCCTTCGGTCTGGCCCCCGCCCAGCAGCCGGACTGCTCCGCTCCCACCGAGGTCACCTACCAGTACCGGACCACGAGCGGCACGTTCAAGCCACTCGCGGACCCGCACTCCCGGCCCGCCGACCTCGCCACCGCGCGCGTCGACGGTCGCAGCGTGCCGTACGTCGTGCGCATGGAGACGGGGACGATCAACCGCGCCGTCTACCAGATCGCCGCCCTTGACGACGGAGCCCCGCCCTCACCGCTCCACCGCAGCGCCCACTGGAACGGCAAGCTCGTCTACGCCTTCGGAGGCGGGTGCAACGGCGGCTTCCACCAGGGCAATTCGACCGGCGGCGTCCTCAACGACATCGCGCTCTCCCAGGGTTACGCCGTCGCGTCGTCCACGCTGAACGTCCTGGACCAGAACTGCAGCATCGTCCTGTCCGCCGAATCGGCGATGATGGTCAAGGAACACTTCATCAACGCCTACGGCCCGGTCACCTACACCATCGGTTGGGGTGCCTCCGGTGGCGGGATCCAGCAGTACGACATCGCGGACGCCTATCCGGGGATTCTCGACGGCATCGTGCCGGGCGTGCCCTTCACCGATCCGCTGGCGACGATGGGTCAGGTGGCGGACTGCCGCCTCCTCAACACCTACTTCTCCGGCCCCGGCAGCTCCTTCACGGCCGCGCAGCGCCAGGCCGTGGCAGGCTACGTGAACTACGACACCTGCACGTCCTGGGACAAGTTCTTCGCCAACCGTCTCACCCCCACGGACAGTTGCAACAAGGACCTCGCCTCGCAGGACGACGCCATCCCCGCCTCGGCCATCTGGAACGCGACCACCAATCCCCACGGCGTCATCTGCAGCCTCCAGCAGCAGCTGGGCAACCAGATCGGCATCGACCGGCGCACCGGCTTCGCCCCGATGCTCTACGACAACGTCGGTGTCCAGTACGGCCTCGGCGCCCTCGACTCCGGCGCCATCGGCCCGGACCAGTTCATCGCTCTCAACCGTGACACCGGGGGATACGATCAGCTGGGCAGGGTCGCGGCCGAGCGCACGTCGGCCAAGAAGGAAGCGATTGCCGACACCTACCGCGAGGGTCTCGTCCCGTCCGGAGCACAGGGCCTGCGCGCGATCCCGATCATCGATCAGCGCACCTACCTCGACCAGGCCGGCCCCCTCTCGGACATCCACACCGCACAGTGGTCCTTCGCCATGCGAGCCCGCCTCCTGAAGGCCAACGGCACCGCCGCCAACCAGGTCATCATCGAGAACAGCGCCGACCCGGCACAGCAGAACGCCGCGAGCGCCTACGAACTTCGGGCGATGGACGCCTGGTTGGCCAACATCGCCGTGGACGAGAGCAACCGCAGCGCCCAGCAGAAGGTCGCCGCCGACAAGCCGGCGGGGCTCGGCGACGGCTGCTACCTGCCAGACGGCCGGCGCATCCTGGCGCCGCTCACCGCCCCGGCCTCCGGACCCTGCGCCACGCAGTACCCGATCGGCTCGGACCCGCGCGCGGTGGCCGGTGCCCCGGCGGCGTCCGACGTCCTGAAGTGCCGGTTGCGCCCCGTCGACTTCAGCGACTACCGGGTCCACTTCACCGAGAGCCAGCAGCGTGCGCTGAAGGCCGTGTTCCCCCAGGGGGTCTGCGACTACCGTGTGCCGGGCCAGGGCCAGACCGCGCCGATGGGCACGTGGCTCACCTACGGCGACGGCAGTCACGGAACCTTCGGTCACGCGCCCCAACCGCACCCCCTCGACGGCCCGCCCGTCCTTCAACACGGTACGAGTCCCGCACCGTAACGGGGAGCAGCCCCCTGCGTTCAGGAGGGCCTCCGGCCGAGGCCGCCGCTCAAGGCGACCAGATCCTGGCCGGAGGCCCGCCGCCACGTCGTCGTTCAACTCCTCCTCCGTGCGGCGGCCGGCGGACCCCGGGTGCGTCACTGGTGTGTGGCCTCTCCCTCGCCGAACTGGGGGACGGTGTCGCCGATGACGGCGGCGAGGCGCTGGAGCTGCGCGGCGAGTTCGCGGCGTTCCTCGGGCGTGAAGTGCGACAGCGCCTCGGACTGGCGTGAGCGCAGCTCCGCCCGCATGGCGGCGAGACGGTCGGCGCCGTCGTCGGTGAGGCGGACCAGGACCTGGCGTTCGTCGTGGGGGGAGCGCTGCCGTGTGACCACGCCCGCCGTCTCCAGTTGCTTGAGCATCCGGGTGGCGGTGGGGACGCTGACCTCGGCGGTCACGGCCAGCCTGCCGACCGGCAGCCCCTTGCCCTGGGTGTCCGCGGCCAGGGGCTCCAGCAGCGTGAGCTGCGCCATGGAGAGTCCGGCCCCGGAGCGGCCCATGGTGGCCGCCCGCGAGCGGCGCATGGCATAGAACAGCCGGTCAGCGGCCTGCGCCAGCTCCCTCACGCCCTCCTCGTCCCCGGCCGGCCACTGGGCGTCTTCCTCTTCGCGCTTGCTCACCTGTCGCATGACTGTTAGCTTACTAAATGAAGTCGTTAGCAAGCTAAATTTTAGGATGCTTTGAGTCATGGACCTCCCCGTACGCATCGACGTCCACCACCACATCGTCCCGCCGGTCTGGGCCGAGACCCTGGCCGCGCGCGGCCTGAACTCCGGCGGCTGGGCCATCCCCGCCTGGAGCCCCGAGAGCGCGATCGCGATGATGGACCAGCAGGGCATCGCCACCGGCGTCATGTCCGTCACCTCGCCCGGCGTACACCTCGGCGACGACGCCGCCGTCCGCGACCTGGCACGCGCCGTCAACGAGTACGGGGCCGAGGTCGTCCAGGACAACCCCGACCGCTTCGGCCACTTCGCGAGCATCCCGCTGCCCGACGTGGACGCCGCCGTCGCCGAGGCCGTCCACGCGCTCGACGTCCTCGGGGCCGACGGTGTGGTCCTCATGTCCAACGCCCACGGCAAGTACCTCGGCGACGCGGATTTCGACCCGCTGTGGGCCGAGCTGGACCGCCGCGCCGCGAACGTCTTCGTCCACCCCGCGCAGCCGCCGATGACGCTGCTGCCCGGCACCCCTGCCCCACTCGCGGACTACGTCTTCGACACCACCCGCACCGCGCTGAACATGGTGCTGAACGGCGTGATGGACCGCTACCGCGACGTCCGCGTCATCCTGTCCCACGGCGGCGGCTTCCTGCCCTACGCCGCCTACCGCTTCTCCGGCCTGACCTCCACCGTCGTGGACCGGGAGCGCAGGGCCGAGGACATCCTGCGCGACCTGAAGCGGTTCTACTTCGACACCGCCCTGTCCGCCAGCCCCAGCGCGCTGCCGGCCCTGCTCGCCTTCGCCGAGCCCGGCCACGTCCTCTACGGCAGCGACTGGCCCTTCGCCCCGCAGGAGGCCGGCACCTACTACAACCACTTCCTGGAGACCTACCCGGACTTCACCCCGGGCCAGGCGGCGGCCGTCGACCGCGGTAACGCCGAGGTGCTCTTCCCCCGCCTCGCCCGCTGACCTGCCCCTCCGGGCGCACATTCCGCATCAGCGCCGTGCCGCGATGCCGTGCCCCCACGGTGCGGGGCCTTCGGCGCGTCGCGCCTGACGGGCATGGCGTCCGGTGCGCCTGTCCTCGTCAGGTGAGGCGCGCGAAGATCTTCTTGGCGTTGCCGTGGTTGAAGGCCGTCTTCCGCTCGCCCACGTACTCGTTGCCCCTGCGCGCCATGTCCCGGCGCTCCCGCCCCTCCCAGCCGACCGCACTCGGCGCGGTCAGTGACAGGACGCATCACCATCGCCATCCGAGCCCGTCGGGACATCCTGAGGAACCCACGGTCCGGGATGTCTGGAACACCGGTCGCGCGAACGTCGGCCGAATGCGGCAACGCCCTGAACTCAGGTGAGGACTCCCGCGACGACGAGGATGGCTCCCTGCTCACGTGACATCGGGGATGGCCCGGTCGAGCTGGCTCCGTGAGGTGATCCCGAGCTTGGCGAACACTTTCCGGAGGTGGTACTGGACGGTGCGCGGGCTGAGGAAGAGCCGGGTGGCGATCTCGGGGTTGGACAGGCCGTCGCGGGCCAGCCGCGCGATCTGGGCCTCCTGCGCGGTCAGGTCGGTGTGCGCGGCGGGAAGGGACGGCGAGCTGGACAGGCCTCCGGCGGCCTTCAGTTCGAGTTCGGCGCGGTGCGCGAAGGCCAGGGTCCCCATGGCGACGAACATGTCGTGGGCGGTGCGCAGGTGCGCGCGGGCTTCGTTGCGACGACGCTCGCGGCGCAGCCATTCGCCGAACACCAGGTGGGCGCGTGCGAAGTCGAGGCGCAGGCGGGTGTGTTCGAGATGGCCGATCGCCGCCCGGTAGTGCTGCTCGGCCTCCGGGCCCGCGGTCAGCAGCGCGTCGGAGCGTGCGCACAGGCCCAGGGCCGCCGGTGTCGCACTGGCCTGGGCGACCTCGGCGAACTGCTGGTAGACCTCGGTCGCGGCCTCGGGTTCCCCGATGCGTACGGCGGCCTCGACCAGCTCGACGGCCGGCCAGATCAGCGTGCCGGGATCCTGCCGGTAGGCGGCCGCGTCCTGGGCGGCGAGCAGTGCCTCCCGGTAGTTGCCGAGGCTGTTGTGGAGCAGGGCGTTCGCCCACTGGGCGAAGGTGATCCCGTTGCCTTCGCCGCGCCGTACCGCGTCGGCGCGGGCCGTGGTGAGCAGCGGCGCGAACGTGGCCTGGTCGCCGCGGAAGGCGGCCACGCCCAGGGCGCTGTAGGCCACCATGCCGCTGCCGGTCGCGCTGACGATCGCCTGCAACTCGTCGTCGAGACGGGCTGCCTGGGCGAGGTCGCCGCTGAAGAGCAGCAGGTAGATCCGCGAGGTGAGGGCGAGCGGCAGCTCACTGAGGGCGCCGGATTCCCGGGCGAGCCGCAGATGGCGTGCGGAGAGTGCCTCCCAGTGGTCGTCCTCCCACAGGCGCATGGCCGTGGTGGTCGCCATCCACAGCAGGCTCAGTTCCTCCTCGGCGGGCATGCCGGAGTCGAAGGCGGCCAAAGCCTTGCGGAGGGTCGGCAGGCCTACGGCGTATCCGACGGCGTAGGCCGCCGCCGTACCGTCGAGCAGGAGATCGGACACCTGTGGCTCGTGCGGCGGTGGTGGCGCCTGGGCCGCCGCACGGGCGACGTCCGCCATGCTGGCGCCGACGGGAGCGGTGCGGCCGGCGAAGCCGGCGGCCGACAGCGCGTCGAGGTAGGTGGCGCGGGACAGGGCCGGATCCACCCGCTGGAGCCGGCGGGCAGCCGCCAGCAGCAGGGGCGGGGCGTCGCTGCCGCGGCTGGTGGCGAACGCGAGCCGGGCCCGGATCAGGTCCGAGTGCGCCTTCTGGCGGTCGTTCAGTGGCCCGGCTCCGGCGGTGTCCAGCAGGTCGGCCGCCGTGTCCAACAAGCCGGCCTGCACCTCGGCATCGGCGGCGGCCAGCAGCCGGTCGGCCCGCTGTACCGCGTCCGTCGTCAGTTCGGCCGCCCGCCGCAGGAACGCCGCCGCGGCCGACAGCCCGCCCCGTGCGCGAGCCCGGCCGGCCGAGGTCTCCAGTTCCGCGGCGACATCGTCGTCCGGCTCCGCGGCGGCCTGCGCCCGGTGCCAGGCGTGCCGGTCCGGGTCGCGCGGCGAGTCGGTGGACTCGGCCAGGGCGCGGTGGACCCGCCGTCGCAGCTCGGGCGGCGCCGTCCGGTAGAGCGTCGACCGGATCAGGGGATGCCGGAACCGGGTGCGCAAGCCGAAGTCGACCAGTTCCGCGTCACTCGCACAGGCGGCAGCGCTGGACGGGATGCCGAGCAGGACGGCGGCGCGCCGTACGAGCGCCGTGTCACCCGAGGGGTCGGCGGCTGCCACCAGCAGCAGCAATTGGCTGTCGAGCGGGAGCGCGGTGATCTGCTGGTAGAAGTTCTCCTCGATGCAGCGCCACTGCGGCAGAGCGCCGGGCAGGCCGAACCCGCCGGCGAGCCTGCGCGCTACGAGACCGCGAGCCAGCTCAAGGAGCGCCAGGGGATTCCCGTGTGCCTCCGCGACGAGTTGGTCGCGGACGTGCGCGTCGATGGGTCGGTCCAGTGTCCGCTCCAGCAGTGCGCGGGCATCACCGTCAGGAAGTTCGCGGACCGCCAGTTCGGGCAGCCCGGTCAGGTCGGAGTCCCGGATCCGGGTGCCGAAGACCAGTGCCACCGACTCTGTCCCGAGGCGGCGGCCGACGAAGGCCAGGACACGGGCCGAGGCACGGTCGAGCCACTGGTGGTCGTCCACCACGCAGACCAGCGGCTGCCGCTCGGCGGCCTGGGAGAGCAGGCCCAGTACCGCGAGGGCCACGAGGAACCGGTCCGGCGCCGGCCCGGCACTCATCCCGAAGGTGATCCGCAGCGCGTCACGCTGCGGTTCCGGCAGGCCGTCCACCAGGGGCAGCATCGGCCCGCACAGCTGGTGCAACCCGGAGAACGGCAGTTCCATCTCGGATTCCACGCCTGTCGCCCGAGCCACCCGGCAGCCCTGCGACCGGCCGATCAGGTACTCGAGCAGGACCGTCTTGCCCATGCCGGGTGAGCCGTGCATCACCAGTACCCGGCTCTCACCGCCGCGAACGGCCCCGAGCAGTCGGTCGAGGGCCTGCCGCTCGGCATGTCGGCCTGTCAGTTCCGCTGGCCGCCACAACCTGGGCAAATCCGTCGGCGCGTTCACCAGGTGAGGGTACCGCTGAGGCCGGGCCGTGCCCGCGTCCCCCGGCCCAGCCGTCTCGCTCGCTGGACCACCGGCCCCACGCGACCCGGGTGAGGGTCGCGTGGGCCGGCTTTGTGCTCAGTGGGTGCCGACGTCACCCGACCTTGGCCAGGGCCCGCCGGATGAGCTGCGCGGCCCGCACCGGCTGGGCGACGAACACCGTGTGGGATCCGTCGACCTCCTCCACGGTCGAGGCCATCCGTTCGGCCATGAACCGCTGGGCCTCGGGAGAGATGGCGTTGTCGTGCCGCGCGAGCTGGTACCAGGTGGGAACGTTCTTCCAGCCGGCGCCGGTGGCGTTCTCGGTGAATGCCGCCGCGGCAAGGGGGCGCTGCGTGGCACACATGGCCTGCGCCACGTCGACGGGGACGTCGGCGCAGAACGTCTCGCGGAACCGGTCGGCGCCGACGTACAGGTCGGGGCCGCCCACCGCGCCGGCGGCCTCGTACGGCGTGGGCTGCGCGGTGCCGGCGAGCAGGGACGGCGGGAACGGGGCCTGGACGGAGGCGCAGCTCTCGCCGACGTCGAGGCTGAACGCGGCGAAGTAGACCATGGCGACGACGTTGTCCAGGCCGACCGACGCCTCGCCGATGACCGCGCCGCCGTAGGAGTGGCCCACGAGGACGACGGGCCCCTCGATCGCGCCCGCCACCGCTCGCACGGTGGCGGCGTCGCCGGCGAGCCCACGCAGCGGATTCGGCGGTGCCACCACCTGGACGCCCGCCGCGGTCAGCTCCCGCACGACGCCCGCGTAGCCGGAGGCGTCGGCGAACGCCCCGTGCACCAGGACCACCGTGGGCTGGTTCGATACAGACACAGCTGTCTTCCTTTTCTTACGCACTCATGCCGGGTGGAGCACACCGTTCGGCCACTCGGCGGGAGCGGGCTCAGTGGACGGTGGTCCTGGCAGCCTGCTCGATCGGCCGGGTGACCGGGGCGGGGTCGGTGAAAGGGCCGCCGGCGAGTCACCGGCGTCCGGCGCGAACGCGGCGACGCACACCCGGAGGGAGCACCCGCCACAGCCACCGACAGAAGTAGTCGCTTTCGTCGTCGGCGACAGCTTGCGCCTGACGCGGGGCCTTCCGCATCCGCCAGTGGCTGGTCACGCAGGCGGACCGGCAGGCCGGTGCCGCGACTCTGAACGCGGCAACCTGACCGGCCGGCCGGGGCACCCGACCGTCGTCCCCCTCCCCCTGCGCTCAGGCGGTCACAGTGCGAGGAGCGCCTGCTCGACCACTTCGGTGAGTGCGGGGTGGATGTACAGGACGTCGTGCGCGAGCTGGTCCACGGTCTGTCCCAGGGCCATCGCCTGGAGCAGGGGCTGGATCAGTGTCGCCGCCTGCGGCCCGATGATGTGGGCGCCGAGGAGGGTCCGGGTGTGGGGGTCGGCGAGCAGCTTCACGAAGCTCGTGGTGTCCTCGAGCGCCCAACCGTAGGCGGCCTCCGAGTAGTTACGGACGCTGACGACGTGGTCGACACCGCGCTCCCGGGCCTGCTGTTCGGTAAGTCCGACAGCGGCGATCTGGGGGTCCGCGAAGACGGCGTGCGGGACGATGGCGCGGCTGAGCGTCCGGACGTCGTCGGGGTGCAGGATGTTGTGCCGTACGACCCGTACCTCGGCGTTGGCCAGGTGCTTGAGCTGGAAGTGGTTCGTGGCGTCGCCCAGTGACCAGATGCCGGGGACCGAGGTGCGATAGGCGTTGTCGGTGGCGATGTGCCCGTGCTCGTCCAGTTCGAGACCGGCGGCCGCCGTGTCGAGCAGGTCAGTGTTGGGTCGCCGGCCCACGGCGACGAGTAGCGCGTCGGCCTCGATCGTCTCCTGAGTGTGGCCCTGGGCGGCGCCCCGGGTGACCTGGACCGCGACGCCCTGTCCTCGGGCCGCGACGGAGCTGACCTCGGTGTCCAGCAGGACGCGGTGGCGCTCCGAGGCCAGTTCGGTGAAGCGGGTCGACTGCTGTTCGTCCTCCTGCATCAGGAGCCGGGCCCCCGCTGCACGATCGTCACGCTGGAGCCGAAAGCGCCGAAGACGTGGGCGAGTTCGGCGGCGATGAAGCCGCCTCCGATGATGACCAGCGACGTGGGGACCTCATCGACGCGCATGATCGTGTCGGAGGTGTGGAAGGGGACGCTGTCCAGTCCCGGGATCGCGGGTACCACCGGCCGTGCCCCGACGGCGACGACGAACCTGTCGGAGCCGAGGAGTTCGGACCCGACCTGGACCGTGGTCGGTGAGACGAAGCGCGCGGGCTCGGTGTAGACGTCCGCGGTGTGGCGTCGGTAGGCGACGGCGCTGTCGTGGAGCGGATCGATCCGGCCGAACACCCGGTCGCGGACGGCCTTCCAGTCGACCGGTTCGACCTCGGTGTGGACGCCCGGCCGTTTCGCCGACGCCGCCCCGATCACGGCGTCGGCCGTGACGACGAACATCTTCGACGGGATGCACCCACGGTTCAGGCATGTCCCGCCGAAGCGGTCGGGCTCCACGATGGCGGTGCTCAGTCCGGCCAGTTCCGGGCCCAGCAGCATGTTCCCGCTGCCCGCTCCCAGCACGACAAGGTCGTAATGCTTCACTTTTCCCCGATCCCCGACGACGCCCGGCGAATCGCCGATGCCACCGCGGCCGGCCGTGTTCGGCTGACCTGCCGTGACCGGCCCTCGACTTCATGCCGGTCGACTCGTCATCGAAATGCGACGCGGGTCCGTCGGCCATGCCGATTTCGTCCTTTCCCATGCCGGATCGGCATGGGAGGAGGGTGCTGGGCGGGTGACTACGATGCCTGGCATGGACCTTGATATGCGGAGGGTGCGCTACTTCGTGGCAGTGGCCGAGGAGTGCAGCTTCGTCCGGGCCGCCAGCCGCCTGTACATGACCCAGCCGGCCCTCAGCCGCCAGATCCGGGCCCTGGAGGAGGACTTGGGTGTGGTTCTGTTCCACCGCGCAAGGCAGGGCACCCTGCTGACCCGCGCCGGGCGCAAGCTGCTGGACGAGGCGAAGCCACTGCTGGCCATGTCCTTGACCGTGCAGCGACGGGTCCGGACCGCGGACCGCGAGGAGAGCCACTTCACCATCGGATTCATGCCCGGCGTCGTGGTCACCCCCATCGTGCGGGAGTTCTCCCGGACGACGCCGGACGTACGCGTCGAGGTCGTCCACACCTCGATCACCGATCAGGTCGACTATCTGCTCGACGGCCGCGTCGACGTGTGTTTCGTACGACTGCCGCTCCCGGAGGGCCTGTTCGAGATCGTCCCGCTGTTTCCGGAGCCCCGGGTGGCGGCCGTGCCGAGCGGGAACCCTCTGGCCCGGCAGAAGGCCGTGAGCATCGATGAACTGCGCGACCTGACTCTGCTGCAGGAACGGGCGGACGTCCCGGAGTGGCGTGGCCGGATCTCCCGTGGCTCCAGCCCGCTGCGTGCGGACTCCCAGCGGTTCCCGGTGACGATCGAGGAGTGCCTGGAAGCCGTGGCTTCCGAGGCGGGCTGCTACATCATGCCGGCGGGTATGGCCGACTTCTACCGCCGGGACGACGTCGCCTACTTGTCGCTCACGGACGTCGCTCCGCGGATGGTCGCCCTGGCCTTCACCAAGCATCGGGTCATGCCCGAACTCGACCGGTTCGCCGAGATCTCCCGCCGTCTGCTCGCCCCCGGCCCGGACTGACGCTCCGACAACAGCCCGCCTCCGGACCAGGTTCGCGTATCCACGTGTCCACGTGTCCACGTGTCCACGTGTCCACGCCGCCGGACGTCGGAGAAGACCGCCCTCTTCCAAGTCGTATGCCGATGAGGCATCTGAGTCTCTCGATTAGGCATTGGAGATATCCGCCGGCTCCGGCCCAGAATCGCTGCGCAGCTGTCCCTACATGCGAACGGAACTGCCATGCAGACGATCTGGATCGAGATTCCTGCCGAGGACCTGGAGCGGGCGAAGCGTTTCTACGAGGCGGTCTTTCAGCACGAGCCCACGGAGATCGTGGACATGGGAGTCCGGCGCATCACGATCCTGCCGGGCACGCCGAGCGTCTCGCTCAACCAGACGGACGGTTTCGTGCCGTCGACCCTCGGGGCGCTTCCGTACTTCCACGTCGACGAGCCCTTGTCCGAGGCACTTGAGCGCGTGACCGCGAACGGCGGGAGCGTCGTCGACCCGACCGAGGAGCGTCCGGGAAACGGGTTCTTCGCCCTCGTGCTCGACTCCGAGGGAAACGCGGTCACCCTGCACTCGGCGCAGAAGTAGCCCCGCGCCGACCGTCACGCGGCGCCGGCTCGGCCCCTGTCGCGTCTGCTCGCCAACCCTCCCCGTGGAAGCCATGAGCAGCGGTCCGAGCTGCTCTTTCCGGATCCGCCCGAAAGGAATTCTGTGATGAAGAAGCTCTCTCGCGCCTGGGCGGCGCCCTTGGTCGCGGCCGCTCTCCTGGCGGGAGCCGCCTCGGCGTACGCCGGCGTCACCACGGAGCAGGCACGGGCCAGGCCCCTGTCCGCGCACGCGGCCTCCGTCAAGCCGACGATCGTGCTGGTGCACGGGGCCTTCGCGGACTCCTCCAGCTGGAGCGCCGAGATCCCCGCGCTCCAGCGGGCCGGATACCCCGTGGTGGCGGTGGCGAACCCGCTGCGCGGTGTCGCCTCGGACACGGCCTACCTCGAAAGCGTGCTGAAGACGATCAGCGGACCGGTCGTCCTCGTCGGACACTCCTACGCGGGCGCGCTGATCAGCCAGGCAGGGGCGGCCAACCCGAACGTGAAGGCCTTGGTCTACGTCGCCGCCTACATCCCGCTCAAGGGCGAGTCGCCCGCCGACCTGACCTACAAGGACCCGGGTTCGAAGCTGACCGGGGACAACCTGGTGGCCCGCAACGAGCCGGACGGCACCGACCTCTACATCAACCCCGCCACCTTCGGTGACGTGTACGCCGGCGGCCTGTCCAGGAGGGACGTCGCGACCGCCGCGGTGGTCCAGCGCCCGATCCAGGCCTCCGCCCTGTCCGAGGGCGCCGCCGTCAGCCCTCCCGCGAACACCCCGAAGTGGGAGATCGTCGCCCTCGACGACCACGCGATCCCCACGAAGACGCAGTTCTTCATGGCCGACCGGGTGCACGCGCACATCGTCACCACCCACTCCGGCCACGACGTCCCGGCCGCCCGGCCGTTCGTCGTGACCGCCACCATCCTCAAGGCGGCCCGCACAGTCCGCTGAGGCACCCCGCAGACCTGTACCTACCGCCGCGTCCCCACACGGCGGTAGGTACGGCTGTTTTCAAGGGCCCGGGAGGGCGAACGGGAAGATCTCCAGGTACGGACGGACCAACGCACGTGCTGCGCCTGGCGGATCGACCGGAGTCGAGCATATGATCATGGCGTTTGTCGGGAGTTGAAGGCGAACGCCTCATCTACCTGGAATTACTCTTGCAGTGAGGTGGCGTAGCGTGGAACTGCCGCAGCAGTACGCGGTGTACCAGCATTACAAAGGACGCTGCTATCAGTTCCTAGCAGTCGGCAGACACACCGAGACCGGTGAAGAACTGGCCGTTTATCGTCAGCTCTATGGAGACGGGCTCGTCTGGGCCCGCCCTCTGTCGATGTTCTGCGACAAGGTACTGGTCGAGGGCGTATCTCGACCGCGCTACCTACGGGTCGAGGACCCGTACCTCGCCGAGAACCCCGCGACTTCTGCCGACTGACGTCATCTTCATTCCGGCGTGCCGCGGAATCCTGAAGGGATCGCCCCATAGATACCTCTGTTATTGAGCGAAAGATCGCACGCAGAATCGACGGCTCGGCGTCCCTTCGCGAGTCCACGGAAGAAGTGATCGAACGGGTCGCGCGATCCTTGGCAGCAAATGAAGAATCTTTCCGTCCAGGATCCGGAAAGGTATGGCACACGCGCTTTCGTTCGCTCATGGAGCAGAACCTCTTCTGGCCCTCGGGAAGAATTCTCAACAATGCCGGTACCCGGCAGGGGCAACTCGCCTCGTGTTTCGTTCTGCCTCTCGAGGACGACTTCCGTGCCGTCTTCAACACGCTCGCGGACGCGGCCAATTGCCACCGAACAGGGGGCGGCACGGGCTTCGACCTGACGCCACTGCGCGAGCGGGGATCAGTCATCAGCTCGGCAGAGGGGGGAGGAGCGAGCGGCCCCGTTTCCTGGCTCCGCCTCTTCGACGCGGAGACCCGGGTGGTGTCCCAGGGCGGAAAGATGCGGGGCGCCAACCTTGCCTCGCTGTCCGTCTACCACCCGGACGTGCTGGAGTTCATCGACGCCAAGCGGACCGTGGGGCAGCTCCACACATTCAATCTGTCGGTCTCCGTCGACGACGCGTTCATGCAGGCCCTGCTCTTGGACGGGAGCGTCGAACTGGTCAGCCCCCTGGACAGTCGGACCGTACGACGCGTGGCAGCTCGCGACATCTGGTCACGCATCTGCGAGAACGCCTGGCGTACCGGTGACCCGGGGGTACTCTTCCCTGACGCGATCAACCGATCGAATCCGCTGCTCAGGCAGTTGGGGCCCATCCGGACCACCAACCCGTGCGGTGAGCAGACGCTCTATCCGTACGAGGCGAGCAACCTGGGCTCCCTCAACCTCGCGTCCTTCCTGGAGCCGAACGGCCGTGGTATCAAATGGGCCGCTCTTGAGGAGACCACTGCCGTCGCCGTCCGCCTGCTCGATGACGCCATCGACATATCCCGGTACCCGGATACGCGCATCACGGAGCTGACGAGGGCCAATCGCCGGATCGGTCTGGGGGTCATGGGGTACGCGGATCTGCTGATCGGTCTTGGAATCCCGTACGACTCCGACGAGGCGCTGGGACTCATCGCCCAACTCGGAGCAACGATACGGAGGGTCGCCAGGACGGCGAGTCGGGAGTTGGCAAAGGAGCGCGGAGCATACCCGAATTGGCGAACAGTCGACGGCAGCGCCCCGCTTCGAAACTGTGCCATCACCACGATCGCACCGACCGGCACGATATCAATGATCGCGCAGTGCTCCAGTTCCATTGAGCCGCGCTTCGCTGCTGTATGGAACAAAGACGTGATCCTGGACGAAGGAGTCGTATTCGCGGACCAGGAGCTGTTGGCCGATCTGCAACGGTACCGCGGTATCTCGCGCCGCCAGGCGCTGGACCTGCTGCGCCGGGTGGGCCTCTCCTCTCTCGGAATACCCGCGGACGTCCTGGCCAAGTACCGTTATGCCCACGATATTTCCGGCGAATGGCACGTACGTACTGCTGCTCGATGGCAGGAGTACGTCGACAACGCGGTCTCGAAGACGGTCAACCTGCCGAAAACCTGTACGCCTGACGATGTCTCCGACTCCTTGGTCACCGCATGGCGACTCGGCTGCAAGGGGGTGTCCGTGTACAGGCAGGGATCTCGCGAGCGTGACCTTCTGAGCGTGGATCACGTCGGCGAACCCGAGCCCGCACGCCAGAGCAAGCAGCTAAGCGTTGTCCCGTAAATGATCTACGGGATGACTGGTGACCTGCCTGTTTTCCGTCACCCGGCGAGGGTGAGGTTGTGATGGCGGGCGATTCCGAGCATTGCGTGGTGGACGCGGGCGCGGACCTTGCGGTGGGAGGTGTTGTGTTCCTCTTTCCAGGCCGGGAGTTCGGTCTGAACGCGCTCGCGGCGGTGCGGGACGACCAGGCCGGTGCCGCGGTAGCCGCCGTCCGCGATCACGGTGGTGCGGCCGACCGCGTCCTTTGTGCCGGACAGTTCCCATGCCTTGCAGTCGTTGCGGTTTCCGGGCAGCGGCCGGCCGACGGCGACGACGAGCCGGGTGTCGGCGTCGATGACGACCTGGTGGTTCGTCGAGTACCGATAGTTCTTCGACTGCTCGGCGATGCTGTCATCGCGGGTGGGCACCAGGGTTCCGTCCACGATCAGCACGGTGTCCTTGCGGAACCGCTTGCGCTGCTGGAGCGCGAGGGACGGCCCGAGGTGATCGACGATGCGGTCGGCCGCCGACTTCGACACTCCGAACAGCGGGGCGAGTTGGCGCAGGGTGAGGTTGGTGCGCCAGTACGCGGCGACCAGCAGGACCCGGTCCTCCAGCGGCAGACTCCAGGGCCGGCCCTTGCGGACCGGGTCCGCGCCCTCACGCCGCAATTCGGCGGTCGGCTTGCCGAACTGACGCGGACTCAGCCCGGTGAACGGGGCTATCCAGGACGGCACCGAAGCCGTGATCACACCAGCCATACCAAGATCATCTCACCCGTGACCAGCAGTTACGGGACAAGCCTTAGCCAAGGCTTGAAGCTGTTCGTCACGTCGTCACATACCGCCGACCACCGGGAAGGATTCCATGCCCCAGAACTTGTCCCCGCTCGTCGATCTCCTCGGCCTGAAGCCGCACGAAGGTGGATGGTTCAAAGAATACTGGAGGACATCAGGCTCCACCCAGCCCGCCGGTTACCCGGGTCCACGGACCTACGCGACCGCCATTTACTTTCTCCTCCACCCGGGCGAAGAGAACCCATGGCACTGGGTCCGCTCCGACGAACTGTGGCTGTGGCAACGGGGAGGCCCGCTCGAAATACATTTCGGCGGTCACGAGGAGGAAGCTCCATCGTCGGTGCCTCCACACGTCGGCACGAAGCTTCTCGGACCGTGGGTCGAGCGAGGCGAGAGCCCTTCCGTACTGGTCCCCGGCGGCGTGTGGCAGCGTGCCCGGCCGGTCAGTGAGCCCGTGTTGGTGACCTGCATCGTCGCTCCGGGTTTCGAGTTCGCCGACTTCAAGTTCGCTCCACAGACGTAGGAGAAGACCGCCTGAGGTTTCCCGGGGGGACGCGCACGCTCATTCCTGTCATGCGCCACCGAGGTGGCGCGGCTGCTGGACCTCGCAGGCCCGGCTGACGTGCCGGAAAGCCCACCACACACGGCACCTTGCCCATGCGGTACGCAGCACTGCTCGAACGTGTCCGTCTGCCGGGAGAGTTCTTCGCCCCGTTGATGGCCGCTGCCGTCCACGACCTGGACGAGTCCCGCGATGTGGCGGACGAGCGGCGGGAAACCCTTCGGCGGTCAGCCAGACTTCGACCTACTCGGCCGCCAGTGCATGCCAGGCTCGCCTCGTCGGCTTTGATGCCGTGCTTGACCCGGTGAAGCACCGTACCATCGCACTGGGCGGTGGGGCCGCCCGCGCCACGCCCTGACTGGCCATCAGTCAACTCGGGAAAGGGCCGGCATAAGACCGCCCGGACATGGCCGCAGATGACGACAGGTACACATCGGCCCGCATCCGTGATCCTAGCGGTGACCTGGGAAGACACCGGTTCCAAGCGGGGTCGGCCGCGTGAGGAGCGAGCCGTGTTCTACTAGCTGCTCAAGTACGTGCTGGAGTAATTGTCAAGAATTGTGGATCAGCGGGGTCGTTCAGGCTGCGGTGGCTTCGGGGCGTTCGACGAGGTGACCGCTCTTGAAGCGGGCGCCGTTGCGGACGAGGACGACGAGGTGGGGTGCGGTGATCGCGCGCCAGCGGGTCTGGGTGGACTCGCCGAGCTTGAACACCGTCGTCAGGGCCGCGGTCGGACTGCCGGCCCCACGGGTGACTTTGGTCCGCAACTTCACGGTGCTGAAAGTGCTCTCGATGGGATTTGTCGTGCGCAGGTGCACCCAGTGTTCTGCGGGGAAGTCGTAGAACGCGAGGAGCTCGTCGATCTCGCCGCCGACCATGACCGCACCCCTATCCGCGCTACCTCAAGCCGATCGAGTGCTTGAACCTACCCAGAAGACGATACGAGGTGTCCGTGACTGTCGATGTTCTGCCGATCGTGGTACCAGAGCTCTACTTCCCGATTCCGTCGGCCATCAGCCCGCATGCCGAGACGCTGAACGCGTATGTCGCCACCTGGATGGAACGGAATGCGCTGTACAGCACGCCGGGCCAGCTCGCGAGATACGTGAAGTCGAGCTTCGGTACGTTCGCGGCGCGAGTCTGTCCGGAGGCCGACCTGGACCGGCTCAAGCTGTTCGCCGAGTGGCTAGCTTTCGGATTCTTCTACGATGACCAGTTCTTCGACGAGGACGGTGGCAATGGTGGCCCGCACACCTCTGCTGCCGCGGCTATCGCCGCGATCTCGGCCTTCATCCCGACGGGTGTCCTAGTGGCCTTGCCTCGATTGGCGGACGGGGACCGCACACACCGCCTGAATGTCCTGGCCGATCTGGTCAAGCGCACGTCGACGGTGGCCCGCCCGGAGCAGTTCCAGCGATTCTGCACCCAGATGACGATCTGGTTCTACAGCTACCTGTACGAACCGGCGATGCGGGCCGGTGGCGCATCGCCCACCACATCCGAGTACGCCGTCAACCGCCTCTACAACATCGCCACCGCCCCCTACGTGACCCTGGCCGAGATAGCCGCCGGCTGTCGGGCGACGAGCGAGGACCTCGCCGCTGATCAGGTACGCACATTGTCCAGCACGGCGGCCTACGAAATGGCCTGGTGCAACGACATCCACTCCGCAGGCCGGGAGGCTGCGGTAAACCCGCTGATCGAGAACCTCACGTCCATCCTCCAACGGGAGAGCCGTAGCGCCCGAGAAGCGATGGACGAGGCCGTTGAGATCCACAACTCCACCCTAAGGTCGTACCTCGACCTCGAAGCCCTGGTGCTGCCTACCGCGACACCAGAGGTCCGGCACTACCTGGCCGTGCTCAGGACCTGGATGCGCGGCCACTATGACTGGTGCCGCGAAACGCTGCGCTACAGCACGTGATGTCCCTCTTTTCTTTACTGCCCACTGAGGAGTATCCCATGCCTGACCGTTACGCCCGGCTCCGGCTGATCCGGCAGCTCGACCCTGAGAAGGACTGCGAGGAGATCTTCCGCCAGGTCACCGACTATGAATTCCCGTGGGATTATTGGCAGTCCGCCTCGCTTGCCTTCTTCCGCACCTTCGGAGTCCCCAGCATCGCCGAGCTGCTTCATCGCACCGGCGAGTTCTCCAACCGAACACAGAAGCGCGCCGATGACACCCTGCTGATCCTCTATGAGATCACCCACCATGGACTGGAAGACGAGCGTGGCCGTGCCTTCCTGCGCCGGATGAACCGCATGCACCGGCACTACAACATCAGCAACGATGACCACCGCTACATCATCGCCCTCTACATCGTTGTGCCGGTGCGGTGGATCGGCCGCTACGGTTGGCGCCAGCTGACCGACCACGAGAAGCGGGCGATGACAGCAGTCGGGCGCCGGCTGGGCGAGCTGATGGGAATCAAGGACCTTCCGCGGACCTTTGACGAGTTCGCGCGCCTCGCCGACGAGTACGAGGCCATGAACTTCGCGTACACCAAGGCGGGCAAGCGACTGTCGTCGGCGGCGATGGACATCGCTGCCGACGTGCTACCACCCCGGATGCGTCCACTGATGAAGGCTCCGATGCAGCGTTTCTCGCGCGCTCTCTTGGACGAGGACCTGCTGCGCACCGTCGGCCTGCCGCTACCGTCCCGGTGGGAGCGAAAGACCGCGGAAGCCGTGCTCAAGTTCCGGGCTTTCGTGCTTCGTGGTTTTCCACCGCGTCCGGACGATCGGCCCTACCGCCCGGCCCTCGTGACCTACCCGAGCGGCTATCAGCTGCAGGATCTCGGGCCGGAGTGGCTCAACTCGCGCGATCAGACCTTGCGGTAGCGCGCGGTGGGGTCGCGTCCGGACGGCGGTGGAAAAGAGGACACGAGCGTAAGAACTCCTAACGAAATGATCTTCGACGTGGTTGGATCACCCCCAGACTGGTGATCTGGGGGTTCGGGGTGGGGCGGCCGAAGCCGTGGGAAGTCGACGACGAGTTGTGGGCGGTGGTCGAGCCGCTGCTGCCCAGGGTCGAGCGTCGGACCCGGCATCCGGGACGCAAGCGGCATCCGGACCGACGGTGTTCCAGGGCATCCCGTTCGTGCTGCACACCGGGACCGCCTGGGAACACCTGCCGCAGGAACCCGGCTTCGGTTCTGGCATGACCTGCTGGCGCCACCTGGCCGAGTGGACCGAAGCCGATGTCCGGCCGCGGCTGCACGAGGTACTCCTCGCCAAACTCCGCAGCGCGAACGCCCTGGACTTCTCCCGGGCTGCCGTCGACGGCTCCCACATCAGCGCGTTAAAGGGGGACCCAAGACCGGACGAAGCGCCGTCGACAGGGGCAGGACGCAGCAAGCTGCTGGGCCCCCTGCTGAGACTGGCCTTCAGACCCCGGATCGAGGGGCTGGAGCACGTGCCGGCGTCGGGTGCGGCGATCGTCGCCGGGAACCACCTCTCTTTCGCCGACCACTTCCTGATGCCGGCGATCCTGAAGCGGCGCATCACCTTCCTCGCCAAGGCGGAGTACTTCACCGGTCCGGGCATCAAGGGCCGGCTGACCGCGTTCTTCTTCCGCAGCGCGGGCCAGATCCCGGTGGACCGCTCCGGCAAGGAGGCGGGACAGGCCGCGATCCGCGAGGGGCTCGGTGTCCTGAGCAGGGGCGAGCTGCTGGGCATCTACCCGGAGGGGACCCGCTCGCACGACGGACGGCTCTACAAGGGCAAGGTCGGGGTGGCCGTGATGCACTGGAGCAATGCTCAGGACTTGTGGATCAGCCCCGGGCGAGGACGCGGAGGGCGTACCTTCCCGAATGATCCGTAAGGTCTCCGAGTAGGCCCGCG
>NZ_JBICZA010000050.1:0-46845 GCF_043201585.1 Streptomyces sp. NPDC048297
TGCCCGCCGCGCTGTGTGAAGCGCCGTCGTTCGACCAGTGCGGCCTGCCGTTTCGAGAGCCGGTCGATCAGGGCATGGAGGTCGGTGCGGCTCATGCCGGTCAGTGCCGGGTCGGAGAGCTGTTCCGGCAGCGGGGGCCGGACTTCGGTGGGTGACATTCCGGTGTGCAGGAACGCCACCAGGTGGTCCGGTTTGGTGAACCGGACTGCGGAGAGCCCGACAGTGGTGCCGGTGTCGTCCAGCAGCCGGCGCGTGTCGCCGATGGCCTTGCTGATGGTGCGGTCGCTGAGCGCGAGCATGTCGTACAGGACCTTCTGGGAACAGACTTGCCGCAGGTAGAGCACGGTGATCAGGACCTTGTCGGGGCAGGTCAACAGGGGGTGGCCGTGGTCGCCGGGCGCCTTGCGCCGTCGTCCGCCGCGGTGCTGGTAGCAGCGTTCTTCCCGCTGTGCGGCCTGCGCGGGAGCCAGCCGGTCGCTCAGCGCGGCCAACTCTTCCCGCGTCATCCCGGTCAGTAGCGGGTCGGCCAGCATCTCCAGGAACTGGGCGCGGGCCGTTTCCCCGGGACTGCGGACCGCCCCGCGCTCGCTGGGGTCCGGGCCGTCGGGGCGGATGGTGTAGTTCCAGGTTCCCCGCTCGGGGTGCTGCTCGATCGGGAGCGAGTCCAGGTACGTCTTGCTGACCGTGGTGCCTGTGGGATAAGAGCCCGGGTCGAGTTCGGCCTCGACCTGTAGCCCGGTGCGGGTCCGCGTCGCGGCGATCGTCTTGACGACTACTTCATGGCTGGTCAGCGGGCGGCCTCGCCAGTTCATGGCGATGTGGGAGAACAAGCGGTGTTCGACCTTGTTCCATTTCGACGTACCGGGAGGAAAGTGACACACCGTGACGGCCAGGCCCGTCTCGGCCGCGAAGGCGGCCAGTTCCGACTTCCAGACCCGGTAGCGGTAGCTGTTCGAGCCGCCCGCGTCCGCGGTGATCAGCAGACGGGTGGCGTGCGGGTAGTCATGGTGGCCGCGGGCCTGCCACCAGCGACGGATGGAGGCGACCGCGAAGGTGGAGGTGTCGTGGTCGACGCCGACGTTGACCCAGCCGGCATCGGCGGTCAGGTCGTAGATGCCGTAGGGGATGGCCGCATCGCCCTGCGGCCCGCTGAAGAAGCTGTGGTCCTCCACCTGGACCGGGTCACCCTTCGGCCGCCACTGGCGGCCCACGTTCGGCAGCTGGCCGAGCATCTCTTTCTTCTTCGTGTCCACGCTGATCACCGGTTCGCCGACAGCCTGGTGCTGCTTGACCTGCTCGTTGATGTAGTGGAACTGGGCGTCCCGGTCCGGATGTTGCTTGCCCTCCAGCGTCTTGGCCTGGGCCTGCAGGCTGAACCCGTTCTCCTTCAGCAGCCGGCCCACCGTCATCGCCGAGACGGGGTGACCTTGGCGGGTCAGTTCCTGGGCCAGGCTTCGCAGCGATTTCGTCGTCCAGCGAAGTGGCGACATCGGATCGCCTCGCTCGTCCGGCTCAACCAGCGCCATCAGCGCGGGCACTACCCCGGAGTCGACCTCCTCGGCGCGTTTGCGTCCCCCGCCCGGTCTGCGTACCCGTCCTTCGGAAAGCGGCAGTCCACCGGCTTCCAGCTCGAAGACGCCTCGGCGGACCGTCGTCTCGCTCACCTTGGCGGCACGGGCGACGGCTCGGATGCCGCCATGCCCGAGCAGTCGGGCTTCCGTCGCACACATCAACCGTCGCTGCCGCTCGTTCAGATGCGGCAGCAACACCTCGAATCGCACGGCGAGTTGACCGTGCACCCCCTCCAGAAGCGCCATACCGGAACAACGACACCGGCAAGTGGAAGCGACACCTTGTTTCTCTACAGCTCCACTTCCTGCGCAACGTCTTCGCTGTGATCAGCAAAGACTCCGGCGAGATGGTGGCCGCAACCATCCGCACGATCTTCGCCCAGCCCACCGCCGAGGCCGTCCGTTCCCAGCTCGACACCGTCGCCGACATGCTCGGACGACAGTTCCCCAAGGTCAAAGCCATGCTCCTGGAAGCCAAGACCGACCTGACCGCCTTCGCCGACTTCCCCGAGCGACATTGGAAGAAGATCCAGTCCACCAACCCCCTGGAACGGGTCAACCGGGAAATCAAGCGCCGCGTCGACGTCGTCCAGATCTTCCCCAACCCCGCCGCCCTCGAACGCCTCACCACCGCCGTCCTCATCGAGATGCACGACGAATGGATCGCCTTCCCCCGCAGCTACCTCCCCAAGGGCGGCATGGACTCGATCTATCCCACGACCGAAGATCCTCCCAACGCGGTTACACCTGACCCACAAGATCTCCGGCTGTAGTACTCGTTGCCGGGTAAGCACCCAGTCCCGCCGTGCCCACGCACACGGGCAGCGGCCCCCAGGACCAGCCGTTGCTGCCGCTCGTCCAGATGCGGCAGCAACAACTCGAACGCTCCGTCAGCCCCGCTTCGATCCCTTCCGACACACCCGCATCCTACGGGCCAACGGACTCCGAAACCCAGGAGTTATTAATCGACAGCTCCCTGGAAATGATCACGCAGGGCCACGGGCACTTTGCGTCCAGGGCCAAGCAGGCCGACCCAACACGAAGCGTGACGCCGTGTCAGCAAGCCGAACCAGCGCACCGCTCAACTTCGAAGACCCAGCTTGGCGCCTCGGAACACCCCGGGTCTCATGAGCCTTCTGATGCCGCATGCAGCACGGAGGCGATGCTGCGCGGGGTGCGGTGCTCGTAGAGGGTCCGCAGGGTGATGCTTTGGCTGAATTGTACGTTGATGTGCTCCATTAGACGCATGCTGTCCAGGGAGTCTCCGCCAGCAATGAAAAAGTCGGTGTGAGCAGTGATGTTTTGCTGGCCGAGGATACAGCGGTAGATGTCCACTATTTGGTTTTCGGTCTCTTGCTGATGCGCGGACGGGTTTTGCGGCGTCGAATCGCTGCTGCTGGTTGCGGCGGCCGGAGGGAAAGTGCAAGAGACCGGGTTCTGGTGTGCATCCCGATGCCGAGTAAGTGTGAAGAGATCGGCGATGTGAGTGATGTCCTCGTCGAGGTACTGGGGGAGTGCCGCCAGGATGATGTGCAGGGCCTGGCTGACTGTTGCTGCTAGGTCGTCTGTGAAGAGATCGGGCCGGTAACCCAGGCGCAGGCTCGTGGCTTCGCCTGGGACGACCATAAGGGACAGGGGGTAGTGATAGACGTCGTGGTCGATCAGCACAGAAAAATCGACGGAGGAGCCTGCGGCGTTGAGTTTCTGGGGATCGAAGGGGTAATTTTCGACGACCACGCAGGTGTCGAACAGCGCCCGATGTCCAGTGATCTGGTGCAGGGTGGGCAGGCCGACGGGGGCAAGGTCACTCACAGTCCCCTGTCGTTCGCGTAGACGGGTGAGGACGTCGAAGACGGTGGCGCCGGGGGTGAGGCTGACACGAACGGGGATGGTGTCGATGCACAGACCGACGATGTACTCGGCGTCGAGAATTTCTGGCGTCCGTCCCGCCGTAACGGACCCGAAGGCCACGTCGGATTGCTCGGTCAGGCGACAGATGACCAATGCCCAGGCTGCCTGGATGAAAGCGCTCAGAGTGAAGCCGTGGCGGTGTGCGGCCTTCCTGAGCGCGTGATCGGTTGCTTTGGGAAGGTCGGAGATGATCTGCTGCGGCCGGGCCGCGGTGTGGAGGGGACACGCGGTGGGAGCCACGAGTGCTGGCTGGTCGAAGTCCGCGAGGTAACGACGCCATTCCTTTTCTGCGTCGGAGGTGTCGACCGCGCTGTACCAGGCCAGGAAGTCGGCGAACCGGGGCGCGGAAGGCAGCACGTCATCTCGTGCGGAGTACAGCGTGAAGAGATCACGCAGGAGCAGCGGGGTCGACCAGCCGTCCAGCAGGAGATGGTGATTGGTGATCACCAAGACATGGTGCTGGTGCGTGAGCCGGATGAGGGTGAAGCGCAGGAGCGGACCGGTGCGGACGTTGAAGGGGCGCTCGCGGTCTTCCCGCATCACCGTGTGAAGTTGTACCTGCTGATCGTGTGGGTTCTCCGCTCCGGTCGTGAAATCGATATCGGTCCATGAGAATTGGTACTGCTGGGGGATGATCTGCAGCGGCTCCGCCGAGGTGGGGAGGAACTGGGCACTCAAATTGGGGTAGCGCTCCAGAAGGCCGCGCGCCGCTGTCCGCAGCGCAGCGGCGTCGACCGGGCCGCTCAGGTTGAGCGCCAGTTGGGGGACATAGGGGTCGGGCTCGCCATAGAGAGCGTGGGTGAGCAGGCCCTTTTGCAGCGGCGTGAGCGGCAGGATGTCCATGACGGCCCGGTGCGGGGGAGCGACGCGATCCAGGGTGCCTTGGTCGATGCGGACCAGGGGGAAATCGGAAGGGGTGTGGGTGCTGCCAGTGGGGCTGCCGCAGGCCGCCACGATCTGGTCGATCGCCTCACTCCACAACCGGATCAAGGTGGGGACGGTATCCCCGTCGAGGGCGCTGGCTGCGTAACTCCATGTGGCTCGCAGGTGCTGGCCCTCGCTCCCATCGACCACCATTGCGTTGATCTCGATCGCTTGCGCCAACGGCATGTCAGCATCGGCGCCGGCGGTGAGTTCAAAGAAGTCATTGTCGGGCGTCCAGTCGCCCTGGCCGGCCACGTTTTGACGGCCGAGGTAGTTGAAGCAGATTTGAGGCTCGCCGAGTGCTGCGAGCCTGTCGGCGCTGGAGTCGTTGAGGTAACGCAACGCTCCGAACCCAGCGCCGCCGTCGGGGACTGCGCGCAGTTGCTCCTTGACGGTCTTGAGTGCCTGGTCCGCAGCCAGGGGCGAGCGAGCGTCAGGCCGGTCGGCTAGTGGGTTCAGGCGTACGGGGAACAGGCTGCTGAACCAGCCGACGGTTCGTGACACGTCCAGTCCGGCCGGGACATCACTGCGGCCATGGCCTTCGAGCATGATGAGTACCTGCCCGTCGTCGTCCTGTCCGCGCTCGCGGCGCCAGGCTCCGACGGCAAGCGTCAGCGCGGTCAGCAGCACGTCCTCGACCGTGACGCGGAACGAGGCGGGGATCGACGTCAGAAGCCGGTCGGTGGTCTGCGGTGACAAGGACAAAGACTGGTGGCGGGCGCTGGCCACGGTATCGCGTTTCGTGTCCAGGGCTCTGCTGCCCCAAAGAGGGTCCGGCCCGGTGAGGACACCCACCCAGTAGTCGAACTCTTTCAGACGGCGGGAGGAGTGGGCATCGCTGTGCAGGTGCTGTGCCCAGGTACGCCAGGACGTGGTGCGAGAGGCTGCCTCAGCGGGTTGTCCGGCGGCGTGTGCTGTGGCGAGATCGGCGATATCGGAAAGCAAGATGTTCCAGGAGACACCGTCTACGGCAAGGTGGTGGACCATCAGGAGCAGGCGGCCCGGCCGATGAGGACCGGCGTCGAAGAAGACTGCTCTGAGCATGGCTCCGGAGCGGGGGGCGAGGAGCTGGCGGGACGACTCTTGGTGCGCCCGCACCGCGGTGGCGAGTTCTTCGGGCCGGGCGTCGGTGACATCCAGGCGGGTGACGAGGTCAGTTGCGGTGAATGCGGGCTCAAGGGGCACGGTCAGGGTGCGGTGCCCGGGGGAGCCGGTCCATTGCGCTCTCAGGACGTCATGGCTGACGAGCAGGCCGTCCACGACGTGGTGGAGAGTGGCCATGGTGAGTCCGGGCGGTGTACGCAGCACGAGGGCCTGATGGAACCCGTCCGCTGTGTCGCTGAATCGCTCCAGCCATCGGTGCATGGGTGTGGGGGGAACCACGCCGTGTGCGATGTCCTCCGATGTGTTCTCGGCTCCTACCTTGACGCTGCAGGCGTGCCGGCTCAGCTCCGCGACGGTCTTGTAAGTGAACACATCGCTGCTGGTCAGGTGTAGACCCAGGTTGCGGGCTCGAACGGTCAGCTGGATGGCGGTGATGGAGTCGCCGCCCAGGTCGAAGAAGCTGTCGTCGATGCCAGCATGCTCCAGACCCAAAAGGTCGATGAACAAGGTAACAAGCAGTCGTTCGGTATCGGTTCTGGGAGCTCTGCTGCCGGCGGCTCCGGTGATGCGGGGTATGGGGAGCGCTGCGCGGTCAAGCTTGCCCGCCGGGGACAGCGGCAGCTCCGGAATGGCCACGATGGCTGCTGGCACCATGTAGGCGGGCAACCGCTCAGCAATCCACTCTCGCACTTCGGGAGAATTGATTTGATAGCCATCTACAGGCACGGCATATGCCACCAGGCGGCAGATGCCCGGTGTATCGTCGCGGGCGACGACTGCCGCGTGGGCGATGCCGGGATAGGCCAGCAGAACCGACTCGACTTCGCCGGGTTCGACTCTGAATCCACTGATCTGCACTTGGTCGTCGGCACGGCCCACAAAGGCGAGCTGCCCCGATGAGGTCCATCGCACCACGTCACCGGTGCGGTACATCCGTGCGCCCGGCGGGCCGAAAGCGTCCTCCAGGAATCGCTCCGCGGTGAGTTCGGGACGGTTGAGGTATCCGCGCGCCACTCCGTCGCCCGCCACATACAGTTCACCGGGAGTCCCGCTGGGAACCAACTCGCGCTTGTCGTTCAGTACGTACACACGGGTGTTCCATATGGGGGTTCCGACGATCGGGCGCGGTGTGGCGTCGAACTGTGCGATGAGTGTGTCGATGGTGCACTCGGTGGAACCGTAGAAATTGTAGGCCTGTACATCAGGATCAGCACCCAGCAGTCTCCAGAGCCTGGAGCCGACCGCTTCCCCACCGAGTACCAGGACCGCAGGCTTCCTGCGTGATTCCAGCAGACCGGCCGCGACCAGTTGCTCGGCGAGCGAGGGAGTGGTGTCGAACATGTCGATACCACGTGTCTCGATATAGGTAGTGAGCATTCCTGCATCGTGGCGGGTCGCGTCGTCAACGATGTGGAGCTCATGCCCTTCGAACATCCACAGGAGTGCTCCCCAGATGATGTCCACCGACAAGGAAGCGGTCAACGCGACACGAAACCTCTCTCTGCCGGATCGGGCCACGGCTGGCCTGATGAACTGCTCCCTGTGGTGGTGGAATAGATGCGCGATGTTGCGGTGCTCGATGACCACCCCCTTCGGTTTACCCGTGGAACCCGACGTGAAGACGACGTAGAGAGCGTCTGACGGCACGAGCCGACCGCCCTTGTCGGCGTCCGTCCGCTTCATATCTCCGACAATGCTCGGCGCGCGAGTGCTGTCCAGGAACAGTTTCCTATAACGCGTCGCCTCGGGGATGCAAGCGATTGTCTCCGTGTCGCTCACAATCAGGGCGGGGCGAGTGTCGGACAGCATGAAAGCGATGCGCTCAGGGGGGAAGGCAGGATCGACCGGCACATAGGCAGCACCTGCCTTCACCACCGCGAAGAGAGCCACCACGGCACTCAGCGAACGCGGCAGGGCTACTACCACGAACTGCCCGGGTCCTGCTCCCGCCGCGGTCAGGAGGTCGGCGATCCGGTCGGACTCCTCGTCCAGTTCGGCAAAGGTGAGCTGCTGCTCGCCGGCGACCAGCGCAACAGCGTCAGGTGTCCTACCGACCTGCTCGCGAAAGATGTGGTCAACGGTTTGGGCGGTGAAGGGTCGGCTTGCACCGTTCCAGTGGACGAGAAGTCTCTCCCGCTCGGCCTCACTGATGAGAGGGAGACCACCGACGGTACCGTCGAGGCTGTCCAGGAAGGACGCCAGGAAGTCGGTGAACCGGTCCCTGTGGCATGCGACCTCTTCTGAGTCGTAGCGCGCCGGGTTGGCGTCGAAGACCAGTTCCAGTGACCCGCTCACCGGATCAGGCATCACAGATACGGCGAGGTCGTCGACCGGTCCGTTGGAGAGGTTGCGCACCACGGCGGTACAGCCCGCCAGATCTATCATCCTGTCGAACGGCATGATATTCACAGAGGGGCCGACGAAGTCCGCTGCCTGCATGGCCAGGTCGCGCAGGATCTCCTCTCGGGGAAAGCGCTGATGCCGTGTCAGCGACCGCATGTCTGCGGTCACCTGTCGTACCAGGCTTGCCGGACTGTCCGCTGCCTCCACTCGCACCGCGAGCGGGAGTTCATTGGATGCCATGCCGATGGCGGACCGGGTTGTCCTGTCCGTGCGCCCGTGCACGGGAACAGCCAGGACGACGTCGCCCGATCCGGTCATTCGGTGCACATACGCGGTCATGGCGGCGGTGATCACACACCCCCATGTGGTCCTCAATCCGCGTGCTGAGGTCTTCAGCCGGTCGAAGACGTCCGCTGGTAGTGACGAGCGCCGACGCAGCGGCAAACCGGTATTTTCGGGTGTGCCGCCGCCCGCGGAGAGCTTCGGAGCCTGATAAGCGGCGGGGAGCCGTTCTCTCCAGTACGCGCGGTCCTGAGTGAACTCCTCAGAAGCCCGGTAGCATGCCTGGGCATCGAGCAGGTGGGTCAGTGGTCCGAGGGGAGGCTGAGGCTCGGTCCCCTGCCGCAGCGCGGTGTACAGATGGGTCACACGCTGACGGAAGAGGAGGCCCGCGAAGCCGTCGGAAGCGATGTGGTGGATGATGTAGCCCCAGTAGTGGAGCTGGTCGTCAAGTTTGAGCAGGAAACTCGTGGAGAGCGGATCCTCCAGGATGCGGTGAGGCCGGGAGAGCTCCTCGAACATGAAGCTCTGGGCCTCGGTCCTGGCGTCGATACTGCCAGTAAGGTCGACCACCGGCAAAGGCGCGTCGTCCGGCAGAATCTCCTGGTGGACCTTCCCGTCGCGATAGGCAATCCGTGAGCGCATACTCTCCGTCTCGTCCCTCGCCTGCGCGTATGCCTGCCGGAAGGCCGCTACGTCGAGATCTCCTGCTATTTCTATATACTCCCCGATCTTATAGAAGGCGTGAGGATTGAGCTGTAGCGCGTTCCATATCTCTTCCTGGACGAACGACAGTTGGTAACTGGTCACTTCGATCTCAGACACCGGTGGAAGTCCTTTCAGTTGCTGAGGAACGGGGACCGTACTCGTGGCCGTAGCAGCCCTGCCTCCAGCACGGTCTGGCCGTACCCGTGCTCCGTGGCCTCCTCCGGCGGGCGGGAGCTACCACGGCTGACAGTGCGGACCAAGGCACGCTTCAACCAGCGGTCGGTTCCATCGAAGCGGGCCCTGAACGGCACACGGCCGTGCGCGACAAGGTCGTTCTGGACGATCAGGACGTCACCGGGCTCCAGGGAGACGTCAACGCTCACCCTCGCCAGTTCCTCCTCCAGCCGCGTGTAAGCCGCACGGAACTCGGCCGGCGCCTGTTCAAGAGGGGTGTAGCTAGGGTCGAACCGCATCATCAGACCCTCCTGTGACGACCAAAGAACCGGGACCGGCCTCGCCTCGCCCTGGAAGGGACGCGCTTCTGTGTAGAAGTCGTCAGGGAGGATGGGAGTCACTGGACGGCTGAGGATCTCCACGTCGCGCTCACTGAGCGACACACGTCGAACACTGGCCGCGGTCGTGGGCACGCGATCGGGGTTGCGCATGCAGGCAAGCAGCAGCAGATGCGCCCGGCCTGGGTGGAAACCGTCCTCGGTGTGCGGGTTGAGCAACGCCGTGCTGCTCGCTCCCGTCTGCTGGTTCTCGTGTCCGGGCGACGGCACGATGTTGTGCACGAACCGGCCGTCCTGCTGCCCCTCCCAGGCGATGGGCTGCCCCATGAGGCCCGCCACCATCAGAAGCACCACATCCCAGACCGCTCCGGCCTCGCCCGCCTGGGACCAGTGCCTCGGCGTCGGCCCGGGATCTGCATCGTCGATCGGAAGGCCGCGCAGCACCGTGAATTCGAACCCGGAGGTGATACCGTCTAGCTTTGCCGAAAGGCTGCTCGGCAGCATTTCGATGGCATTTCCGACCTCAGCCCAGATGTCCGGGTGGCAAGATGATCCCAATAGGTTGACGATTTTCGTTGAATAGTTCAGCAAAGCGAATCCATCGGCTGGATCGAAATTAACTACCATGCTGTCGTCATTCATTGATGCTCCTGACTGGCGGATATTCAGATCGTGTTCCCCTGCGGGCAATTCACCGACATAGGCCACTTGGGGCAGCACTCAACAAATAAGATGATGCTGCAATATATCCATCCTTTGTGCACTTCACAACAAGGATGATCTTTTGGGCCAGAAGTAGTGGGTGAGCTGGCCGATTCCAGAGGGTTGCAAGTTCCGGAGTCGCGCGGCTGGTCGGGTTGTGACCGGTTGGGGCGCATAGCAGAGCAGGCACGGGCTTCGTGATCATTGTGGTGTCTACTGACCTTCAAAGCGTGGTGTCGGTGGGGCTGACGGGTCATGATCCCTGCGGTACGACTCGTGCATGAGGTATGCACAGGGGGGCGGGCTGACCGACGAACGGCGGGCCTTCCGTGAGAAGTTGCGGTTGGAAACGGCTGAGCGCTTCCAGCAGGGTGACGAGAACGCGGTCATCGCTCACGACCTTCGGGTCAGCGTCCGGTCGGTACAGCGGTGGCGCAGGGCCTGGTCGCAGGAGGGGCCGAAAGCCCTGGCCTCGAAAGGGGCCGGCGTCCTTGCCGTTGCTCAGCGACGAACTCTTCGCCGTCCTCGAGCGGGAACTGCTCAAGGGACCGGTCGCGCATGGCTGGCCGGACCAGACCTGGACGCTGTCGCGGATCAAGTCCCTGATCGGGCGCCGGTTCCACAAGAGCTGCACCGTCCAGGGTGTGGCCGCGCTGCTCAGACGGCATGGCTGGACCTGCCAGGTTCCCGCCCGCCGTGCCATCGAGCGAGACGAGGCGGCCGTGGCCGGCTGGATGAAGGAGACGTGGCCCCAGGTGGAAGGACCGTGGCGGCGCTCGACGCCTGGCTCGTCTTCGAGGACGAAGCCGGATTCTCGATGACGCCGCCGACCACCCGCACATGGTCCCGCCGCGGCCACACCCCTGTGGTCCGTGTCCGGGGCCGTTCCCGCCGCCGCTTATCGGTGGCCGCCCTGGCCTGCTACAAGACCGGTGAGCCCTCGCGGCTCATCTACCGGCCCTGCCCGGACGCCCGGCCCGACGGGCGCAAAAGCTTCTCCTGGAAGGACTACCGCGACCTGCTCCAGACCGCCCACCAGCAGCTGGGCGGCCCGATCGTGCTGGTCTGGGACAACCTCAACACCCACCTCACCGCAGGCATGCGGCGCTACATCGCCGACCGCGACTGGCTCACCGTCTTCCAACTGCCGCCCTACGCACCCGACCTCAACCCGGTCGAGAGCATCTGGTCCGTCCTGCGACGCACCACCACGGCCAACCGCGCCTTCGCCGACCCCGATGACCTGATCACTGCCGTCCGGCGCGGATTACGCCAGCTCCAGTACCGTCCCGACGTCCTCGACGGCTGCCTCACCGGCACCGGTCTCCGACGCCAGCCACCATGACGACATCACGCATTCACGGTCAGTACCTGGCCGCAGACCTTCCCGCAGGCGCCTCGGCCGCCGCGCGCCTGCTTGCGCTGCAGTGCGCCCTTCGCGTGAACACCAGAATGCACGTCCGGCTACCCAAAGGCATGTTGCACAGCCTCGGTCTCAACGCCATCAGAGGTCCATGGCGCGAGTCGGAGCACACGCGATGGCTGCGCATCGTCCCCGCAAATGAGGTCAACGAAGTCGCCGCCGAACCCCTCGACGCCACCCTCCTCGGCCAAGCCCCGGCCCACCCCGACCGGATGCGTGCCGCGGACTGGGCACTGCGCACTGGCTCCCCCTCGATAGCAGGGGCAATCGGATGGGTTTGCTGCACGATAAGAGTTCCGCCAGGACGTCGTGCGAGTCGCGAGGAACCGCGGTCCGGGTGTCACGGTCGAGCAGGTGGCTACCGATTTCGGGGTCCACCCGATGACGTTGTGGAAGTGGATGCGCCGGGCGGACATCGATGACGGGTCCAAGCCCGGGGTGACCAGCCAGGAGAGTGCGGAACTGCGGGAAGCACGTCGGCGAATCAAGCTGCTGGAGCAGGAGAACGAGGTCCTGCGCCGGGCCGCGGCCTATCTGTCGCAGGCGCATCTGCCGGGAAAAGGATCTACCCGCTCGTAAAGGAGCTGGCCGTGGACGGGGTGCCCGTCACGGTTGCGTGTCGGGTGCTGAAGCTCGCCAGACAGCCCTACTACCGCTGGCTCGACAAGCCGGTGGCCGACACTGTGCTGGAGGAGGCGTATCGCGCGAACACGCTGTTCGACGCCCACCGCGACGACCCGGAATTCGGCCACCGCTTCCTGGCCGACGAAGCGCGCGGCGCCGGGGCCGTGATGGCGGACCGGACCGCGTGGCGGATCTGCCGGGACAACCGCTGGTGGAGCGTGTTCGGCAAGAAGCGCGGCAGGGGCAAGAAGGCCGGCCCGCCGGTGCACGACGATCTCGTGAGCCGCAACTTCACCGCGACCGGCCGGAACCGGCTGTGGCTTACCGACATCACCGAACACGCCACCGGCGAAGGAAAGTTGTATCTCTGTGCGATCAAGGACGTCTTCAGTAACAGGATCGTGGGCTACTCCATCGATGCGCGGATGAAGTCCCGCCTGGCCGTGACCGCTCTGGACAACGCCGTGCGTCGACGCGACCACGTCGACGGATGCATTCTGCACAGCGATCGCGGATCGCAGGGTGAATTCAACTGGTCGTCGCAGCACCCTGATCTCGGAGGCGTGCGACGTGGCCACGGCGGACTGGAGTTTGAAGACCAGCGATGTTCCGGAGGGCCGCCGTCGGCAGTGGCGGGCTGACCGTGCGTTGCGGCCGGCGATGCGTTCGCCGGGGCGGCCTGATCCGTCTCGGGTCGTGCAGCGCCAGTTCTGGCGGCTGATCGCCACGGGGGTCACGACGGTGGAGGCGTCGCTGGCAGTTGGCGTGTCGTGGCCGGTGGGTGCGAGGTGGTTTCGTCACGCTGGCGGCATGCCTCCGATCTCGTTGGCCGAGCCCACGGGCCGGTACCTCACGTTCGAGGAGCGTGAGGAAATCGCGATCCTCAGGGCGATGAGCAAGGGCGTGCGCGAGATCGCCCGCGCCCTGGGGCGTGACCCCGGGACGATCTCTCGCGAAATGCGCCGCAACGCCGCCACGCGCGGCGGCAAGCAGGAATACCGCGCGACGGTCGCCCAGTGGAAGGCTCAGCAGGCGGCCAAGCGCCCGAAGAGCGCGAAGCTCCTGGACAACGACCGGTTGCGCCAGTACGTGCAGGAGCGGCTCTCCGGGAACGTTCACCGACCTGACGGGACGGTCGTCGCGGGACCGCAGACGCCTGCGTGGAAAGGGCTGAACAAGCCACACCGGCAAGACAGGCGGTGGGCGATGGCATGGAGCCCGGAACAGATCTCGCACCGGTTGAGGGTCGACTTCCCCGAGGATGAGTCCATGCGGATCAGCCATGAGGCGATCTACCAGTCGCTGTTCATCGAGGGGCGTGGGGCGCTCAGGCGGGAGCTGGTCGCCTGCCTGCGCACCGGACGGGCACTTCGAGAGCCTCGGGCGAGGTCACGGAACAAGCCGCAGGGGCATGTCACCGCGGACGTCGTCTTGAGCGAACGCCCTGCTGAGGCCGCAGACCGTGCGATGCCGGGGCACTGGGAGGGTGAACCGCACCGGGTTCGGTAGAGATCTCAGATTGTGATTGTGACCTGGGGTTTCGTGAGTTCGGTGTAGTGGTTGGCTTCGTATTCGACGGGCGGGACGTGGCCTATCTCACCGTGGAGTCGGCGGTGGTTGTACCAGCCGACCCACTCGGCGGTGGCCAGCTCGACCTGGGCGAGCGTCTTCCACGGCCTCTGGGGTTTGATCAACTCGGTTTTGTACAGGCCGACCGCCGATTCCATCAGGGCGTTGTCATACGCGTCGCCGACCGAGCCGATGGACGCGGCGATGCCGGCAGCCTCCAGATGCTCGGCGAGCCGGAAAGACGTGTACTGGGACCCGGCGTCCGAATGATGTATCAACTCACCCACTCTGACGGGCTGTTGGTCGCGGTCGCGTTGCCAGAGGGCCATTTCCAGGGCGTCCAGGACGAAGACCGTCTCCTTCACGGTGGCTGCCGACCAGCCGACGATCCGGCGGGAAAAGGTATCCACGACGAAAGCGACGTAGACGACCGCGGACCACGTCTTCACGTGGGTGAAGTCCGCCACCCAGCACCGGTTCGGAGCGAGGGCGACGAAGTCGCGGTCAACCAGGTCGGGAGCCCGCTCGACCTGGCCGCCAGGGATCGTGGTGATGACACGCCGGCCTCGTACCGCTCCCTGGATGCCGAGGTCGCGCATGAGGCGTTCGACGGTGCAGCGGGCCACTTCGTGGCCCTGCCGGTTCAGCTCGCGCGAGATCTTCCTGGCTCCGTAGACACGGTAGTTGGACGTGTAGACCTTCTGGATCTTCTCCTTGAGTTCCGCGTCCCGCACGCGACGGGCGGAGGGCGCCTCGATGCGCTTCTTGTGGGCGTAGTACGTGGATGGGGCGATCTTGCAGTCGTGCCCGGTGAGCGTCCTGCAGATCGGCTCGACCCCGCCGAAGCGGTCCCGGTACTCGTCGACGAATGCTACGAGCGCGTGTGTGGCCGGTCGAGCTCGGCCGCGAAGAAACTCGCCGCGGCCTTCAGGATCTCGTTCGCCCGCTTCAGCTCGGCGTTCTCCTTCTTCAACGCCTTGAACTGGGCAGACTCTTCCGTCGTCGTCCCCGGCCTCTGCCCGGTGTCGACCTCGTTCTGCTTCACCCAGTTCCGCAGCGTCTCACGGGAACCGATGCCCAGCTTCTCCGTAACCGCCTGCAGTGCCGCAGTCTCGTTCGGGTAGTCGCCGCGGATCTCGGCGAACATGCGCACCGCGCGACGGCGCAGCTCAAGCGGGTAACGGGAAGGTCGTGCCATGACTCGAATCCTTACACGTGTTCGAGTCCCCACCGAACCCGGAACGGTTCACTCAGCTGATCAACGGCTGCCTGGCCGCGACCAGGTTGATCACCGACATCGCGAGTTCAACCTGAGATAGCCGTTGTAAGCCACATCGATCCCACACCACTCGCAGCAGCCGGTCGAACGCTTCAAACCGTAGCCTGGTGAACATATCAGCGCACGTCCGATCGTCCTGCATCATTTCGCCTCTACGCGAAATGCCGGGATTGACCGCTCTGCGGTACCCACGGTGAGCCAAAAGTGCAAAGGGACACGCCTGTTTGGGCACATTGCGCTATTCACTGGCACTTATTCCACAGCAGGGGAGCCCTGACGCCTTCAGTCTGCTAATTTCACCCCTGCGGCCGAGCTTATGAAGCTCGCAGGTGGAGCCAAGCGGGCGTGTGTACCGAGTCCCTCACGCGAGGCCCATCAGCTGGCGTCGGCTTGGAGCGATCGACGAAATAAGCACTGACGACCGTTTCATCGGGAGGCAAACATATGTGTCGTGCCCCGACAAGCCGGTTCGAATTGGCAGTCATCGGATGCGGGGCGGCTGCGGTCTGCTTGCTGAACGGGCTGCTCGAGACTGACTTGCCAGTCGGCCGGCTGAGACTTTACGACGGCTCCTCCGGACTGTGGCGAGGAAGAGCTTATCAGCGGGACGCGCCCGTGTTGCGACTGAACTCGGTCCCAGGCGACATGTCGGCGTTGGGATCGGATCCCGAGCACTTTGACAGATGGTTGGCTGCTCGCGACACGGTCAATGGCCAAAGCGCCAATACTTTCGACCCGTATTCGGGTGCGCGTTTCGTTCCAAGAGCCTTGTACGGCGACTACTTGCAGTACGCCGCAGAAGATGCGCTTACGCGTCTCAGGGCCGCTGGCTGGGACGTTGAGCTGGTCCCTCATCATGTCAAGAGCGTCGTACAGTCCGCAGGGAAAACAGAATTGCTGACACTCGACGGCCGTCGGCAAAAGGCCGATTATGTGGTTCTCTGCGTAGGACGTGGAAGTCCATCCGACGAGTATGCACTGGCTGGCTCACCCCGCTTCATCGCCGATCCCTACCCTGTCCAGCAAACCCTTGGCGAAGTGGAACCCGAGGCATCCGTTGGTGTTATCGGTAGCGGACTGACAGCTATGGACGTGGTTCTTGCTCTCCGAGAATCCAAACACCGCGGACCTATCACTTTCCTCTCTCGCGGCGGAGTTCTCCCGTCCGTTCGGCAAAAACCAATTCAGTACAAAATCAGGCACTTCACCTCTGAGGGTATCCAGCGGGCGGCTGGGGAGAATGGCATCACACTGGATACGGTGGTCCGCCTACTGCGGCAAGAGCTGGAAACTGCGGGTGAGGACATATCCGCTGTCCAAATGGAAATCGAGTCCCTAATCGGTGAGTCCCCGGTCCAGCGCCTGAGGCGACAACTCGCCGAGGTCGACACGGAAAGCATCGCGCTGCGCGTGCTGCAAACAGCAGTGCCCAGCACCGGACCCCAGGTGTGGCCACTGCTGTCGAGCGAAGAAAAACTTCGACTCCTCCGTGGTTCTTACAGGGCGATTCTGGCTCTTTGTTGTCCCATGCCACCGGCTACGGCGGCCAAAGTCCTGGACATGATAGAGCGTGAACAGCTGCATTTGTCTGATGGTATCCAGGAGATCAGGTATAACGGTAGTAGCTACACGGCCGTGACCACTCACGGGACGGTGTCCTGCGATGTGGTCATCAATGCGGTCAATGCGCCCGCCCACAAAATTCCGCCATCGGCCGCTTCGCTCGTTGACTCACTTATTGGGCAAGGCGTGGCGTCATACAGCCCGGCAGGCGGTTTGGAAGTCGACCCCCGCACAAGTCAACTTATCGGTGACGACCGGCCACAGGGCAGGTTCTACGCGTTGGGTGACCTGACTTTTGGAACCTTTTTCTTCACATTTGGCATACCGGCCATAACGGACAGAGCTCGTGACATTTGCCGCGATCTTGCGTTCCACGTCAGCGCGGCAACGGCCCCGCCTCCGATACATCTGGATTTTTCCATCGCACTACACAACCGGAACATGGGCTCAACCACCCTGGAGGAACTAGCATGACCGGAACAGAGGCAAGGCCGTCATTCCTGGCTAACACGCACACAGGTCTTCCCATCCCTCAAGATGCCGTTTTCGACACCGTGGGAGAGGAGCGACGACACCGTAAGCAACGGCTGGCTGCCGCACTTCGACTCTTCGGAAAGTTCGGGTTCGGCGAAGGAATATCCGGCCATATCTCGGTTCGCGACCCTGAATTCGCGAATGAATTTTGGGTCAACCCGTTCGGAGTTTCCTTCAACAGGGTGAAAGTTCGGGACCTCATACGAGTAAACCACGAGGGACAAGTTGTCGAAGGGGGCTACTCTGTCAATCCGAGCGCATTTGTGATCCATTCAAAAATACATCAGGCCAGGGCTGATGCCGGTGCAATTGCACATGCCCATACAGTGCACTCAAGGGCATTGGGTGCCACAGGCCGTCTGCTTGTGCCACTCGATCAAGAGTCTTCGGCCTTTTACGAGGACCAAGTTCTCTACACGGACTACAAGGGCACATCCGTCACACTGGAGGTTGGACAGGAGATTACAGAGAGCCTGGGGTCGCGGAGAGCGCTACTTCTGCAGCATCACGGCCTCATCACCGTGGGAGGATCCCTCGAAGAGGCTGTTCACTGGTTCTTCACCTACGACAGCGCTGCTCAAGTGCAACTTCTCGCGTTTGCGGCCGGCGAACCCATCCCCTTCAATCATCAGCAAGCCCTGGCGGCAAAGGACGGCTTCGGGGACGCCCAGCTGGCCCAGTTTAGTTTCCAACTGCTCTGGGATGACATCACTCATGAGCAGCCCGACTTGTTGGAGGAATGAGCCAGACATGGGGGAAGGTATGCAGTCGAGCAATGCGGAACCATTCACTGCAAGTGGAGTGTTTGATTGTTTGGCGGCAGGTTGCGACCATAGTGCTGCAGAGCAGGCGGCCGCCGCGCGAATGGTGAATGTGTACCCAACCGTCCAAGCTGGGGTCCGCGAGAGCCGGGCGTTCATGCGACGGGCCATAACCTATCTTGTGCGGGAAGGTGTCGATCAGTTCCTCGACATCGGCACAGGGATACCCACAAAACCCCATATCAATCACATCGCGCAATCTCTCAATCCCCGCTCACGAATCGTCTACGCAGGAAGTCGGCGACCGACTGGTGATCAGCTCTCTCGCCTCTTCGCCAGTTCATCTTCCGGTGCCGTCGATCACGTGCATGCCGATATTGGTGACACAGATCGGCTCTTGAGTTCGGCGGCTGCGACACTCGACTTCAGTAGACCTGTAGCAGTATCATTTCTAGCCGTATTGCATTTTCTCGCCGAGGCCGACGACCCAGCGGGTGTCGTAAAGAGCGTGATGGGAAGAGTGGCCGCTGGCAGTTACCTTCTACTCACTCACGGCACGTACGACTTCTCGCCCCTCGACGAAAAGCTCATCACCGCGGCGTATTCCGCCATTGGGCTGTCTGCTAATGGGCGCACCCGAGAAGCCATCCTTGAGATCGTCGACGACCTGACCCTGGTCGGTCCAGGGTTGTGCCCAGTCACGGAGTGGAGCCCGGAAGGATCATCCGTTGTCCGGCGGACGGGCAGTGTTCCTATGTACGCGGCTCTCGGCGTCAAGAAGGGGACTCTGCCGTGATACCCCGGCAGAGTGTGAGACTGCCCACCATGCTGCCGAACCTCTTACGTCACTCAAGAGAACCGTGGCTTGGCGGTCGTTCCAACGGCCGCGAACACTGGAACGAGTGATCTTCTCACCAACAGACGGCCCCGCTCATAAGGTTGGCCAACTCGTCAGGATCAGTGCTGTGCTCAGCTGCTCCCTCAGTGAATTCCGAGGTGCACTCGGTCTCTGAGCGAGCCGTGGCATCGTCTTCGTGTGAGCGCTGAAACTCATTCACTGTCGCTACCTTCCTCCAGGAGAGTATTACTGCCTTCACCTCTAACCACGCTCCGCGGCACCGACTGGTTCCATTCAGCTGGCTGTTGTGACAGTACTCAGACATACCGACGCTACGAGCTCGTAACACGATCATGTTCGGGCCTTCTTGGGGCGTCTCCAGCAGATGAGGCTGCAGGCGAGGGAGACGAAGGCGTCGTGGAGTTCCGTGCGGCGTTCCCAGCGGACGGCGAGGCGTTTGAACTGGTGGAGGAGGGCGAAGGTCTGCTCGACGACGTAGCGGAGCTTGCCCAGGCCCTTGATGTCGGGAGCGCCCCTGCGGGAGATGACCGGCAGGATCCGGCGCTTGCGCAGTTCGCGGCGGTTGGCATCTGAGTCGTAGCCCTTGTCACCGAGCAGGGCTTCGGGACGCCGTCTCGGGCGGCCGGGGCGACCCGCGACAAGAGGGATGCCGTCGACTGACCTCGCCGTTTCGGTTGGGGCGATGAGGTGTCGCGGAGGGACAACTGTCGGGTGGCCGACGCGATTTCGGTGCGCGGACATGGCGGAATCCCGGCGCGGTGGTCGGGTTCTCCGGGGTCCTTCGGGTCGTGGGCGGGCAGGGTGGTTGCCGGTCAGCCGGCTGGACGGGGCAGTGTGGCGAGACGGTGGAAGGCCGCGACCAGTTCGTTTCTCCATGGCCAGGTCGCCGATATCCGCAAGCGCAGGCGTCGGCCGCCGCGGGTGAGGCGGGCGGCGACGTGCAGCAGCCGGTAGCGGAGCTTCTTCGGCTCGGCAGTGGCCAGCTCCCCGTCCAGCAGCAGGACGCGCGTCCAGGCCGGCAGGTCGATCGCCGCGAGGCTGGGTTCGAGCCAGACGGCGTTGACACCGAAGCCGCGGGAGGGGAAGCGGCCGAAGCCGGTGCTCTTGCCGCATCGGATGTGGTCCTCGACAGTGGCATGCCCGCGGTGACGGACCTCCAGGAACTGGGCGGAACCACCACCGGAGTAGGGGGTGTCGGTCAGGAACACCTGATGCCGCAGGCCCTCGTCCTGATCGAACAGGGACAGCTGGGCTCCGGGGTGCGGCCGCTCCCGGCGCACGATGATGCGGGTGCCGGGCGGATAGCCGTCCAGATCGACCATCCCGGTCAGCTCGGCGACCTCTGCGCCATCACGCAGCGTCCCGTCCTGATCCAGGGCGGGATGCCAGAGGCGGTCGGGCACCGAGCGGATCGCGCGGCGGACCGGCCCGGTGACCGCGTATCCGACTGAGAAGAAGGTACGGATTCCTCGTTTCCGTACGTCGCGGACATGGGCGAGGAAGGCTCTCGCGGATCCGGCACTGTCGGCGCGGATGAGGATGTCGGTGCCGTGCCGGTGAGCGTCGGGGATCTGCGCGAGCGCCTGGTCGAGGACCGCAACGTGATCGGCGGCAGTGTTGGCTCCGGAGTTGCCGGGCCGCAGCCGCCCCGACACGGCCTCGCCGGTGTTCGCGAGGAGACACAGCAGCGGATGGAAGCCGAAGCCGCCCTTATAGGTCGGGGCGGCCTGTTCCTTTTCCGAGTGGCAGGCGACCAGCGTGGCGTCGAGGTCCAGAACCAGGCCGGGAAGTTCTCGTCCGCCGGCCCGAGCGGCAGGTATGCCCTCGCCCCTGTCGGCGGCCTGCATCCAGGCGACTTCCCGGGCCGTGGCGCGGGCCGCTCGCAGCGAAGCGAGTGCGGTCTCGTCGGTGTCGGCGAGCAACCGCCAAGCCGTGGGCGTGGAGGCGACCGGGCCGAACACCTCGCCCTGGTCCCGCAGTACGGCCAGATCCGCGATCGTTTCACCGCCGTCGGCGAGCATCACCGCGAGATCGGTGGCGACCCGGCCTGGATCATGCCCGGTCCCGCGCGGCCGAAGCGGCCTGAGCGCGGCGGAGTACGCGGCGGTCAGCCCGGTGGCATCAGCAAGATCCGCCAGCAACCGTGCCCCGGCATGCCCGGCCACCCCTGAACCATCGGCACTGACATGAACCTTGGGACGCAACCCGATAGCCTGCACGTAGAAAGTGCCCTCCGCCTGGACCGACAGAACCCCTCAACAAGGTTCATCGTCCCAGGTCAGGAAGGCACTTTCGCGTTTGCGCCCCAAAGCCAGCCGTACCCAAGTGAAACGGCGAGGCTAGGCGGTGTCCTCAAACTCGGCACGCAGTACCACTTCAAGTTCCAGGTCTCCGAGTTCGTCGGTGGCCGCCACAGCGGCGGGTCCAAGCACTAGGAAGGACGTGCCGTGGATGGGACCTGGATCAACGGTCGGCGTGTGGGCAAGGGCGCTGCTCACCGCGTATTCATGACCGCCTGCCGCAAGTCGGGGGCCAGCCTGGTCCTCGGTCCCGGAGACGCTGGCCACGCCACGCACGTTCACTGCCAGTGGTGAACCCCTTCCCGATCCGGCTCACTTCGTGACGCTGTGGGTGGCGGCCGACGCCGTCCACCCACAGCACGCCGTCAATGTCGGATCGATCAGGGCTCGATCAGGGACCAGTCCACCGGGCGTCGGACAGGTCGCTGGGGACATGGCCGAGTAGCGAAGCACTCCGACAGCGAAATGCACGCGCGCCGTGAAGGGTTCCCGCAGTACGGTCTGGCGGTGGACGAACGAGACGGTTACTTCGGTGAGCGGGTCGCGGCGGCTTACGACGAGTCGTCGGGGGAGATGTTCGAGCCGGGGGTCATCGACACGACGGTCGACTTTCTGGCTGGCCTGGCCGGCCTGGCTGGCCTGGCCGACGGTGGCCGGGCCCTTGAACTGGGAGTCGGGACGGGGCGTATCGCGTTGCCACTGGCGCGACGCGGAGTCCCGGTGCACGGCATCGACTTGTCGCGAGCGATGGTCGCCCGGCTGCGTGACAAGCCGGGCGGTGACTCGATCGACGTCACCATCGGTGATTTCGCGACGACGAGAGTGGAGGGGACGTTCTCCGTCGTCTACCTGCTCTTCAACACGATCATGAATCTGACGACGCAGGCGGAGCAGGTGGCCTGTTTCCGCAATGCCGCGAGTCACTTGGAGCCCGGAGGCTGCTTCGTCATCGAGGTGATCGTCCCCGAACTGCGCAGGCTCCCGGCCGGACAGAACGTTGTGCCCTACCACGTGAGCCCGACGCGATGGGCCTTCGACGTCTACGACGTCGCGGCCCAGGCGACGAGTTCGAACTACGTCGAGGTCGTCGACGGCCGTGGCTCGTACAGATCGATTCCCTTCAGGTATGTGTGGCCGTCGGAACTCGACCTGATGGCCCAACTCGCCGGGCTGCGACCGCGTGAGCGGTGGGAGGGGTGGACGCGGGAAGCCTTCACGAGCGAGAGCCGTCAGCATGTCTCGGTCTGGGAGAAACCCGCCGACTGACCACGAAGCGGCCGTATGGTGGCGGTTCAGCTGGGTGGTGTGCGGGTGGTGGCCCGCTCTGGGATCGGTGACCTGACTGGTGGTCGGGCGGCCCGGTGTTGTGTGGTCATGGTCGTCTGCCAGGTGGCGAGGAGCAGCAGCGTGCCGGTTTCGGCGACGAGGCTGAGGACGGCTTGTGGTGCGGGCTGCAGACCGTGCTCGGTGAATCCGAACACGCCTACGGTGCGCGAGGCGGCGAAGCCGCCGAGGGCCCCGAGTGAGACCCCTGCCGCGACGACCCTCAGCAGCAGGGGTGGCGTCCCTGCCGGCAGGAGGGCAGCGAGGGCGAAGGACGCGCTGGCCTGGAGGAGGAAGAGCGGGCCTATGACGTGGATGAAGCGATACTCGTCGATGTAGAGCTGGGCGTGGATGTACCCGCCGGCGGCGAGGGTTGCGGCAGTGGCCCGCCGCAAGGCGGTGGCCGGGAGTCTACGGGTGTTCATGCCAGCCTCTGGTCCTTGACGGCCAGTGCGCGATCGCCCTGGCGGTAGCCGACGCTGCGAATGCCGAGTGCCTCTTTGAGCTGCCGGGCGGGCACGACCTGAGGCGTGGGGGCGGGGGCGCGGCCCGGTTTGGGCAGGGGGTAGGCGGTGGTGGTGGCGGAGTAGAAGGTGATGTTGCCGTCCGTCTTGGTGAACAGCTGGTGGACATGCCCGTTGAGACACGTGACGGAGGAGAAACGGCGCAGCAGGGCGATGACCTTGAGGGCGTCGTCGGTGCTCCAGCCCCATTTCGGGTACATGGCGAACAACGGGATGTGGCTGAAGACCACGATGGGGGTGTCCGGCGGCAGTCCGGCGATGTCCTTGCGGACGAAGTCGATCTGCTCGGTGCCGAGATGGCCGAGCTTCTCCAGGCTCAGAGTGTTGACCAGGGCGATGAAGTGCACACCGTGGGTGTCGAAGCTGTACCAGCCCTCGCCGAGCGTGCCCATGCCGAAGGCCCGCCGGTAGGCGCGGCCCGCATCGCCGATGGAGTCGTGCTCGCCGGGCACGGTGAAGACGCGGTCTGTCTTCATTCCGGTCATCATCTGCTTGACCTGGTCGAACTGTCCGGCCGTGGACAGGTGGGTCAGATCGCCGCTGTGCATGACGAAGTCAGGTCTGAATCCGAGTGAGTTGACCTGCTTGATCGCTTCGGAGAAGGAGCCGACCACATCCGTGTTCGCCGGGCCCTGGAACCCGATATGGCTGTCGGAGACCTGCACGAACCGCAGCGCGTCGCTTCCCACGGCGGCGGCAGGGGCGGCGGCAGCGTCGGTGGAAGCGGCAGTGGCCCCGGCGTTGGTGCCCTGCGCGTCGGCGATATGGCTGATCACCTCTCCGCTGGCCACGGTCAGCACCACCGCGCCGCCGAACCACCCCGCGTGCCGCATCAGTTGACGTCGCGTCATACCGTGCTCGGTGTCGGGCCGACCGTCGTCGCCGGCCACTGCTCCGTCGTGACTGTCGTAGGAACCGGTCATCGGGTCACCTCCACGGTGGCGGTCATGAACGGATGGATGGTGCAGAGGTAGGCGTAGGTGCCGGGCTTGGTGAACGTGTAGCTGTAGGTGGCATGGGTAGCCAGGGCGGCCGAACGCAGCGGACCGCCCGATCCGGCGCTCGTGACGGTGTGGGCGTCGGTGTCCTGGTTGGTCCACGTCACCCTCGTGCCTGCTTTGATCTTCAACGTGGCCGGGGAGAAGGCGAAGTTCTTGATCGCAACGGCGTTCCCGGCCACCGGCGCGGCCGGTGCGCCCGTGCTTGAAGGGCTCATGGGCATGCCCATACCGGGCATCGGCGAGGCGCCGGGTGCGGAGCCCGTCCCCGACCTCGCCTCGCCGGGCATCCCCGCCGTCTGGTGCTGACCCGGACCGGGCGTGATGGCGCCGGCTCCACCGGCCGAGGCGTGCGACGACTGGCCGCATGAGCTGAGGAGCCCCACCATGCCGGCGGTGGCGATGACGGCTGCGGTCAGCCCGGCCGCAGCGCGTGATCGCCTGCCCGGTGCGCGAAAGTTCAGGTGCATGATGTCCGTTCCTCACTGATCAGGCGGAGACGGGGACTGCGCCGGCTCGGCGCACGTCACCGCGGGAACATGTGGTGGATGCCGTGTTCATGGACGCGCCCGTCGCGTGGTGTATCTCGGTCACCTCTGATCCGTCCTTTGCCGCAGGGGGAATCGAGGAGGAATGGCGCGTTGGTCGGCTCTTGTCCGGTTCCACGGACGGAAGGAGTCCCGCGGTTCGGTGGATATGCGCTTTTTGTGAGGATGTGTGGTGTAGTCGCAGATCAGTCGACCCCCCCCGGGCGCTGTGCGCGATCGACCGCTCTTGGCGCCACCAGGCCCGGCTCTTGGTGCCACCAGGTCCGGCTCTTGGTGCCACCAGGTCCGGCTCTTGGTGCCACGGCCCGGCTCTGGGTGCCACCAGGCCCGGCGGGGGCGCATCACCCGCCGTGCGCACAGAGCGCCACCCGTGGCGTGCTGTGCGTTACGGGACAAAGTGGTGCATGTGCGCGATGATCGGCCTATGCCCTGGAGTTCCCGAAAACGTGGTCCAAGGACGGATCCGAATCGCTCCGCGCATCGTGTCTCTGGTAAAGGGACGCTTTCGACCGCAGACGAGGAACTGCTACGCACTCTGTACGCGGAGCACGCAGGAGCCCTGTTCCACTACGTGCTGCGACTGACCTCGGGGGATTGGCAATGGGCGGAGGACGTGGTGCAGGAGACCCTGCTGCGAGCGTGGCAGCATCCCGCCGCGTTCGAGCCCGCACGTGGCCCGGCTCGGGCATGGCTGTGTACGGTCGCCCGGCACCTGGTCATCGACGCCCACCGGGCCCGGAAGGCCAGACCGGCCGAGGCCGGCGGCGACGCCCTTCAGCGGGCCGCCGAGCAGACGCCGGGCGAGGACCAGATCGAGCAGGCACTGCAGAGCTGGGCGGTGGCCGACGCCGTACGGTCGCTGTCCCCGGACCACCGCGCCGTCTTGCTGGAGACCTACTACCGGGGCCGGACCATGGCAGAGGCCGCGCAGGTCCTGGGCATCCCGCTGGGAACCGTGAAGTCGCGGACGTACTACGCCCTGCACGCCCTGCGGCTGGCGTTGCAGGAACGGGGCATCGAGCCATGAGCGTGGCGGGCAGGAGGTGGCGACCATGAGCGCGGAGCATGACGATTTCCGGCTGGCCCTGGGGGGATACGTCCTGGGGACGCTGCCCCCGGCGGAAACGGAACGGGTGCGCGTCCACCTCGCGGAATGCGCCGCGTGCCGGGCCGAATACACCCGGCTGGCGGGATTGCCGGCGCTGCTGTCGACGGTGACCGAAGCCGAAGCCTCAGGTCTGACGGTGCCGACGACCGGCGGGGACCCGGCCGACCGGCTGGTGGCACGGGCCGCCGAAAGCGTGCAGGGTTCCCCGCTCGAACGGCCCGCCGAGCCCGCCGAGCCCGCCGCGTCCGCCGTGCCCGCGATGTCGGAGGCGCCCGCCGCGTCGGAGGCGTCCGAGGGGTCGGCTGGGGGAGTGCTGGAGGGGCTGCTCCAGCAGGCCGCGGCCCGGCGCCGCAGGACCTGGCGTATGCAACTGGCCGGCGTGGCCGCCTCGCTGACGTTGATCGCGGCAGCCGCCGGCGGCACATGGCTGGCGGCCGTCGGAACCGTGGGCAGTCAGGCGGCACCGCCTGGGCCGAGCGCACCGGCTGCCGGGCGTACCTTCTCCGGAAGTGATCCCACCACCGGTGTCTCCGCCTCGGTGAAGGTCTCGCCCTCTGTCTGGGGCAGTGTCCTGCAAGTCTCCGCCAGGGGGGCGCCCGCCGGGGTCACGTGCCGGTTGCAGGCGGTCGGGCCCGGCGGAGCCAGAGCGGTCGGTGCCACCTGGCGTGCGGGCGAGTATCCTCCCGGCACGACGATCCCAGGTGCGGTTGCCATGTCCCCGGGAGCCATCGATCACTTCGAGATCCTCGCGGACAGCGGTCAGAGAATGGTCACCATCCACGCGTGAGGCGAGGCCGGCTGCAGTGTGCCGGCACTGGTCGGTCCTGCGGCCGGGCTATCTCCCGGTGCGCCGAACCGACTGCATACTCAGCCGACTTGATACCTGTGTGTGACGACGGGGCGGGCATTCTCTCTCCGGGGGCCGGTGGTCCAAGGCCAGTAAAAGGGATGAATGACTCGAACCATTTGGCATGCGTCGTCCGTGGAACTGAATAAGCGCGCCACTTCAGGACCGGGCCTACCGACAGCCCCCGAAGTTGCCGGTGGTCCCCACCGTTCCGCTCTGCGCACATCCACAGAAAAGCCAGAAGACCATGTATGTGACCGATTCCCCCAGCACGAGTTCACGGCTCGGCCGGCCCTGCCGCCACGAGGCGCTGCTCACCCTGCCCGCGCAGGAGGCGCACGTCTCCGCCGCTCGTCACTTCGCGGCAGACCTGCTGGAGACCTGGAGCGTTCCCGCAAAGGAGCGGGACTCGGCCGTTCTCATCGTCGACGAACTCGCCGCCAACGCCGCCCGGTACGGCCGCGAACGCATGACCCTGCTGCTCGTCCTCGGCGACGGCATTCTGCACATCGTGGTCACCGACTCCGGCATGTCAGTGGAGCGCCATCACCCCGACGTCGCCCCCGACGAACACGGCCGCGGCACCGGCATCGTCCAGTACCTCGCCCAGTCGACCGAGGTCCACCAGACACGCAGCGGCCGCGAAGTCCGGGCCTGCCTCAGGTGCTCGGCATGACCGGTCCGGCCGTTTCAGGGCCGCCGCCCGTCATGAGAGCCCGTGAGGGCGGTAAGGGCGGTAAGAGCTTCCGTGAGGGTGTCCGGGGTGCGCGGGCCGGCGGGCCAGTGGGCCGCGATGTGGCCGTCCGGGCGGACCAGGAGTGCGCCACGGGGGCCCACGCCGCAGACGGCGGTGTGCTCGCGCGGGAGGGGCTCGATACGCACGGGCGGCGGCGCAGTGGTGTGGGGTGCCCAGGTGGCGGGGTCCGGGGTCAGGAGGGTGAACCATTCGCCCGAGGCGTCGAGGGTGGAGTGGTCGTGGGTGAGCCAGAGGTGGGGCATGCGGTGGCCCGGTTCAGCGGTGGGCACGTAGTCGGTGGAGGGATCGGACGGTTCGGGCGGGGTGTGGTCGCCTGTGAGGACGGCCGCGGAGCGGTAGGCGACTCCGAGTACGAGGCCGAGTTGCGCGAAGTACTGTTCCGTCCAGGGGAGTTCGACCTGGTCCGGTGCCGCGCCGCCGGCCCGCAGCTGCTCGCGCCGTCGGCTCTGGGCGTCGCGTAGCAGCCGGGCGTTGGTGACCGCCTGGCGAAGTGTCAGGTGGGCCACCGGCCGCCGTTCCGCCTCATAGGTGTCCAGCAGTCCCGGCCCGGCCCACCCCTGGAGCACGCCGGCCAGCTTCCAGCACAGGTTGTGCACGTCGGCCAGCCCGGCGTTCATGCCCAGGCCGCCGATGATGGGGACCGCGTGCGCGGCGTCTCCGGCCAGCAGGATCCGTCCGTGCCGGAGCCGCTCGGCGACGAACGCGTTCATCCCCCAGTGCTCGACCCGCCGTACCTCGGGCCGTACGCCGTCGCCGGGACCGAGGGCGTGCCTGACGAGGTCGGCCCAGTCGGTACCTTCGGCGTCCTCGGGCGTGGGTCCGAACCAGGCCCAGCCTCCTTCCGGGTACAGCGGCATGAAGGAGCCGAGCGCGGTGAAGTAGACCCCGGCGGGCTGCCCGGCGCACCAGCGGCCGAGGTCGGCGTCGAAGACGACGGTGGTGACCTTCCCCAGTGCGCCCGGACCGGTGGTGCCGATGCCCAGCAGGTGCCGGACGGTGGAGTTCGCGCCGTCGGCGGCGAGGACGTAACAGACCCGGACACTCGTCCGCTCCCCCGACCGGCGGTCGGCGAGCAGGGCCACGACGGCGTCGGCCTCTTCGACCAGGCCGACGAGTTCGGCCCCGAACCGCACCGGCCCGTGTGCCGCGGCGAGCAGGACGGGTTCCAGCCGGTCCTGCGAGGTGACCACGCCGCTCATGGGGCTCTCGCGCATTGGCGCGTTCACCCCGATCATCGCCGCCGAGGCGAAGTCGCGATCGCGCAGGGTGTCGCGGAAGCGGACGCGGCCGTACTCCGGGGCGAACGCGTTGGCCGTGATCGCGGCGGCGGTACCGAGCCCGCGGAAGATCTCCATGGAGCGGACGTTGACCAGCCGGGACCGAGGAAGCGGTGACAGCTCCCCGTGTTTTTCGACCAACAGGGTCCGCACGCCCCAGCGCTCCAGCAGGGCGCGAGCGGTGAGCCCGACCGGGCCGCCGCCGACGATCAACACTGCCGCGTCGGCCCCGGCCACGGACGCCCCGGCCACGGACGTGCCGGCCAGGGTTCCGGGATCGGGAGTCCGGCGCATGAGGCCAATCTCCCGTACACCTGGGCCGCCCGCAATCAGCGCATCGACGTGCACCACGCACCCACGCACCCGTGCACCCACGCACCCGTGCACCCACGCGCTCTTGCACCCCTCGGCTCGGATACGGACACCGCCTCCTTCATCCGCGAGGCGACGACGTCGCGCCCCTCGTCGTCCGCGATCCGGCGGTACGCGCCGCGCCAAGCCTTGACGCACGCTTTACGCGACGCACGCAACTGCGGGCCACATACTCGCTGTCTGACAGAGAGTCGGGCCCGTCAGGGCCGAGGAGCGAGAGAGCGGGGCGGGTCGTGGGACGGCGCAAGAACTGCATAGGGATCGCACTCGTCACCGGTGCGATGCTGGTGGGTGCGAGTGCCTGCGGCCAGGGCGGCAAGGACACGGCGAGCGGTGGCGACGCGAAGCCGTCGGGCGGGCCGGGTGCGAGTGCCTCTCCGTCACCGACGAAGCCCGCCGGCCCGCCGATGCTGCTGGAGACGATCACCCCGCAGACGGGCACCACGGTCGGCGTGGCCATGCCGATCTCGGTGATCTTCACGAACCCTGTGGCGGCAAAGGCACGGGCCACGGTGGAGAAGCACATGAAGGTGAGCACCTCGCAGCCGGTGGCGGGCGCCTGGCACTGGTTCGGTGACAGGCGTGCCGACTGGCGACCGAAGACGTACTGGCCCTCCGGCACGACGGTGAAGATCGACGCCGACATGAAGGGCGTCAGCAACGGCAACGGCCGTTACGGCGTGCACGGCTACACGCACACCTTCAAGATCGGCGACGACGTGCGCGCGGATGTCTCGGTGACCGGCCACACCATGAAGGTGCGCCGCAACGGCAAGCTGGTGCGCACCCTGTCGATCAACGCGGGCAGCCCTCAGTATCCGACGTGGAACGGCACCATGGCCGTCATCGACAAGCAGAAGAAGGTCCACATGACCTCCTGCAGCGTCGGCATCAGCTGCGACAAGGGCAGCCCCAACTACTACGACCTGACGCTGCCCTGGGACGTCCACCTGACCCAGTCCGGCACGTACGTGCACTACTCGACCGGCGACCCCACCCCGGGCAGCGGCAGCGCCCGCGGTTCGCACGGCTGCGTCCACCTGTCCATGTCGGACGCCAAGTGGTTCTACGGCCAGGTCAAGCAGGGCGACCCCGTCACCATCACCGGCTCGTCCCGCGCCAAGGCCCCGGCCGACAACGGCTACGCCGACTTCAACCTGGGATGGGACGAGTGGCTCGCGGGCAGCGCGTCCGGCGAGGGGACGACCGCGACGCTGTGACGCACTGCGGTTGCGGCGCAGCACAGCGTCGCGGGCCGGCGCACAGGGCACCGAACTCCCGCTGTCCCGGCGACGGTCAGGAAGCGGGAGGGGCTGTTTCGACGCGCAGTGCCGCAGGCCGGTCGGCGGCGAAGGCGAGGAGTGCTCGGCCGTCCTCCTCCAGGGCGGCGGCGTCCTGCGCCGAGAGACGGACGAACGGTTCGACCACGAGGGTGTGGTCGCGGCGTTGCCGCATGATCCGCCACACCCCCTGGAGCATGCCGTCCACCAGGATGTTGCCCCGCAGCACACCGCCGCGCGGGGCCATGAAGAAGCCCCACTTCTTGGAGAATTCGGCGAAGGTGAGCCCGTCCGGGATGATCCTGGCCCGGTTCGCGTGCGACAGGGAACACGTTGTCGAACTCGGGGAGGAAACGCGGCGTCTCCGGGGTGTCCTCGTCGGGCAGGGGAGCGCCGGGTACATCGAGGAGTTCCCGGCCGTTCTCGTCGAGGAACGTCCGCAGGCGCGGCCTGATCCGTTCGACCACCTCGTTCAGCCGGGTCAGCCCGCACCAGGTCTGCACATCGTTTTCCGTGGCGGGTCCGAACGCGGCCAGGTAGCGCAGGATCATCGCTTCCGGTTCGGGGCTGACCTCGCCGGGCCGGTCCAGCCAGTGTGCGGCCGTGGCGTGCTTCGGCCGGCCAGACTTCCCCCACAGACCACGCGGGGGAACCTGGACCAGGGGCGCCAGGTTCCGAACCGCGTAGGCGAGTGACTCGGGCTTGCTGTCCGGCCACTTCTCCGCGAGCAGCTTGCCGAGTTCGGCCGGTGTACGTGGCCGCTCGTCCAGCAGGGACCGGCCTGCCGCCACGACCGTGTCGAGGTCGAGCCCCTTGACCACTTTTCCGTGGGTGCTGTTGCTGTACAGATCGCGGTCGAGCACCGGCTGCACCACGGACCGAAGGCCCATGCAGTCCGCCGGCGTGACGAGGTGGATGGTGGATCGCATCAGTGCCGTCCGCACAAGCCCGCGGTTCTCGACGAGTTCCGAGAGGACCACGGGATCGAAGTCCCGCAGCCGCGACCACAGCCCGACGTACGGATTGGTGGGGATCTGGGCATGCAGCCCCACCAGGTCCACGACAGCCTCCGTGACGGGACGCGGATCACGGTGAATCAGCAACTGCCGTTCGAGCAGGGCGCGGTTGAGGGCGCGAGCGCCGAGCACGGTCATACGGAGGATCCTCTGGCCGGTCTCAGCCGGGCGGACGGCGACGGGTGCGCAGCGCCGACGCCAGTGCCAGTGCCAGTACCAGGCAGACGGTGGTCGCGATGACGGCGAGTGCGGCGGGCAGCCGTGCGTACGAGGTGCCCGCGACCGGCGCCTGGGCGGCAAGCAGGACCACCGCGGTCGCGGCGGCGGCCGAAAGCGCGGGTGTCGCCTGTGGCCGGCCGGGCGGTCCGGTGACACCGGCTGTCCACGCGCCGGTGACGAGCAGGTAGGCGAGCAGCAGGGCGGCGATGCAGACGACCAGCCAGAGCGCGGGGCCGGTGGCCGCAGCGACCGCGATCGCCGCGGCCGGCAGCAGCGTGGTCCTGCGGTGGGCCGCGACGGTCCGCCAGGGCATCGAGGTCAGGACGGGGCGCGCGTCGACCATCGGAGCGGCCCACCACGCGGCAGCCGCCGCGCCGAGCACCAGCACCCTGACGGGCAGCGCCGCGTGCAGGGCGGTCGGCGGGTTGCAGGCGGCGACGGCGAGGGCCGTTCCGAGCAGCCGGTCGGTGATGCGGGAGGTGAGACGGGTAAGGAGCCGGGCGGTTCGGCTGCCGGCGGCACGCGGGCCCGGCCGGGCGGACCGGGCGGACCGGGCGGACCGGGTGGACCGGGTGGACCGGGCGGACCGGGTGGACCGGGTGGACCGGGCGGAGCTGGCGGGGGCGGCAGTCATCGGGCCCCGTGCGGATGCGGGTGCGGGTGCGCAACAGCGGTGCGAGAGCGAGGTCGAGGGTCCCACCGGGCCGGTGGGCGACGACCGCGATGCCGCGTTCCACGAGGGCGAAGCGCATGGCGTCGCGGTCGGCCCGCCACAGAGGCAGCGCGAGTTCGCCCTCGGTGCCGCCGGGCTCCACGACCGGGTCGCCGGTGGGGATCTCGACCACGACCATCGGGTTGGCCCGCTTGCGCACCTGGTGCAGGACGTCGAAGATCCGCTGGTCCGTCAGCGGTGTGACGACGTACACCAGCGCTCCTTCGGGCAACGCGGGCGGTGGGAGCAGGCCGAGGCCCGCCGTGCGGTACGCGAGGTCCTTGCGGACCCCCAGCACGCTTTCGACGATGCGGTAGAAGTACCCCTGCCCGCTGCCCGGTTGCAGCCATCGCATCGCGCCACCGACCGACATGACACCGACCCGGTCGTGCGTGCGCAGGTAGGCGCGCACCAGCCCGGCGCCGGCCCGCAAGGTCTCGTCGAGCGAGGACGCGCCGGTGCCCGGCTCGACCACATCGGCGAGCACGTCCAGCAGCACCACGGTGTCGGCGGTGCGCTCCGCGGCGAACTGGTGGACCTGCAGGGTGCCGCGACGGGTGGTGGCCGGCCAGTGGATCCGCCGCTGCCGTTCGCCGCGCACATACGGGTGCACGCCGGTGACCTCGACGCCCTCGCCGCGCTGAACGGCGGTGTGCTCGCCGAGCCCTTGCGGCAACCGGACCGGGACGGGCGTGAGGCCCGCGTGTTCGGGCACCGGGAACACGGCGATCTCGTCGAGTTCGGCCCGCACGGTTCGCCGGGCCAGCCCGCCACGGTCGTACACGTCGACGTCGACCGTGCCGAGCGTCCAACGGCCCCAGCGCCGCGCGGTCAGGACGAGATCGACGCGGTACGAGCCGACCGCGAGGTGGTCGAGCCGGACCCCGTGACCGAGGGTGACGCCGGGATCCAGGCGGCCCGGCTCACCGTCGTAGGCCACCGCGATCCGCACCGTCACCTGCTCGCCCTCGAAGCACCGCCGTGGCTCCACCTCGGCCTCGGCCGTCACCGCGTCCGGGCGCGGCCCGCCCGGCAGGGCGAGGGCGAGCAGCACCAGAGGCCCGGCGGCGAGAGCGAGCACCCAGGGGCGCCCGGTGACCAGTGCGGCGGCCAGCGCGACGACGGCCAACGTGCCCAGCCGCAGCGCGCGTTCACCGATGCACCGGCCGGGCGGGGGCGGCGGAGGGGGCTCGGCGCTCACGTCCTGGCGGCCGTCCAGGGCCCGCTGGACGGCGGCGGCAGCTCTGCGCCCCGACACCGGCTCCGTCATGACGCGACCGGCGTACGCGGCAGGGTCTGCGGGGTGGGCACGGACTGCACGATCTCGCGCATCACGTCGTCGCCGTCGATCTGCCGCACCCACAGCTCAGGCTTGAGGGTGACGCGGTGCGCGAGGGCCGGCACGGCCACGGACTTGACGTCCTCCGGGGTCACGTAGTCCCGCAGGTCCAGGACGGCACGGGCACGGGCGAGCTGCACCAGGGCCAGGCCGCCACGCGGCGAGGCACCGACCTGGACGTGCGGGTGGGCCCGGGTGGCACCGACCAGCGCGACGGCGTACTCCAGCAGGTCGTCGTCCGCCTCGACGCGTTCGACGGCAGCCCGCATGGCCAGCACCTCACCCGGACCGCTGAGCGTGCGCAGAACGGCTTCGGGCGCCGCCCGATCGACACGCGCGCGCAGCATGCCGGCCTCCTGGGAATCCGTCAGACAGCCCATCCGCACCCGCAGCAGGAACCGGTCGAGCTGCGCCTCGGACAGGGTGTACGTGCCCTCGTACTCGATGGGGTTGGCGGTGGCGACGACCACGAACGGCTCCGGCAGCGGCCGGGTGCTTCCGTCGATGGACACCTGGGACTCGGCCATCGCCTCCAGCAGCGCGGCCTGCGTCTTGGGCGGGGTGCGGTTGATCTCGTCGGCGAGCAGCAGGTGGGTGAAGACCGGTCCGGGCCGGAAGACCATGTCGGCGGTCCGCTGGTCGTAGAACGGTGCTCCGGTGACGTCGGAGGGCAGCAGGTCGGGGGTGAACTGGATGCGCCGGAAGTCCAGGCCGAGAGTGGTGGCGAAGGAGCGGGCCAGCAGCGTCTTACCGAGTCCCGGCAGGTCCTCGATCAGGACGTGCCCGCCGGCGAGGAAGCCGAGCATCACCAGCGCCAGCGGTTCCGCCTTGCCGACCACGGCGGTACGGATCTCGTCGAGCACGGCCGCGGCCCGCTCGCCCGCCTGACAGGGCGTCAGTATGTGGTGGTCCGGGGTGGGATACGGGGCTCGTCACGGTCGGATCCTCACGGGGCGGGGATGGGGTACGTGGGGGCGGGGTGCGCGGTGATGGAGTGGGTCGATGTGCCCGGGGCTGCGGGGTGGGGCCGCAGCGCCACCACTCACAGGGCTTCCAGACGGTCGAGCAGGGAGCGCAGAACGGGCTCGGGGAGAGTGGGCTGCGGAGCGGCGGCCCCGGGATCGATCCACGGCCACAGCGCGGCACCGACCAGCACCCGGGCCCGCTGCGGGTTCCGGTACAGCGCCACCCCGTGCCGTTCGGCCAGCCGGGCGGCGAACAGCCGCTGCAACTGCGGCCGCATGACGGTGTGGAGGTGTATTCCGCTGTCGTCCGTGAGGGTGTCGGCCACGATGCGCCGCCACTCGCCGAGTGCCGGCGCGCGGCTGCCCAGCAGACGCACCGGCCTGCGGTAGCCGCTGTCCTGGGCGCCGCCGCCCGCAACGTAGCGCCCCAGGGCCAGCGCAACGGCGGTGATGAGGGCGAAGCCGGAGCAGGCCGCGGCAATGCCGTCGTCCAGGGCGAGCAGTACTTCTGCCGCGACCGCGACGACGCCGAGTACGGCCAGCGAGTGCCGCACCGAACCCGGCGCCCCCAACACGGAGTTGCGCTCGCGACGGCCCGCTCCAGCAGGTCCTGCGGGCTGTCCGAGGCGCGCCGGGCCATGCCGGAACCGGCGAGCGACTCCTCCATGGCCGCATAACAGGTGATGACGGCCGCGCGGGCGTCGGTTCCGTCGAGGAGGGCGCGGTGTCCGGAGTTCACAGCCTCAGCCAGGTGTTCCTGTTCGTCGTCGGGTGTCGCGTACGTCGCCGTGAGTTCCGGCGCCGGCGGCCGGGTCATGTACCGCCACAGGCGCAGCCCGGTGACCAGGACAGCCACGGCGAGCAGGGCGATGCCGAGTACGAGAAGGATGCGCGTCAGCCCGGAGTCCGCGCTGTTGTCACTGTGCGGGGCATGCAGTTCCGGTGGCGGGGTGAGCACCGGGTCCTGCCGCGCGTGGGGAGGGCGGAAGGGCCTGTGGTCGGCTTCGTCGCTCTTGCCGGACGAACCGAACCGGTGCAGGACCAGGACGAGCAGCGGGACGACCAGCGGTGCGGCCAGTAGGACGCGGGCCACGCTGTCCGCCAACCGCTGCTCCACCGGGCCGAGTTCCCGGCCGGCGCCGATCTGCTCCAGGTACTTACCGCGCAGTGCGACGCCGCCGAGGAGTGACAGCAGGGCGAGGCCGACCACGAGGACGGAGTTGCCGCCGAGCGGCCCGCGGCCCTATGCGAACAGGCCCGTGACGGGGTGCAGCAGCAGTGCTCCCAGGACGACTCCGTCCACGACCAGAACACTCAACGCGGCCTGTGCGGCGCCGATCGTGCCGTGCCGCCGCTTGCCGCCCGCACGCCTACGCCCCACACCGCCCCCTCCCGTGCGACCGGCAGCTTCGCACACCGCTCCCCGGCGATCAAGAAGTTCAAGAGCTCGAAGCACGTGAGCTGCCGGCGTGCCGGGCGTGGATGTCGACGGCATGACGCATTCACGTTCAGGAGCCGGACGAGACCGGTTCGGTCATCCGGGAAACCAGCCCATCGCCATCAGCCGCTGCCGTGTCCGCAGAGTCATGATGTCGTCCGGACCGAACACCCGCTCGTAGGTTCTGAGGAGACCCGCCAGCATCGCCGCCGCCTCCTGCCGGCGGCCGGAGGTGTAGAGGGCGGCGACCAGGTCACTGCAGACCCTCATGGTCTGATCGGCGTCGCGACCGAGGACGGCGAGGCATCGGCCGTGGGCGCGTTCCAGGATCGACAGGCCGTGGGCGGTCCGACCTGCCGAGTAGAGGATCGAACCGAGTGCGGCGGACGTCTCGAGCGTCTCCGGGTGGTCGGGTCCGAGCAGTCGCTCGCGGCGCTCGGCCGTGTCGGTCAGCAGGCCGATGCCCTCCTCGGTGTGCCCGGCCATGCTCAGGGCCGCGCCGAGGTTGTGGGCGTAGGCAAGCGTGTCGGCGTGGTCGAGGCCGTGGGCGCGGCGGCTGCGGGACAGGGCCTCGCGGTGCATCGCTTCGGCCTCGGGGAGGCGTTCCAACTGGTAGAGCGTGTGCCCGAGTCTGTCGTAGAGCGCGATAGTCTCCTCGTGCAACGGGCCCAGCTGGCGTTCGAAGTCGGCCAAGAGCGCACGCAGTTCGGGCTCCGCGTGCTCGTGGAGGCCGTCGTTGCTCAGTTCGACGGCGAGTTCCAAACGGTGGATGACATCGGGGGACAGGTCGGGTGACGGCTCTGACACTGCCATGTGCTCGGGAGCCTCCTGGATGAACGCAGCCCAGCGCGCCGGTTGTCGGGGATCGTCGGCCCGCAGCTCGCATACGGCGTCGTGCAGGGCGTACGCGGTCGGCTCGGGGTCGAAGCGGCCCGTGCCGGTCAGGCGCGCGTACAGCCGCGTGCACAGCCGGGCCGCCGTGTCGGCGCCGACCGGCCACAGCGTGCCGATCACACGCCGCCAGCCGGCGTATTGCAGCGCGCTCGCCATGGTGATCACCTCGTCGGGAACGGTGGCGCCGCCCATGGCCGTACGGCAGGCCGAGAGGAATGCGAACTCTCCTTGTCCGAAGCGGTCGGTGTGCAGATCGGCGATGGTCAGCGTCCCCTCGGCCAGCACGATGCCGCCGCGCGAGGGGCGGCCCAGATTCTGGCCGCCGTGGCAGCTCAGATGTGTCCAGGGGTGACCGCGCAGCGCTTCGCGCACGGCCTGTCGGGTCGCCTCCGTGCCCCGCAGTTCCGTCACGGCGGGGAACAGGTCCCGGAGCGCCGTGAGTTCGTCGTCCACCTGCGGCAGGGGTTCGAGCCCCGCAGTGTCCGGCATGCCGACGGTCAGCAGCCTGCCTGGAAGGCCGACGGGGGAGCGGGCCTCTCGGATCTCGATGAGCGCGCGCAGTGTCGGGGTGTACGACGACACCACCCGGTCGAGCACGCAGGCGCCCGACGTCTGTGGGTCGGAGCCCGAGCCGGAGCCGGAGCCGAGGGAGGAGCCGGAGCCCGAGCCGGAATCGGAGCCGCGGAGGCAGTTGGAGGCGGGTGAACTCGGTGACGTCCAGGTGGAGGCTCACCGGCACGTTGCTGCTCTTGCCGTAGAAGTCGGTGAAGAACAGCTGGTACGTGTAGACCGTCTGCTCGCGGTTGATGCTCTCCCTGCTGAGCTGCTCGGTGCGGTCGAAGTGGAACTGGACTCCGGTCCTGGCCTGCGCCATCCGGCCGATGTCGTTGAGCGCGTCGAGGAAGTCCTGCGGGTCGATGCGGCCCGGGAAGGCGAAATCGAGGTCCTCGGAGAAGCGGGTGTTCCCGAAGTACCCCTTCCGCAAGGCGTTTCCGCCCTTGAGGACGAGGCGGTCGCCGAGCCGGCTCTCGCCGTAGAGCCCGGCCAGGAGCCAGCCGAAGACGTAGTCCCGCTGCACGTGGGACGGGCCGACGCCGAGCTCGGCGCTCTTCGCGTCGATCTCCTCACGGCTGATCACGGAACGTCTCTCCCGGTTGCGCCGGCCAGATCGTTGGAGGCCGTCATCCCCGCCCCCTGCAGGGCCGGTGCCGCTGCTGCTCCGGATGCGCGGACTTTCCCCGCCGGTCCGGCCGGTGCCCCGGTGACCGTGCCAGCCTCTGTGGACTCCCCGCTTCCGCCGCGCCCGGCCTCTGCTGCCTTCCGTCCGGCAGGCGCCATCAGGCGGGCACCGACATCGCCGCGCCCGGCCCGGCCGAAGGCCGTCGCCTCCGTGGCGGATCCCCGGTTCCCCCATGGCCCGCTCGCGGTGCTGGACGGGGAGGGCACGGCGTTCTGCCTGGGCGGGGTACTGCTGGAGTGCGCGGCGACGACGATTCCGCAGCTGGCCGACTGGACGCTGAAAGAGTCCGGGATCGGCGCCCCCAGGCTGAACAGGAACGGCAAGGACTCCGATCCGCTGATCGTGCTGACCGCGGCGGCCGCCGTACGGTTCGGCCTGCCGGAGTGCCTGGAGGGCCATGAAGCACGCCGGGACCTGCGGCTGCCGGAGGACCACCCGGTCGTCAAGCAGATCACGAAGGCGAAGTGGAAACTCACCCAGCGCGGCTTCGGCCCCTGGGCCCGTATCTACCGCCCTGCCAAGGGCAGCCAGCGCCAGTGCGTGCAGCTGGCGATCCTGTCCTGGGACGCCCTGGACACCCGCGCCTGGGGCGCCGCCGCCACCCTGCACCCCGCAGACCTCGCCCGGGTACTGGGCGTGTACGCCTCCCGGGTCATCACCCCGCGCGGCTCCACCGCCGTATCGGGGCTGGAGCTGATGACCGCGACGCGGCCGCCGACCCGCCCTGTGCAGGACGAGGCGACCGGCGAGTGGGTGTCCGGTCCGAACCCGGGCGCGCTCACCCGCCCGATCGACCCGGCCCCGCCGGAGGCACCGCCGGAACACCCCGCCGCCCAGGGCTGGACGGGCGGCTTCCTGGACGAGGAGGCCTACCAGTGGGTCCGCGACCCCCGGCTGCTGTCCGATGAGGAGTGCCTGCTCCCGTGGGCGGTCGGCATCGACATCAATACCGCCTTCCTCGCGGCCGCCGCCCGCCTCACCGTCGGCCTGTCGGAGCCGGTCCACGTCATGGCCCCGGCCTTCGACAAGAAGATCCCCGGCAGCTGGCTGGTCGACCTCTCCCACATCGCACTGGACCCGCGTCTGCCGAACCCGTTCACGCCCACCGGACAGCGCCCCGAAGGACCCGGCTGGTACGCGACACCGACCGTGGCATACGCGGTCGAGCTCGGCTACGACGTCACACCGGGCGAGGCATATCTGCGCCACGGGACGGGTGCGTACCTGGACCCGTGGCACGACCGTCTCAAGGACGCCTTCCTCACGACGACCGCCGACATGGGCGTACCCACCGACAAGGACACCGACGAAGACGCGTTCCTCACCGCGATGGCCCTGCACAAGACCTACGCCGCCGCCCACCAGGACGACGTCGAAGTGCTGCGCACTGCACTGCGTGAACTCGCGCCCGGCCGCGCCGACTTGGCGCACCTGGCCGGCCAGAATGAGGAGGACCTGGCAGCCGCGGTACGCCGGCACCGGCAGGGCGCGATGGTCCTGTCCGCCATCAAGTCGACGGTCAAGGGCGGCATCGGCAAGCTCCGCGAACGACCCCAGGGCCGCCACTACACCGAGGGCGAGCGCTGGCCCGCCCTGGAACGGGCGACGTGGAGTCCGCACATCCGGGCGACGCTCATCGCCAAGGCGCGCGTGAACATGCACCGCAAGATGGCCAAGCTCGCCGCCCTGACCGGCCTGTATCCGCTCGCGGTGCTGTCCGACTGCGTCGCCTACGCCAGCCCAGGTTCCTCCCCGCTGGACTTCCTCCCGCGCAACGGCGACGGCACACCGGTCTACGGCACGTTCCGCATCGGCGCGAACCCCGGCTTCTGCAAGGTCGAGGGCGTCCAGGACATGGCGTGGGCGGTGGACCTGATGGAACAGGGCTACAACCCCGCCCGCCACATCAAGGGCGGCGACGCCGTCGCGGACGAAGGGGAGTAGCCCCGTGGTGCGACGGATCCGCCCGGGCAACGCCGACGCCGACGACGCCCTGGTCCAGGAAGCCATCGAGCGCGCCGGCCAGGAAGTCTTCACCCACGAACCGCCCAAGACCCTCAAAGGGCGGATCAACTTCCTGTTGCGGCAGCTGAAGACGACCAAGGCCGTCGCCCAGGAACTCGGCATCACCCAGCGTTCCGTGGAGCGCTACCGCACCGGCGCGCGCAAACAGCCGCCGAAGGAGATCGCCGACCGTATCGACGCGGCGGTACGCGCCCGCTGGCAGCCGAGGGTCCGCGACCGGCGCCGCAAGCAGGCCGCGACCCGTACCGGGATCACCGTGGAGGCCCGCGCCCGGTTCGGCTACAGCGCACCGATCGGCACGACCGACGACGGCCGCCAGCGCCGCATCACCGTCCACCTCCCGGCCGACTACGCCCGACGCCTCTTCGACGCACAGCGCGGCATCGGCGACCAGACACCCAACGAAGTCATCGCCCAAGGACTCCAAGAGGAGTACTTCAAAGACCGAGGACGCCGCGCCGACCAGCTTGAGGTCGAATTCACCGACATCGACTACATCGACGTCTCCTTCTGATCTGGTCCCGACGCGGGATGCTAGGCCTGCATCCACATCCTCTTCGACGGACGGCCCACCATCGACGTCCTCGGATCCGCCGCCCGCGAGCAGTTCGCCACCGTGATCCTCGCGCGGGTCGGCGCCGACACCTGGCAGCGCTTCGCCCCGAGAGCCGGCCCCGCTCCGAAGCCCTGCGCGCACCGGGCCGCGACTACGTCGTACAGGACGGCACCGCCCACCCGGCGCAGGCACTGCTCCTGACCGACGCCGAAGCTGCCGACTGGCTCATCCCCACGGCGGCCGGAGAGATCTGGCCCCGCCTTGGCCACCACGGGTCCCGGAGAAGGCCGGCCATCTCCGGGACCCGCCCCGAAGGGCCGGGACAACATGGATCCACCGATGTCAGTGGGGGCTGAGACCATAGAAGCGGGGCGAAACCGCCCTCATGGGACAGCAGTTGACGATGGAGACAACGCGCACCATGAGACTGGCACTGAATGAGGAGTGGGCCGTCGGCGCCCGCATTGGGGATGGCGGCTTCGGCGCCGTGTTTGAGGCGGAGAGCACCGCCGGCGAGAAGGCGGCGGTGAAGCTCGTGCCCAAGGCGCCGGGTACCGAGCGCGAGATGCTGTTCACCGACCTGGACGGCGTCCGCAACATGGTGCGGGTCATCGACAGCGGTGAGCACGAAGACCAGTGGGTGTTGGTGATGCCCCGTGCCGAGAAGTCTCTGCGCGACCACATCCAGGAGCACGGACGGCTGCCCCTCAACGAGGTGGTCGCCGTCCTGTCCGACGTCGCCGAAGCACTCGACGACCTCAAGGACCGCGAGGTCGTCCACCGCGACCTCAAACCGGAGAACGTCCTGTTGCTCGGTGGCCGCTGGTGCCTGGCCGACTTCGGCATCGCCCGCTACGCCGAAGCGACCACCGCCCAGCACACCTACAAGGGCGGGGGAAGCCTGCCGTACATGGCACCCGAGGTCTGGAAGTACCAGCGGGCCACCGGCGCGACCGACATCTACGCCTTGGGCGTCCTGGCCTACGAGCTCCTGGAGGGCACCAGGCCCTTCACCGGACCGGCCGAGCACGACTACCAGGACCAGCACCTGCACGGAACCCAGCCACCGCTCACTGCCGCGCCCCCGCTCCTGGCCGCGCTGATCACGGAATGCCTCTACAAGGCGCCCCAGGCACGCCCCGCAGTCGGCAACGCGCTCGCCCGGCTGGGGCAGATCCCCGTCGCCGCACTCTCCGGCGGGCTGGCCGCGCTCCCGGAAGCCAACCAGGGCGCGGTCGCGCGCCAAGCCGAAGCCGACCGCCGGGCGTCGGCACACGCCACCGAGGCCGACCGCCGCAAGGCCCTGCTCGATGCCGCCACGACCTCGTTCTCCTTCATCGCTGACGCCTTCCTTACGACCCTCACGACCGCTGCCCCGAGCGCGGAGGTACGCAGAGGCAACCAGGGAGGGTGGACCGTCCGTATCGACGACGCCCAGCTGACCCTGTCCGGACCGAGGGAGACCGCCCCCGAGGTCTGGCGCACCACCTCGACACCGGCACCGTTCGACGTCATCGCCTCAGCGACCCTCTCCCTGAAAGTTCCCGCCAACCACCACGGCTACGAGGGCCGCAGCCACTCCCTCTGGTACGCCGACGCGAAGACAGAAGACCAGTACCAGTGGTTCGAGACCGCCTTCATGGACACCCCGCTGCGCGGCACCGCGAGAACCATGGAACCCTTCGCGCTCGACCCTCACCACGAATCACGCGCCGCCGTCGGCCCGGGGATGATGATGCACCAGGTGGCCTGGCCCTTCATCCCGCTCGTCATCGGGGACCTGAACGAGCTCATCGGCCGGTGGGCCGCCTGGCTCGCTGAGGCGGCGACCGGCCAACTCACTCACCCCAGAACCATGCCCGAACGTGACCCCCAGGGTTCCTGGAGGCGATGACCAAGGAGCCGTGCCACAGCCGGCCCAAACCCCTCGAATTCCGGTGACGCCAGCCGGACACACCACAGGCCCCGGGAAGTGAAGACATCTCCGGGACCCGGCTTTATGGAGTCACTTGATCCAACGACCCTGCGACTTTCAGTCATGCGCGATATCCGGCCCGGTGTAGCGCAGCACCTACTGGCAGTGCATGACCACCTCAGAGACGAGACGGTGTCGCCGCAGCGGCTCGGGCATCCGGGTGTTTTCCATGGACGCACGCTAGATGTGCCGCACCCCCGGATCCGGAGCCGCCGCGTGGGCTCATCCGGAAGGTCTACTCAGCCGTGCCGTCGCCTTCTTCGGCTGTTACGTCCCGCCCGACTTGGGCATCGGAAACCTCCAGCTCCTCTTCACCGTCCTCAGCGACGGCGGCCCCGCCGCTTGTCGGCTGAGTGACAACGGGCACGCCGATCTGAGGGATTGAGGCGGCGATGTCGAGCTTGGCCATCGAGGCAGCGGCCTGCTGAGCGAGGCGCAGCCCGGGACTGTTGGCTGCTGCCTGCAGGGCGGCACTGTGAGCTGCCATCTGCCGGGCGAACCGTAGGCCAGGACCATCGATCAGCTTCTGGTTGGCAGCGATCTGCCGGGCAAGGCGCTGCGCTGGGCCATTCACGAGTGCTGCCGCCCGGGCGGCATCCTGAGCAAGCCGAAGAGAGGCCAGATCGAGCTTTGCGAGCAAGGGAGGCAGCTGGTCGGTGCCCAAGCCTGCCAGCGGAGTCTGAACTGCCAGAAGGCTGCGCTTGGCATCCGCCGCGATGCCGGCGACTCGCTTCTTGAGGCCCCGCAGGATCTCCATGCACGACTCGTCTCCAGTGTCCGGCGGCGACGGTTCATCCAGCGAAAGGAGCGTCGGGTCTCATCGTTGCGGGTGGAGAAGAGGACCTTCGTCTCCCACACGCAGGCGATGTGCCCGGAGAGCGACTCCATCTCGTCGACCGCGAGGCCATACAACAGCCATCGGGCCTTCGCCGTGTACCAGACGTCATCTTCGATCCTGTGGCCCGTGACGTCTGTGACGCTGAGCAGTTCGATCTCGGGTTCCTCACACCACGCGCACCACTGCTCCACCGTGGTGCCGTCGCCGAGACCGGCGAAACCAGTGAGGGTGCCTGAGGCCCGCCGCTGCCTGGGCGACCCCTTCCTGGACGGACGCCGACTTCAGAAGTTCGAGCACAGCGGCCTCCGCGTCTTTCCCGGACACCGCCTCGGTGAACTGGGAGACGACCTGGTCGAAGTCCTGCAGCAGAGTGAGCCGGTGTTCCAGGCCACGGATGTCTTCGTTCAGCGGGTACGGATAGCTGGTCCCGTCGCTGAAATCCTTGCTGTTGTTCGTGACGAAGTGGACGTGCTGGTCCGGGCTCTGTTCCAGGAATTCCAGGACGGAGAACCAGATCGCCGCATCGCGGCCACCTTCAGAGTGGTCCTTGCCGCGCTTCGCTGGCAGCTGGGCCATCGCCTCCCGCTGGAATGCCCTGCGGATGACCCCGTCGCTGGTCTCGATCACCTCGAAGATCTCTCCGTAGACCTTCCGCCAGTGATCCAGGAAGCGCTCCAGGTCCAGCGGTTCCAGCGAGCTTTCCGGCTCCCAGGGCAGGATGTCCCGCAGCTTCTCCAGGGTGTTCAGGACAGCCTGGTGCTTGACCGGGTAGAGGCGCGCCTTATGGGCGGCCATTTCCTCGAGCACCATCCACGGCACGGCCACCCTGTGATGTCCCGATTGCCGCAGCTTGCGGATGATGTCGGCACGCGCGCCATCAGGTGACAGAAGGTTCACCGCGTTCGTATCAAAGATGATCAACCAGGCCTCCCAGTCTCAAAAGGAAGGCAGTATCTCAATCTCCGTCTCGAACACACGGAATTGAACCTACACAGGTGGGCAACGCAGCGCCGGGCCGCCGGCATCGTGCTGCTCGGCTACCACCTGCGCTGAGGCAGCAGGCATTTGGTCTCCCGCTCAGTACCCCCGGCGTAGCCTGCTCGGGAGCACGGGCCGTGACGATGCGTCTGGTCCGGCACTCCACACGCTGCAGGGAGAGGAAAGCCGGGCATGGCGAACAACGGGCAGACGGACACGGCCGAACTGGTGGCCATGCTCAGCAAGCGCACCACCGTGAACGTCCGGCTGGCACTGGTTCCTCACGATCAACAGTGGCAACTGCACCATGGCCAGATCACCTTGGACGACGACACCCCGGTGACGGAGCGAGCCTGGCGCTACAGCACGGCGGCTTTTCTGGAACTGTCCCTGCCCGGCCCGACGGTCGCCGCGCTGCTGCGCGGTGACGACCAGGACGTCCACGGCCTCCAAGTCGTCGCCCCGAGCCCGCCTCCCTCCAGCGCCTCCACCTCCCGGCTGCGCGGCCAGCAAGAGTGGGACCGGGTGACTACGCCGTGGCCGCGCACCGAGTGGATCCTCAACCGGGACACCAACACTCCCCAGCCCGGCCACGACCTCCTGGTCGGGGACGGCCCCTCTTTCCTGAACTTCGACCAGGCGCTCAGCGCCTTCCTCTACCAGCGCCCCCCCACGACAGCAACGCGGGCCGTGCGGACCTGTGGCGCATCGTCCAGCCGCAGCGCGCGGGCTGGCTTGAGCAGATCACCATCGGGCCCGACCTGCTGACGGCCGTCGTCGCCGGCAAGGCCCTGGACGGCGCGGAACTGGCGCTGAGCTGGGCGGCGGGCAACCAGCCCCAGCCCGTCAACGGTCCCGGCACCTATCGCTTCCCGCTGCCCCACGGACTCGCGCACGACAGCCTGCTGATGCTCCGCCGCGCAGACGGGTGGCTGGACTGGCGCCACTTCCCGGCTCCCGCGTACGGGCGCGCCCGCGATGCCTCGGTCGTCTGGGAGCAGCCCGGCCCGGAGCTGGACATCCTCCTGGCGAACGGAGAGGGAACGTACCTGGAGTGCAAACGGGAGGTCCCGGAGGGCGACTCACGGAAGAAGATGTTGAAGACCATCGCCGCCTTCGCATCGCGGGACGGCGGCACCGTCCTGATCGGCGTCCGCGACGACCTGCAGATCGTGGGCCTGCCCGAGAAGCCGACCGTCGACAAGCAGGAACTCCAGGTCGTCGGCATGATCCGGGACAGCGTGGAGCCGGTGCCGCCGTACGAGTCACGCGTGATCGACCACGACGGCAAGAAGGTCCTCGCGATCGAGGTCTCCGGCGGGGGCCAGATGTACGCCTACCGTGACCGTGACTCACAGCGCCCGGAGTTCTACGTCCGCGTCGGCCCGAACACGGTGCCCGCACGCCACCATGAGATCGCCGCCGGATTCCGGCAGACTCCGGCCGCCACGTAGCCCGCAGAGGGGGAGCGGCCCAAGATCCCAGGGGCTACACGCACGCTAGTGCGATGCCCCAGCTCAGAACCACGGCATCGCGCTCCAGTGCGTGTAGCCCCTGGGATGCGAGGTTGCTGGCCCCGGACAGCAAAAGCCCCCGGGCCTGTTGACAGCGTCGGGTACACCCGGACTTCTGGTTCGGGATAACCGAAGGCGCAACACCACGAAGGTGCGTAACCTGGCCGAATTATGAACGCTTCTGCCCCAGAGTTGGGCAACTTTTCCTACCTGGCCCCGCTTTTCGGTGCCGCCGCGGAGTATCGAGCTGAGGACCACTTCAGGCTGTTGCCTGATCCTGAGGTCCGCAGCAGCTTGGCCACAGACGACAAGCCGCTGCATCCATGGGGTGCATCCAAGTTCATCAGTTCGTCCTTCTCAGCAGGCCTCCTTCATGTCGAAGCCCTCACTCAGCTCGTGACCGAGGCACGACAGGTGGATCCGGTCAGCCCCTGGACGCTCCTACGAGCCGCCCTGGAGAACTTCGCTACGGCCGTGTGGCTGCTGGACGGCAAGGACCGAGTCGAGCGTCGGCACCGCACGCTCACTCTGTGGGCTGAAGACTTCCGCAACCGGGCCGACCACGAGGCGGACGTCAATCACATCACCAGTCCTTGGGGGAGGACCGGCACCCAGCGGTATGAAGAAGTCCGGCAGCTCGCCGTCAGCTTGGGCCTTCCGGGGTTGCCCAGGCCGAGCGCGACAAAGATCATCACTGAAGCTGCGGCGACCGCCCAGATGGAACCCGACCAGACGCGGGCGCTGTGGCGCGTGGCCTCCGGCCTCGCGCATGGCCGCTTTTGGCCCAACCTCCGTGCCGCTGAGGTCCTTGATTTGAACCGTGGACCTGACGGCTACCTGGTGAACTTCGGGGTCGACGACGAAAAGCTCGAAAAGCTGTCCAAGGCGTGTTTGCAGCTTCTACAGCGCGCCGAGCGGCGGTATGGAGCCCGCTGCAAAGCGATGGAGATGCCGGCCCGGTCGTGACGACGGCGCCCCGCAAGCGCCCGGTAGACGGCCCTCCCCTTGAACTGATGGCTCACGCCCAGTTGAGTCCGAGGGCGGCCAGCGCACGCAGCTTGTCGGCGGTCAGCTTGGCCCGGCGGCTCTTGCTGTTGCTGAGAAACACCCCAAGCCGGACCTCAGTTCCATCCTCC
>NZ_JBICZA010000051.1:0-46527 GCF_043201585.1 Streptomyces sp. NPDC048297
ATCGGCACCGGAAAGCGCGTCAGGCCGTCCCAGCAAGGCCGCCGCGAGGTCGACGTTCTCATCGAGCTGGGCCACGACGTTCTCGTACGTGGACACGTCCGCGCTCAGCAGGACATCGGTCAGAGGTCCCACCTCGGGCAGGAGCTCGGCGGCGATGTGGCGATCCGCGAACATCCGCAGGATCAGGTCCGGACGCGACCGGAACGCCACGACGAGCCTGGGGTACCGGAGCATGCCGGGCCGGATTGCGGGATCGGTCTCCAGCGCCTGTAGCAAGGCCGGGCTCGAGGAGATCACCGCGACCATGTCCGCGGATTCGCTCAGTCTCGTCGCGACGATCGTGTACTGCGGGTCCCCCACAGCGCGCAGCAGATCGGGGTAGGAGGAGAGCGTCTCGATCAGTCCGGGGGAGGTGGCCATCAACCGGGCGGCCACGGGGGACCCTGACACCGCGACGAGCACGTCGCGGTGCCGCATGAGGGACTCGATCGTCGATGCGGGGGGTGTGGGAGCACCGCTCGCGTGCAGGGCTACCAGATAGTCGGCGAGATCCACGTCCGGAGCGACGGACAGCGTCTGGTCGTAGGTGAGCAGCCGGCGGGCCAGTTGGTCGACGACTTGTTCGGAGCGATCGCCGATGACGTCTGTCGTCGTGTGCTCTTCCGTCCAGCGCTGAAGGGCGAGAGTGACCAGGTGCCGCGCGTCCGTGCGGCCCAGGCGCGGCCGGCTCGCGGTGAGCTGCCCACTGGAGCTGGAGGGTGCTGCGGCGCGCGAGGTCGAGGGTCCCGGCCGGCTCTCCGTCGAGGGGCCCGGCTGGGCGTCCGTCGACGGGCCCGCCTGGCTCACCGTCGAGGGGCCCGCCTGGTTGTCCGTCGCGGAGCCTGTCGGCGCGGTCGCGTCGTTGCCGCCACCGCCCTTGCGGCGCTTCCTGGTGTTCTTGGGCGCGCCGCCCGGCATCCTGTCCCGGGCAGGCGGCATCTGTGCCACCAGCCGCTCGGCCAGGGCCTGGGCGCCCTCGGTGTCGTTCGCCTGCGTGTACAGGTGGTAGGCGACCCGGCGGACCGCCTTGTCCTCCGGCGTCAGGCGGTCGTACGGATCCTCGTGAGGATTGATCGAGGGCGGGAGCGTGCGCAGGGGACCCACGAGAGACCGTGCGCTGTCGATCGCGGCCGGCAGCGCGTCTCCGGTGGCCCGGGACCACGCACTGGACCAGAGCTGATCGAAGACGGCCTCGTCGAAGTCCGCTTCGTCGGTCGCCGACGGCCGGACCTCGCTGCGGTCCTCGCTGGTCACCAGCGGCCGGATCTCGCCGCGCTCCTCGCTCTCGGCGATCACCCGAGCGGCCACGCCGTCCACGTCGGAGAGGTCGCCCGGATGCCGGAGCAGCTGAGCCGTGACGCGCTGGACCAGCGCGATACGGCGGTCACGGAACACCGTGTCACGGGGCGCGAGCAGCCTGTCGACGGCGGCGGCCGCACGCTGGGTGATGGCCACCGTGCCGCTGAGCGAGTTCCCCGGCGTCGCCGCGGACTCGTCCCCGGTCCCGGACTGCCAGGCGGCGACGTACCCCTCGTCCCATTCCGGGCGGGGATTGGACCAGGCGTCCACCGCGTCGACCACGGAGAGATGCCACGGATTACGGAACGGGGGAATTTCCGACGACATGCGGGCCAGGTATTTGGCCAGGCCGCTCCGAGGGCGCGTGCGCGTCAGGCCCTGCCAGTCGACCCCGTGTGCGGCCGCGACAGCGATCAGCCAACCCCTGCCACGACGGTTCCGGCCGGCCCCCGGGTGGAGGCTGCCGAGTGTCGACGCCACCGTGTTGCGCAGCTGGCCGGCGCGCTCCGGGCCACCGGTGAGCAGCTCCTGGCCGAGGACGACGGCGACGTGCGCGGGGTCGGCACCCAGCTCACGGGAGAGTCTGAGCAGGCTGACCGGCTCGACCCCCAGGTTGGCGGCGATCTCGGGCAGGTCCGTCGGCACACGGCCGATGTCCTCGGCCAGATCGAGAATCGCGTTGGCGCTCTTGAGCTTCAGCACGGTACGCAGCCGATCGACCTCGGACGCGTCGAACCACTCCTGCCGGTTCACGCGCACGAGCTTGTGCCGATCCACGCCCAGGCGCCTCGCGAGTTGCTTGCCCTTGAGCCAGCTGATCTTCCGGCGGTCGTACCCAGGGGCACGCTCCCCATCGTCGTGTTGCGGAAGTGGTCCCTCCTCATAGACCGGAGGTTCTTCCACCACGGACGGGTCGGTCACGGTTTCCGGCACGACGGACGGGTCGGTCACGGTTTCCGGCACGACGGACGGGTCGGTCACGGTCGCCGGCACGACGGACGGGTCGGTCACGGTCGCCGGCGATGCGGCACCCGGATCCGCCGTGGCATCGGCGTCGGGTTCCGCCGTGGCATCGGCGTCGGGTTCCGCCGTGGCATCGGCGTCGGGTTCCGCCGCGGCATGCTCGGCGGAACTCGCGGAGCCGGCGTCCGGGAAGGCGTCCGGACCGAGCAGGGAGACGAGCTGCGGGGCGGGGGCGTCCGCCTCGTCCGCGTCCGCCTCGATGTCACGGAAGGGCAGGTCCCTGGAGCTCAACGGGCTGGCGGGACGGCTGGAGCCGTTGTCCACGGCCACCGTCGCCAGCGGATCCTCCAGCAGCTGGGCCGCCAGGGCGTGCGCCTCGTCCGCCCGCTCCGGGTCGGTGAGACCCGGCGTGGTGTAGAGCAGGTGCGTGAGACGTCGCGCGGCCTGCTCGTCCTGGCCGAGGCCGGCGAAGTCCCGGTCGCTGTGACCGAGGGGATCGGTGACCCGCCCGAACTTCGAGAGCAGGTCCTGCGCACTGGCAGCGGCCCGCGCGACCTCGGGGTTGTCGAGTCCCGTCTTCTCCCAACGGCGTTGGAAGGCGCGGGCCGAGAGCCTGTCCGGCTCCTCGCTCTCGTCGTCCACCGACGGCTGGATCGTCCGCTCGACGTCGTCGGCCGCCGCGATCCACTGGTCGCGGTGTGCGCTGACGCGCTTGCCGGCAGCCGGCCACGGCTTCCGGGCGATGACGACCGGACGGCCGTCGGGTGCGCCCACGACCACGGTCGTCCCGTTCGGCTGCACCACGGTGAGAGTGACGCCGTGGACGTGACCTGCCACCAGCGGCAGGATGTCGTCGGTCGCGTCACCGGCGGTCGTGAACGTCCGCATGGCCTCCGCGAGGGAGCGCCGGTGGTCGTCGCCCCAGCCGCGGTAGACCCGGCGGAGTTCCTGCATGTAGATCTCGGGCCGCTTCTTGTCCTTGCTTCTGCGCAGCAGGTCGTCGGTGCGGTCGTGGGCCACCGCCGCCTGGGCCTGCACGTCGATGGCGTCCCACAGCGGACGGGAAGCGCCCGGCTCGGAGTCGAGTTCGGCGAGGAGTGCGTCCGCGAGGTGGGCACGGATCTCGGCGGGGGTGCCGGACACGAGATCGGGCGCGGCGGTGCTCAGCGCGAGGACGAGACTGTCCGCACTGCCCTTACTGTCCGTAGCTGCCTCGGGCTCCTTCGGGGTGAGCCCGTGCCGCTCCAGGTACGTGTTCTGACGCTCGGACAGGCCGCCCTCGGTCTGCGGCGCCGAGGCTTCCTTCGCCGAGGCTTCCTTCGCCGAGGCTTCCTTCGCCGAGGCGTCCTGTGCCGAGGCGTCCTGTGCCGTCCCGTCGTCCTGCACCGTCGAGGAGGCCTTCGTCGTACCGGCGTCCTTCGCCGCCGTGGCGTCCTGCGTCTTCGGGTCGGCGGATTCGGCCGGAGGGGCCGAGACCTTAGGTGCGGCCTGCGCCGCGTCCGCCGTCGCCTGCTCCGCGTCCGCCGCCGTCTGCTCCGCGGGCGCGTCCGGGACATCGACTTCGACGATGCTCGCGCCACCCAGCAACCTGCCCCGGGCAGGCGGCATCTGTGCCACCAGCCGCTCGGCCAGGGTCTTGGCGCCCTCGGTGTCGTTCGCGTGCGTGTACAGGTGGTAGGCGACCCGGCGGACCGCCTTGTCCTCCGGCGTCAGGCGGTCGTACGGATCCTCGTGGGGATTGATCGAGGGCGGGAGCGTGCGCAGGGGACCGACGAGAGACCGTGCGCTGTCGATCGCGGCGGGCAGCGCGTCTCCGGTGGCCCGGGTCCACGCACTGGACCAGAGCTGATCGAAGACGGCCTCGTCGACGGGCGCTTCGTCGGTCGCCGGCGGCCGGACCTCGCTGCGGTCCTCGCTGGTCACCAGCGGCCGGATCTCGCCGCGCTCCTCGCTCTCGGCGATCACCCGAGCGGCCACGCCGTCCACGTCGGAGCGGCGGTCCGGGTGCTCGAACAGCTGAGCCGTGACGCGCTGTACCAGCGCGATACGGCGGTCACGGGACACCGTGTCACGGGGCGCGAGCTGCCTGTCGACGGCGGCGGCCGCACGCTGGGTGATGGCCACCGTGTCGCTGAGCGAGTCCTGCGGCGTCGTCGCGAACCCGGTCTCGGACCGCCGGGCGTTCCCCTCCCAGGCGGCGACGTACCCGCCCCATCCCTGGCGGGGAGTGGCCCAGGCGTCCACGGCGTCGATCATGGAGAGATGCCACGGACTCCGGAACGGGGGAATCCCCGACGACCCGCGGGCCAGGAACTTGGCGAAGCCGTTCGTGGGGTGCGTCAGGCCCTGCCAGTCGATCCCGTGCGCGGCCGCGACAGCGATCAGCCAACCCCTGCCGCGACTCTGCCGGCCGGCCCCCGGGTGGAGGCTGCCGAGTATCGACGCCACCGTGTTGCGCAGCTGGCCGGCGCGCTCCGGGCCACCGGTGAGCAGCTCCTGGCCGAGGACGACGGCGACGTTCGCCGGGTCGGCACCCAGCTCACGGGAGAGTTTGAGCAGGCTGACCGGCTCGACCCCCAGATCGGCGGCGATCTCGGGCAGGTCCGTCGGCACACGGCCGATGTCCTCGGCCAGATCGAGAATCGCGTCGGCGCTCTTGAGCTTCAGCGTGGTACGCAGCCGATCGGCCTCGGACGCGTCGAACCACTCGTACCGGTTCACGCGCTCGAGCTTGTGCCGATCCACGCCCAGGCGCTTCGCGAGTTCCCTGCCCTTGAGCCAGCTGATCTTCCGGCCGTCGTACCGAGGGGCGCGCTCCCCCTCGGCGAACGCCGGGAGTGCTCCCTCGTCGTAGGCCGGAGGTGCTTCCTCGCCGTAGGCCGGGGGTACTTCCTCGGCGGACGGGTGCTGCGACACCACGGCGTCGGACGTCAGCAGAGCGGGCGTGGGTGTGGGCGTGGGATCGGGCTGCGCTGTGGCGTGGACGGTGGAGGTCGCGGCATCGGCGTCCGGGAGGACGTCCGCCGTGAGCGTGGAGGTGAGGGAGTCCACGTCGGAGGTGAGGGAGTCCTCGTCGGAGGTGAAGGGGTCCCCCTCTGAGGCGAAGAGGTCCTCGTCGGAGGCGAAGGGGTCCCCGTCGGAGGTGAGGGAGTCGCTGTCCAGCGGCGGCCTGAAGATCAGGTCGTCGGGGCCCGACGACAGGGTGGCGAAGCGGCCGGGGCCGTCGTCCACGGACACCGTCGCCAGCGGATCCGCCAGCAGGTCACCCGCCAGGGCGCGCGCCTCGTCCTCCCGGCTCGCGTCGGTGAGACCCGGCGTGGTGTAGAGCGTGTACGTGAGACGCCGTGCGGCCTGCTCGTCCCGGTCCAGGCCGGAGAAGTCCCGGTTGCCCAGGCCCAGGGGATCGGTGATCCGCCCGAACTGAGCGAGCAGCTTCTGCGCACTGGCGGCGGCTCGCGCGATCTCGGGGGTGTCGAGCGGCACGCCGTCCCAACGCTGCTGGAAGTCGCGGTCCGACAGCGCCTGTGGCGTCTCGTCCGCCGCGATCCACTGGTCGCGGCGGCCTCGGGCGACGACGACCGGACGGCCATGGGGAGAACCGACGACCGCGGTCGTCCCGTTCGGCTGCACGACGGTGAGCGTGACGCCGTAGACGTGACCTGCCACCAGCGGCAGGATGTCGTCGGCCGGGTCGCCGGTGGTCGTGGACGTGCGCATGGCCTGCGCGAGGGAGCGCCGGTGGTCGTCGCTCCAGTCGCGGTGGACCTTGCGGAGTTCCTCGGTGTAGATCTCGGACCGGTTCTGGTGCGTGCCCTCGCGCACGAGGTCGTCGGTGCGGCCGTGGGCCACCGCCGTCTGAGCATGCGCGTCGATGGCGTCCCACAGCGGACGGGAAGCGCCCGGCTCGGAGTCGAGTTCGGCGAGGAGCGTGTCCGAGAGGTGGGAACGGATCTCGGTGGGGGTGCCCGTCACGAGATCGGGCGCGGCGGTGCTCAGCGCGCGTACGAGGCTGTCCTGACCCGTCTCGGACACTCTCGGAGTGAGCCCGTGCCGCTCCAGGTAGGTGTTCTGACGGTCGGACAGGCCGTCGACGGCGACGGCGTGCTGGGTCGTGGCGGCATGCGCCGACGAGGGGGTGGGCGACGCCTGACCGGTCATGGCGGTCGTGGCGGCATGACCGTTCGCGGCGACCGGTGCGGCCTGGACGCCAGGCGCGGGCTGTGCCACGGACGGGTCCGGGACGTGGAGGGCGCCGGGCCCCGTGCCGTCGGACACGAGACCGTTCAGTCCGTTCACGTGCGTCGGCGACGCGGAACCGAGGCCGGTGCCGAGGTCGCCGTGCGCCTGTCCGGGGTGCGCCGTGCCGTCCGGGGCCGGGCCGACCGCGCCCGCGCCGTTCACACCGGGGCCGGTGGCCGGCACCGGGTCGGCGTGCCGGGCGAAGCTGTCGCCCTGGCCGGTGACGGTCGCGTCCGCGCCGGGCACGGGAGACGCCGTCGTGTGGTCGGGTCCGGAGACGAAGTTCTGCGTCATCGTGGGGTCGGAGGTGACCGCGTCCGGCACGTCCTGGGCGGATGTGACGGTCGTGGGGACCGGGTCGAAGCCGTTGTCACTCGACGTGAACGGCTGCGACGCGAGCTGGTTGTCAAAGGGCCGCTGCACATCGCCGTTACGGCCCGAGGGGCCGGAGGACGCGGCCGACGCACCCGCGCCGTTGGACACCAGGCGGGAGGTGTCGCCGCCCGGCCCGTGGGAGGAACCGTCCGGCGCGGCCGAGACGCGTGGCCCCGCGCCCTGCACGGTCTGCGGCTGTGCGTGATTGCCCGAACCGGCCGGACCGTTAAGCACATTGGCGTTCCCGCCCGGACCGGCCACCACGTCGGCCTGCCCGATCGGCCCCGCCGACATGGTGACCTGCGGCCCGGGACCGGCCGCCGCGTCGGCGTGTCCGCCTGGGCCCGTCACCACATGGGCGTTCGCGTTCGGGCCCTCCGACACGGTCGGGCCGTTCACCTGCGCGGCCGGACCGTCCGGGCCGTTCGACACGAGGAACTTCTCGTCGAAACCGGTGGCGTTGTCGGCCTTCGAGTCCGGGCCGGCGGACAGCGGTGCCTTGAAGTCCGGACCCGCCGACGCGTCCACCGACTTGCCGGTCTTGGCGTCGTCCCAGCCGTTGAACTGGGACTTGTAGTCCTGCGTGGCGGAGTCCGGTCCCGGGCCCACCGGGTCCTTCGTGCCCCAGGTGTTGACACCGTCCTTCCCGGTGTCCGGTCTGTTGACGAACTTGCTCCGGAGCCACGTCGCGCCGGCCACGACGCCCCTGGTGGCGTGGTGCTCCGTGACGCCGCTGAGACCGGCGGTCCAAAAGGTTCCCACGGTGAACCCCGGGCCGCCGAAGAAAACCGACAGCGCCGCGGCGCCGAGGGCTTCGCCCATGCCCTCGGACACGAACGCGTTCGTGTTCTCGCCGAATTCGTGGGTCATGCGGTTCAGGAACGTTCTCGAGTTGTTCCCCAGGTTCCCTATGCCCAGGTCGTCGAAGCCCCCCGACCGGTTCACCTTCGTCACGAGGTTCTTCAGGTTGTCGAAGCCGTGGCTGAACGTTTCGCCGATGGCACCGGCGAAGACGCCGTAAAGGGCGTCCTGGCCGACCTGCTTCCAGTCGAACGAGGTACGCCGGAACTGCGCCGAGCCCCAGAGCTTGTTCGCCAGCTGGGTGGCGAACGAGATGAGTGCCTCTTCGAAGCCCTCGAAGACGCCCGGAGCGAGCTTGATGCGCTGAAGAAACTTCAAGAAAACGGACAGAATGGCCACACGGGCGCGATTGAAGATCGCGCCCTGAAGGGCCCCGAGACCGCCGAAGCCGAAAAGAGCCAGCGCCGCGACCCAGGCCAGCAGCGCGAGCATCTCGATGACGGCAGCCAGGAGCTGCCAGTTCATGTCATAGATGTCCCGGGCTTTTTGCTGGAGGTCCTTGTTGACACTGACCAGCTGGTCCTGGAAGCCCCGCAGGTAGGTCCTGCCGCGCCCGGACGTGAAGCTGTCGATGGTCGACTGGAACTGCTGCCGGGCCGCCTCCGGCATGCCGTCACCGACGCGCTGCAACAACTGGCGCGCCGAATCCATGATCTTGTCGAAGTGCTTGTTGGCTTGGTCGTAGACGCCAGCCGCGTTGAGTGCCATCTGGGCGTTGGCCGTCGGCGGCTTCTCACCGGTGAGCGCAAAGATCAGATTCTTGACCCATTGAGGCAGAGATCCCAGGTCGAGATTACCGCTCACGAACGGTTACCGGTCTGGTTCTGGTGGTGCTTGATCGAGTCGACCACTTCGCCCTGCTTGCGCACGTATTCGTCGGCGTTCTTCATGGTGCCGTCGGCCAGCGCTTCGAACGTGTCCGTCAGGGCGACGAGGGTGTTACGGGTGTTCTCCACCGTCTTCTTGTAGATGGGCCCTTCCGCGTTGGCGAAGTCGTCGGCGCCGTCCTGCCCGTACCAGTGCATCGTGTCGGCCACGCCGCTGTCGAAGCTGGTGACGACTTCGTGCACGGCCTGCTTGAAGGCGCGCAGAGCCTTCGAAGCGTCGTAGACCCTATCGGCTGACGACTCAAAGCTCTCAGGCATGACGACTCCAAGGAATGCCGGCACCCGGTGCGGGTGGTGGAGAGGAACAGAGTGCACCAGGGCGCCGGTGGAGCGCCCCCGTTACATGACGTAAGACTTGATTGATTCCGAAACTAAGTCACCCATGGGTGTCACCGTCCGTCTCCCCCTCGACCTCGTCGTACAGGGCCTTGCCGCGTCCCTTGCGACGGCCCCCGTTCGTGCCGCCGCGCTCCGGCTCGGGAGGCGCCGCGGGTCCCAGGAACCGGCCTATCAGGGCCCCCCAGTCGGCCTCCGAGCCGGGAATGGACGGCGTGTCCGGCGCTGCCACATTCATGTCGTTCTGCAGCTGGTTCACCGTCTGGGTGAGTGGCTTGACCACCTCGGCGACGTCCCTGGACGCCTTGGCTCGTGCCTGCCCCATGGCTTCCATGAGGGAGGCCGCCAGTTGCGGAGCCGCCATCTGCCGGTACCGGTTCGCCAGGAAGCTGACCCCCGTGACCTCTCCCGTGCCGCTCACCGTCACCTTGACGGCACCATCGCGGGAGGTGGCCGAGACGCTCACCTGAAGGATGCGCTCCTGGGCCTGTGCGGCGGCTCGCTCCGACGCCTCGAGGTCCGCGATCGCCATGGCGAGGCGCTCCTCCAGGTCTCCGAACGGTGAACTCATCAGTTGTCCCCTGTCATGAAGGCGTTGCGCTGTGCTCCCGTGTCGGCGGCGTCATCGCGCCCGAGCACCGCGGGATTGCCGGCGTCCTCTGTACCCCAGACGTCTTCTTCCTCGGCGAGCCAGTTGGCGCGCTCACGCTCCGAGCTCTGCGTCTGCTGGCCTGCGCCCTGGCCGCCGCCCGGCGGCATGAAGGGCATGCCGGAGCCTGCCTGGCCGGCGCCCTGGCCGGCGCGGGCGGCCGTGGCCGTGGGTTCGGCGGCGACGAAGTCACGGACGCGGTCGGTGCCCGCACCGGCGCCGGCACCGCCGCCCATGCCACCCATACCGCCCATGCCCGCGCCGCCCATCCCGGGCATCATGCCCGGGGCCGGCCCGCCGGCCCCGGTGGCGGTGGGACCGCCGAGCCCGACGCCGGCCCCTCCGGCGAGGGAGTCCGCGCCGTAGCCGGGGAAGTCGGTCGAGACGTCGTACCCGGACTCCTCGTACGCCGGGTTCGACAGCCCGCTCCCGGACAGATGGCTCCCGGACAGGCTGCTCGGCAGATCGCTCCCGGACAGTCCGGCGTGCGCCCCCGAGAGCGCGCCGCCGGCGTGGTATCCGTCGGCTCCCGAGATGCCCGGCAGGTCGTAGCCCGGCGCGTTGAGGGAGGGAGCCGGTGTGTTGACCAGCGTGCTGTGGGGCAGGCCTGGGAGGGTCTTGCCGTCCGGACCGATGTACGACGTGTGGCCTTCCGGATCGGTCAGCGTCATCGTGCCGCCCGGACTCAGCACGCTCTTGCTGCCGTCGGGGTTGAGCGTGGTCGTCGTCCCGTCGGGCTGAGCGGTGATCTCGGTGCCGTCGGGGTTGAGCGTGACCGTGGTGCCGTCGGGGCTGCGGGTGATCTTGGTGCCGTCGGCGCTGGTGGTGACGACGCTGCCGTCGGGAAGGACGGAGCGCGTACTGCCGTCGGGGTAGGTGACCGTGGAGGCGTCGTTCCGGCCCTGCAGCGAGGGCGTGGGGAGGGGGATCTTCGTCGTGCCGGTGCCGGTGCCGGTTCCGGGTCCGCCGAGGCCAGGGAGCACGACTCCGGGGCCGCCGGTCCCGGTGTCGGTGGAGCCGGGGCCTCCCAGACCGGAGTCACCGCCGAGGCCCAGGCCGTCGACGCCCGGCAGGCCGGCAGCGTTCAGCTGGGGTGTGGGAATCGGGTGGGTGAGTGCGGTGGTGGGTCCGTTGGTCGTCGTATTGCCCGAGGTGTCGGTGCCGAGCGGCCCGTTGGTACCGGTACCGGTATCCGCACCGTTGAGGCCGGGAAGATTCAGGCCGCTCGCGTCCAGGCCGCTGTTGCCGGTTCCGCTGCCCCCGTTGAGCTGCGGGGCGGGCACCGGCATGGTCAGCGCTCGCGTGTCGGGACCCTTCCCGTCCTTGCTCGTGCCGTCCTGGCCGGTGCCGTTCTGGCCCGTGCCGTCAAGACCGGACCCGTCAAGACCGGGCCCGTTCAGCCCGTTGTTGCCGGCACCGTTCTTGCCGTTGAGCGTGGGGGGCGGGAGGTCCTTGATGTTGGGGCCGTCCTTGCCGGTACCGTCCTTGCCGGTGCCGTCCTTGCCGTTGAGGCCGTCGTTCCCCCCGTCCGCGCCGTTGTTCCCGTCGAGGCCGTTCTTCTTGAGGTAGTCCTCGAACGCCTTGTTCGGGTCCGTCTTGTCGTTGGAGCCGTCCTTCTGGTTGGTGCCGAGCGCAGAGGTGTCCTTGGTGGTCAGTGGTGACGTGACGATGGCCGCCGCGTCGATGAACGCGTTGTTCACTATGCTGAGCTGCGCGTTGCCGGCCGGGGCCAGCATGGCCTCGACCGCGTCGTTCCACCGCTGGACGGCCAGCTTGCCGATGTTGCCCCAGGTGTCTATCTGCGACAGATCGCCCCACGTGGGGTGCGCCGACTGGTAGGAGCCTGTCGCGAACACGCTGTACTGGGACGGCGCGTCGCCGTACACCGGCGTGATGCTGCCGCTCACCTGGCTCAGGTTGTAGGACTGGATCCAGCTTGCGATGTCGTAGATGATGTTGTCCAGGGCCAGCATGGGGTTGGAGGCCGGGTTGTTCCCCCACTGGTGCCAGGCCGTGATGAGGTCGTAGCTCGACTGGTGGACGGCGTTGGCCGCGCCGATGAGACCGTCGCCCTGCTTGGTCAGGGACGCCCCGTTCCCGTTGACGGGAAGCAGGGCGAAGTTCTTCGCGGAGAATCCGGACGGGCTCAACTGGTCCTTGTAGCCCTGATAGTTCTCCCGCATCCGCTTGATCAGCGCGGCGAACGCGTCGGCGGCGTTGCCCTGCATCTTCGCGTCGTCGGCGTGGAGCGAGTCCTCCCACTGCTTGAGGATGACCTCCTGGTCGCTGAAGTAGCGGGAGGCCCGGTCGAAAGCGCCGGCGATGTCGGAGAAGGTCCGCAGGTTGACGGAGTTCTGGGGGTCCACCACCAGCCCGCCGTAGGATTGGCCCTGCGACGAGAACGGGGCGTTGATGAGCGAGTTCAGCAGAGCGCGTGACCCGAATATGTAGTTGTCGAGGGGCGTGCCCGGCCGGGCCGGCCGGGAGTGCGGGTCCCAGAGGAAGTCAATCGAGATCTTGTTGAGATTGACGCTGTCTCCGGAACCCGTGTAATAGCCAAGGACGTAGGAATGTCCGTCCACGTTCGCGCCGACATTCGACCCGATCGCATCGGTCGCGGCCACGTTGCCCCGCGACTCGATCTTGACATTCATCAACGGCGTCTTGCCGTCACTCCCGGAGAGGTCCTCGAACAGTGTGGTGCGATCGGGCATGGGATAGCCCGTCAGCAACTGGACTGCTGAGGCCCACTGGTCGGCAGGCATGGATCGCCCCTCCGCCCCTTCCGTGTCAGGTGGTGGTGGTCTGGCTCGGGTTCGGCAGACCGTTCGGGCCGTTGGTCCCCGTGCCGGTGGCCGACTTGATCAGGTTCAGGAAGTCCGCGGCCTTGATGTCGCTCAGGGTGTCCCCCTGCTTCTTCAGGAACTCGTTCACCATCTTGGTGAGGCTGTCCTTGACTTCCTGAGAGAGGTCCGTCAGGCCCTGGATGATCTGGTCGATGCTCTGGGTGAACTTGAGCGTCGTGGTGTTCAGGGTCGATCCGTGCACCGTGTCCCCGCCGGCCATCAGGCCGATGCCGAGCGGCTTGGTCAGGGGAAAGGTGTCCGGGTTCGTGTAGCCGCGGGCGATGGATCGCGGGGAAAGGGTTCCGTTGGAGTCGATCCCCAAGTCGTGCAGGGCCGCGATGAATTCCGCGAGCGGCCCGTTCATGAACGCGTTGACTCCGTCGGAGTCGAGTTTCGTGAGGCGTGCCTGGGTAGCCACGGTATTCCTCTCAGGAGCCGGTTACTTGACCGAGAGGTCGCCCCAGTTCTGGGCGAGGGTGCGGTCGAGGACGTTGTAGTCGTCGGCGATGTTGTGGAGCAGGCTTCCGTGGCTCTGGACGGCCTGGGCCGCGTGGTCCATGTAGCCGTGCCACTCGGTGAACTTCTCGTTGAAGACACCCTTGTGGACACCGACACAGCTCGGCTCCCAGCGGCGCACGGCCTGCTGGAGGTTGTTCAGGACGGTGTCGATCGCCTCGCTCGCGTTGATCAGCTGAGCGGTGACACCATCGGTCGAGCCGTAGTTGATGTCGATTTGTCCGTGATCATAACTTGCCTCAGGCATGAGGCACCTCCTTGGTTTCGGGTGTCAGATCCGGGAAGTCCCCTGGATCAGACGGGTGTTGAACGCGACTGTCGTCAGCGGCCGGAAGGACCCTGCAGGCCGGAGAAGGCACTCTGCTGGCGCTGGACGGCCTCGAGCTGCTCCTCCTGCTTCGTCTGCTGGTGACCGGAAGTCGCGATCATCTGCTCCTTGACGTTCAGGAGGCCCTGCTCGACCTGGCGCACGTCGGCGTCCCAACTCGAGAGCAGGCCGTAGAACGCCTGTCCGTCCGCGCCCTTGTAACCCGTCTCCAGGTCGTTCTGGGAGTTCTCGACGATTCGCCGGATGCGCAGGACGTCCTCGTAGGCGTTCTGCATCAGCTTGGCGACCTCAAGGTTCGCGACATATGTCGCCTTGAGTCCGGGGGCGGCTCCGCTCATCATTCCGCCGTCGGCCACTTGGTTCACCTGTTTCCATCTCGTCGGATACTGCTGCTGTCTGGTCGAGAATGCGGGGTGGCGGCCCCGCTGCGGATGCGTCGCGTGACGTACGTTCGGCCTGCGTCCCGCAGTTACGTCACCTCGGGCTGCCGGCCCGCAGGGAGGCGGCCTTGACCCGTGTGACCTGGGCCGATGAGCCCTGAGTCGCTGTGCCCGGGGCCGATGTGGCCCGTGCCGACGTGGCCTTCCCCGCACCGTTGCCCGAACCGCCCGAGCCGTCCGTGCCGTCCACCCCGGGGCAGGTGCCGCTGGGCTGGTCCCCGCCGTCGGGCGGCGACAGCGCGGCCGCACCGGGGTCGAGCGTCGCTCCTGTCGGCAGGGTCATCAGCAGCGCCGCGGGCACGCCCCGCACGTCGGCGGGCGTGTAACCGAGCGCGGTGAGGGTGTCCTCCGACGCGATGGGATAGCGCACGCCGGAGTCGGTCACCAGATAGCGGGTGTCCCCCATCTCGGTGCCGGCGCTGCTGAGCGCCTGGACCACCGCGCCCCGGCCGGGCCGTATCTCCACCCGGTCGACGGGGAGACAGGCCGCGGCGACGTGGTCGGTGGGCGGCTGCGTGACGTAGTCGGCGGGTACGGCGGCCGGAACCAGGGCCACGCTGACCGCGATGCCCTTGCCCGTGCTGGGCCGCACCACGATGCACGGCTGGGTTCCCGCGGGGATGTCCGCGAGGCGCGGCGGCGAGGGAGGCAGTGCCTCGGCGGAGGGCCGGGACGCGGTGGGCGCCTGGTGCGAGCGGGCGGTGTCCGCCCCGATCGGGCGCGCGAGGGGTGCCGTGCCCGCGTACGCCTTGTCGCGGGTGCGCGGATCGCCGAGCACGAGTGCGGTCTGCATGGTGTCGAGGGGGACGAGTCCGTCCTGGAGCAGGAGCTGGAACTGTGCGGGACTGCCGGGCACCCGCAGCTCGAAGACCTGTCCGATGCGGGTCGGTGTGCCGTCGAGTTCGGGTCCCGCGGAGCCTCGTCCGGTCACCGAAGGTGCGGCGATGTCCGGTCCCGCGGGCAGCGCCGCGAGGTACGCCGCCGAGACGGGGTGGGCGACCGCGGAGCCGTAGCCGAGGGAGGCGCGCGCGCCGGACGTGTCGTCGAGCAGGAACCGCTGCCCCGACCAGACCAGCGACTGGCGGCCGTCGGGGCCCTGGACGAGGAGTGCTTCGCCGCCACCGAGCGGACGGCCCCTGTGCGTGGCGCCGATGGCGAGCCGGGTGTGCACGTCGGCCTCCCCGGACGTCTTCTGGCTGCTGGCCGCGCACATCTGCCACGGTGACGTGACGAGCCGGTCGGGCCCCGGGAGGCTGTCGGGTGCTCCGGGGATGCCCACGGCGGGACCGCGCGGGACGTCACCGATCGCGGAACTGGCCAGGTTCGCGGTGGAGGAGTTCGGTCCCATCAGCAGGCGCGCCGAGGAGTAGTTGAGGATGGACCGCAGCCGGCCCTGTGCGTAGATGTAGCGGTTGCCCGTGTCCTCCTCCATGACGAGCGTCCCCTCCTTGCGCCATGTGGAGGGGGTGCCCGGGGAGAACACGCCCCACAGCAGCGCGACGACGACCGCCAGGGCCGCGACGATCGTCCCGAACACCATGCCGCGGTTGGTGCGTCGGCCCGGCGCCTCCAGTTGGTCGGGGTTCGCGCGCAGCATGCCGGAGGTGAGGCGGCTCATCAAAAAGAGATGGGCCTGCACCTGATCACGCTTGGACTGCACGGTACTCCTCCGGGATGGCTGTGGCGGTTGCCGGTGGTGCGTGGGGGTGGCAGGGCAGAAGGGCCCGGTTCAGCTGGTCGGTCGACGTGTGCTCAGCTGGTCAGTTGGCGTGCCTTGGCGTAGACGCCGACCACCCACAGAGCGAGGGGCGGCAGCGCCAGCGCCATGACGAGGTGCAGGATCTCGGCGGCGCGTCCCCAGTACGGCACGAGGCGCCTGCCGGGTACGGTCCACACGGCGATGGTGAGGGCGATCGCGAGGGTGACGAGGGCGAGGACCAGCGCGAACCGCCCGACGTTGCCGAGCGAGTGGGCGAGGGCCAGTGAGAGGACCCCGACACCCCAGACGCCGGGCAGCAGGATCGACAGGCGCTGCCGGGTGCTGCCGAGGTTGCGGCCGTGCAGGAGCAGCAGGGCGGTGAGGACGGCGCCGGTGGCCGCTTCGGCGACGCCGAAGTGCTGGGCGAGCACGGTGACGCAGATCGTGCAGACGAGGCCGGTCGCGGCGTACAGCGCGGTCATCCAGGCGTTGGCGCTCTCGGCCCTGGTCGCCACGTCGCCGCTCGGATGGGGTTCGATGCTCTCCTGCAGTTCGCCCGGCGTCGTGGGCAGCGGTCGCATCTGCATCCCGGCCAGCCGGAAGGACAGGGCCGGGACGAATCCGCCGAGGATCACGGCGAGCACGCTGATCAGCGCCGCGATGTCGGACGCGGGGGAATCCATGAGCATGCTGAGGCCGCCGGCCACGGCCGCGAAGGCCGCGACGAGCGCGACGGAGAGGAACACGGCCGCCGAGCTGCCGACCACCGCGAGGGCGAGCACGGCGCAGCCCGCCGCGGCGGCGCCCGCCGACAGCAGGTGGGAGGCCATCAGTCCCCCGTCGGACGGGCCTCCGGGCACCAGCCAGCCCGCCATGCCCAGGAAGGGGACGGCGAGGCAGCCCAGCATGACCGCGGTGAAGGAGTCGCCGACGGCCCGGCTGGCGGTCGCCGCTCCGGCGAGCACGAGCACCCCGCACAGTGCGGCGGCGATGCCCCGGTCGACGCCGGAGGGGCCCGGCAGGGTGAGGACGAGGGCGACGGCCGCGAGCAGCAGGGCCGCGACGCCCCGGGCGAAGAACCTGCTGGTCGACTCGGTCCAGTCGCCGCCGAGCCGGCCCATCACCGTGGCGACGCCGTCGACGATGTCGTCGAAGTGGGCCTCGGGCAGGGCTTCGGCGCGCGACCTCAGGTAGAGCGTCTCGCCGTCGCGGATGCCGAGCGAGGCGAGGGTGGCCTCCTCGTCCAGGGGCGCCTCGCCCAGACGCTGCAGCCCCCAGCCCTGTCCCTCGACCGAGGTCTCCTCGGCCTCGGTGCCGGCGAACCCGAGCAGCGCCGGCAGGAGATCGGCCAGGGGGATGTCGGCTGGGACGGCCAACTCCACCTTCTGCGTCGTGAGTTGGATGGTAAGTCGGCACATGCCCGCGAGGGAGCTTTCACTCATGAGGCGCACCTTACGCATGCGACACTCCGTAGCCCCTCGGACGGATGACGCAATTGCGCGTGCGGATGACGGAATTTGCGTCCCTGATGCATCCACGCGCGCGTGAGGCGCCTAAGTTGCGAAAACCAAGACGTTGCGAAGGAGCTGTCCGTTGAGCGTGGTCCTTTACCGCAGACCGCCCCGCCGTCGCGGGCCGGACATGCCGGACGGCGAAGTGAGCCTGCAGGAGCCGCCCGCGCTGGCGGAGGTCCAGCCGAACGCGGGCGCCGTCTGGACCTTCCTGCCCATGGGCATGATGTCGATGTCCATGATGATGATGTACCTGCGGCCCGGCACGCAGGGCCCCATGATGTACACCTCGGTCGGCATGATGGTGAGCGGCCTTGTCGCGATGCTGCTCGGCCAGTCCATGCAGCGCCGCGGTGAGCGCAAGACCAAGATGAACGGCGAACGCCGGGACTATCTGCGTTACTTGTCGCAGGTACGTCGCCAGGTGCGCCGGGCGATCGGGGAGCAGACCGAGGCACTCGCGTGGCGCCATCCGCATCCCGCCGCTCTGTGGTCGCTGGTGGGCACCGGCCGCATGTGGGAGCGGCGCGTGGCCGACGAGGACTTCGGCGAGATACGTATCGCGGTCGGCTCGCAGCGTCTTGGACTACGTCTCGCGCCGGTGAGCACCCGGCCCGTGGAGGATCTGGAGCCGCTGACGGCCCACGCCCTGCGCTGTTTCGTGGAGGCCTACACACAGGTGCCCGAGCAGCCGATCGCGGTGTATCTGCGGGCCTGGTCACGGGTGCTGATGCAAGGGGAGCCGGAGGAGATGCGCGCGCTGATACGCGCGATCATCGGGCAGTTGGCGACGCTGCACAGCCCGGACGACGTATGGATCACGCTGTGTGTGTCGGACGAGGCCAAGCCGGAGTGGGACTGGTCGAAGTGGCTGCCCCACGCGCTGCACCCGCAGGCCACCGACGGTGCCGGGCCGACCCGGATGGCGGCGGCCGGTGTGAGCGAGCTGATCGATCTGATCGGTGCCGAGTTCTCGGAGCGGCCGCCCTTCGACCCGACCGCGTCGCCGACCCGGGACGAGCCGCTCGTCATCGTGGTGATCGACGGCGGCGGTGTTCCCGCCGAGCACCGCTTCGACGGCGCCGGCTACCGCAACTGCGTGGTGTTCGACCTTTCCGGAGCACTGCGCTGGCGTCCGGGCCGCACCACGCTGCGGCTGCGGCTCGCCGACGGCAACGCCGAGCTGGTGCGCACCGACCGCAACCGGCGTGAGCAGTCGACCGTTCTGGGCCGGCCGGACTCCCTGGGGCCGGTCGCGGCGAGGGCGCTCGCGAAGGCACTGGCTCCCTACCGGGCCACGACCGGCGGGGAGTCGGCGGAGCCCCTCGTCACGGACATCGAGCTGACCGGACTGCTCGGCATCGGCGACCTCAGGCGCTTCGAGCCGGCGACCCTGTGGCAGCGGCGCACGTCCGGGCAGCATCTGCGGGTCCCGATCGCCCGCGCGGCGAACGGCGCGTCGGTCGACCTGGATCTCAAGGAGTCGGCGCAGGGGGGCATGGGCCCGCACGGCATGCTGATCGGGGCCACCGGTTCCGGCAAGAGCGAGCTGCTGCGGACGCTGGTGCTCGGACTGGCGCTGACCCATTCCTCGGAGCGCCTCAACTTCGTGCTGGTCGACTTCAAGGGTGGTGCGACCTTCCTCGGCCTGGACACCCTGCCCCACGTCTCGGCGGTCATCACCAACCTGTCGGAGGAAGCGGCGCTGGTCGACCGTATGCAGGACGCGCTGCACGGTGAACTCATGCGGCGCCAGGAGCTGCTGCGTCAGGCGGGCAACTACGCGTCGGCGCTGGACTACGAGAACGCGCGGGCCGCCGGTACGCCGCTCGCCCCGCTGCCCAGCCTGGTGGTCGTCGTGGACGAGTTCAGTGAACTCCTGTCCGCGCACCGAGACTTCATGGATCTGTTCGTCATGATCGGCCGGCTCGGCCGGTCCCTGGGTGTGCATCTGCTGCTCGCCTCGCAGCGGCTCGACGAGGGCCGTGTGCACCAGCTGGAGAGCCACCTGTCGTACCGGATCGGTCTGCGCACGTTCTCCGCGATGGAGAGCCGTGGTGTGCTGGGCGTTCCGGACGCCTACACGCTGCCGCCCGAGCCGGGCAACGGATATCTCAAGACGGGCGTGGAAGAACTCGTACGCTTCCGTGCCGCCTATGTGTCCGGGAACTACCGGGCCGCCGCGGGGTCGGTGTCGGTGAGCCGCGTCGCCAACCAGATCGTGCCCTGGACGACCACCTGGGTGGTGCCCCGGCAGCCGGTGGCGGCGCCGGAGGAGGAAGAGCAGACGGCGGAGGAGGAGAAGGAGTCGCTGCTCGGGGTGGCGGTGGACCGGCTGCTCGGATCCGGTCCCGCGGCCCACCAGGTGTGGCTTCCGCCGCTGGACGCCTCTCCCTCGCTCGACCTGCTGCTGCCCCCGCTGGAGCCCGATCACGAACGCGGTCTGACGGTGTCGGACCCGGCGGCCCGTGCGCAACTGCGGGTGCCGGTCGGTGTGGTCGACCGCCCCTTCGACCAGCTCCGGGACCTGATGACGATCGACCTGTCGGCGGCCGGCGGCCATGTCGGCATCGCGGGCGGCCCGCAGAGCGGCAAGTCCACGATGGTCCGTACGCTCATCGCGTCGCTGTGCCTGACCCACACCCCCCGCGAAGTGCAGTTCTACTGCCTGGACTTCGGTGGCGGCACCCTGTCGGGCCTGTCCGGCCTGCCGCACGTCGGCGGGGTGACGGGACGCCTGGACGAGGACCGGGTCGGGCGGACGGTCAGCGAGGTCGCCACGCTCCTCAACCGGCGTGAGCGGATGTTCCTCGAGCACTCGGTGGACACCATCGCGACCTACCGGCGCCGCAGGGCCGCCGGGGAGTTCGCCGACGAGCCCTTCGGCGACGTCTTCCTCGTCATCGACGGCTGGCCCACCGTCCGCCAGGACTTCGACCACCTGATCGACGACATCAACAAGATCGCGCAGCGCGGGCTGAACTACGGCATCCACGTCATCCTCTCCACGGCCCGCTGGATGGAACTGACTCCGGTGCTGCGTGAGGCGATCGGCACCAAGCTCGAACTGCGCATGGGCGATCCGATGGACTCCACGATCGACATGCGCAAGGCGGCGACGGTCCCGACGAACACCCCCGGCCGGGGTCTGACCGCGCAGACGAAGCTCCACTACCTCACGGCGCTGCCGCGGATCGACAGCGTGGAGTCCGCGGACGATCTCGCGGACGGGGTCAGCGGACTGGTGTCGGCGGTGTCCGACGGCTGGGCCGGGCGCGCGGGCGCGCCGCCGGTGCGGATGCTGCCCGCGGAGCTCGCCTACTCCCAGCTGCCCCGGCCGGAGGGGGACCGCCTCTCCCTCGGCATCGAGGAGAACGAGCTCCAGCCGGTGTACCACGACATCGCGGAGAGCCCGCACCTGGTGATCTACGGCGACACCGAGTGCGGCAAGACGAACCTGCTGCGGGTGCTGGCCAGGTCGATCACCGAGAAGTACACGCCCGACCAGGCCAAGATCCTCGTCGCCGACTTCCGGCGCGAGCTGATCGACGCGGTCCCGGAGGAGTACCGTCTCGGGCACGCGGTGAGCGTCGACGCGCTGCGGGAGTTCGCACAGGGCGTCGGCCAGGCCATGACGGCGAGGACACCGGACGAGAACATCCCGCCGGCCCGGATGCGCCTGTGCGACTGGTGGGACGGTCCCCGGCTGTTCGTCCTCGTGGACGACTACGAGATGGTGAGCAGCGGCGCCTTCAACTCGCCGCTGGAAGCCCTTGTGCCCCATGTCGTCCTGGGCTACGAGGTGGGCCTGCACATGATCGTGGCGCGGGCCGCGACGGGCGCGGGCCGCAGCGCGTCGGACCCGATAGTGAGGTCACTGCTGGACGCCAACAGCACGACGCTGCTGATGTCCTGCCCGCCGAACGAGGGCCCGCTCCTCCCCGGCGTGAAGCCGAAGCTGCTGCCGCCCGGCCGGGCCATCCGTATCGCCCGGCGCCGCCAGCTGCTCGTGCAGACCGCCCTGCTGGACAGCTGAGCGCGGGACCGGGCGCGGGGCCCGGTGCCCGTCGGCGCCCGGCACACGACGCAAGGGGGGCCACCCGTCACCGGGTGGCCCCCCTTGCGTCGTCGCCCTGCCGTGCGGCCGTCAGCCGGCCCGCCAGCGGCGGGCGCGCGCCCTGGGGACGACCCAGCCGAGCACCCCGACGAACAGCGCGACGCCGGCTCCGGCGGCGGCGACGAGGAAGCTGCGTGCCCGGGTGTTCCCCTGGTGCACCTCGGGCGGGAGCCGGACCGGCGCGGCCAGGGCGGGCGCGGAGTCCGCCGGGGACGGCACCACCCCGGAGACGGCCGCGTAGGGGTCGAGGCGGGGAACCGCGGCCGGGTAGGAGCCGCCCAGCAGACGGGTCCGGGTCTGCTGCGCGCTCAGGTCCGGCCGGTACGCGCGGACCAGGGCGGCGGCTCCCGCCACGAAGCCCACGGCGAGGGAGGACCCCGAGCCGGTGAACGCGCCGTCGCCTCCCGGACCCACGCTCACCACACGGTCTCCGGGCGCCGCCAGGTCCGCGTGCCGTGGCACCGCCGCGCCCTGCGGCCGGGACCCGTCGGCGCCGAAGTCCAGCACCGACAGCACTCCCGGCTCGGCGGCCGGCCAGAAGTCGTGCGGCTTCCCCGCCTCCCCGGAACCCATGAAGCCGGCCTTGTCGGGGACCGCGGGCGCGACCACCAGGACGTCGTGCGCATTCGCGTAGCGCACCGCCTCCGTCAGCTTCGCGTCCTTCTTGTCCAGTGCCCACGGCACCGCGACGACCTTCGCTCCGGCGGCCACCACGGCCTTGATCCCGCGGGCCAGCCCGGGGCCGGTGGCGGCGCCGCGCGGAGCGGTGGCGCGCACGGCCAGGATGCGCGCGTCCGGCGCGACACCCGTGAAGCCCGACCCCGCGTAGGGCCCGGCGGCGATCAGCCCCGCGACGAAGCTGCCGTGGCCGACGCAGTCCTGGCCGCCCGTCGCGCCGAGGGCGGTCACCCGCCCGGACAGCGCCGGAATCGTCTTGCCCACTCCGCTGCCCACCACCCCCACCGCGACACCGGCGCCACGGCTCAGGCGCCACACCCGGTCGAGGGCGAGCATGTCCTGCGTCCACGGCGACTGCGGCGCGCGCTTCGCGGAGGCCGGGCGGCAGGGGGCGTTGTCCGCCAGGACCTGCACGACGACAGGGAGCGTGGCGCCGCTCGCGGCGGCGGCGACGCCAGGAGCCGCCGTGGACGCCACGAGCGCCACGGCGGGGATCAGGGGGACGACTCGGCGTCGGTTGACTCGCATGTCCGCAGCCTAGAAGCACCCGAGGGCCAACGTGCCTCACCTGGTCGGGAGTTCGGCAACGTGACGGAGCAGCGCACCGGCCCGTGCGCGCCGGCTACGTCATTCGTCGTGGCGGCTCAGTAGGAACCTCAGTCATCCGCCGGTGTCCCGGGACGCGGTGGCGGGCGACGATGCGAGCCTGCGCCATTGGCGTCACGCATCACCAGGGAGGCTACGGTCGTGGTACGCCAGGTACTCACCGTCGATCACAACGGCTCCGGGGAGTACCGGACCATCACCGACGCACTCGCGCGAGCCCGCACGGGAGCCGTGATCAGCGTCCGGCCCGGCCGGTACGTCGAGAACATGATGGTGACCACACAGGTCACCATCGCCGCTGACGGGCCGAAGGGCAGCGTGGAGATCGTGCCGCGCCGCGGCACGGCCCTCACCCTCGCCTCCGAGGCGGTGATGCTCACGGACCTGCTCCTGCGCGGCGGCGAGAGCGACGTACCGGTCGTGCACGCGGCCCGGGGTCAGCTCGCCATGCAGGACTGCGAGATCGTCGGCAAGGGCTGGACGGCGGTGTCCGCGTCCGACACGGGCTCGCTGGCCCTGCGCGACTGCCGTATCACCAACCCCGAGGGCGCCGGGATCGTCGTCAGTTCCTCGCAGCCCAGCGCGGTGGAGGACTCGGTGATCGAGCACCTCGGCACGTCGGCGATCGTCGCCATCAACCAGGGACGGCTGAGCGTCCGGGGCTGCCGTCTGCGCAACGCCCGGGGCAACGGCGTCCTGGCCAACGGCGAGGCCCGCGGCTCCGTGGAGAACTGCGAGATCTCCTCCACGGACAAGCCCGCCCTCGCCCTGGAAGGGGCCAGCAGCGTCATCGTCCAGGACGTCACGGTGACCGGAGTGACCGTCGGTGTCTACGTCACCAGCACCTCGCACACGGTGCTGGAGAACGTCCAGGTCACCGACACCACGGGCCATGGCATGGTCGTGGCCGCCGGTTCCAACCCGCTGCTGCGCCGCTGCGGCACCGCCGACACCCGCGGCAGCGGACTGCTGGTCACCGGCAAGTCCCGGGGCACGTACGAGGACTGTGTCTTCCGTACCTCGGCGCAGGCCGCGATCCGGGTCACGGAGTCCAGCAGCCCGGTCCTCACCGGCACCGTCGTGAAGGACTCCGAGGGTGTCGCCGTCGCGCTGACGGACGAGTCGGCGGCGGAGATCGACCGGATGGACGTGCAGGACGCCGGCGGGCACGGTCTGTCGGTGCGTTCGGGTGCCAACCCGCTGCTGCGCCGGGTCCGCATCGGCGGCACCAAGGGGTTCGGCGTCGAGGTCGCCGAGGACGGCCGCGGCCGTCTTGAGCACTGCGAGATCGAGAACACCGGGGCCGCGGCGCTGCGCATCGAGGGACACGGCAATCCGCACGTCGGCAACACCACGATCCGCCACTCCAAGCAGGCCGGTGTGTCGGTGGGTTCGCTCGGCCGGGGCTCCCTGCGCGACTGCGAGATCACGGGCACCGGCACCGAGGGGATCTCGGTCGAGGACGGCGGGGAGCCGTCCCTGACCCGGGTGCAGGTCAAGGAGCCGGGATCGCACGGCATCCTGATCGCCGCGGGCGGCCGGGCCGGCCTCAACGCCTGTGAGTTCACCGACAGCAAGGGCGACGGAATCCGCATCGACAGCGCCGAGCAGATCTCGGTCACCGGGTGCACGGTGCGCGGCAACAGGGGCGCCGGGCTGCGCCATTCCCGCCCCGGGCCCCGGCTCACCGTGGACGGCCTGGTCAGCTCCTCGAACGGGGCGGCCGACGTGTGGGAAGGAGCGCCGCGGCAGGAGCCGGCGCCCGGCCTGGCACGCGGGGGCGCGGACTCCTCCGACGTCGGCGTGGACGGGACACCGGCAGCGCCCCAGGGTCCGCTCGCCGAACTCGACGCGCTGGTCGGCCTGGAGGGCGTCAAGCACCAGGTCACCACGCTCGTCAACCTCAACCGGCTGGCGCAGCACCGGGCCAGACTCGGCATGCCGGCGCCGCCCACCAGCCGCCACCTGGTCTTCGCGGGCCCTCCCGGCACCGGCAAGACGACGGTCGCCCGGCTGTACGGCAGCATCCTCGCGGAGCTGGGTTCGCTGCCCTCCGGACACATCGTGGAGGTCTCCCGGGCCGACCTGGTCGCGCAGATCATCGGCGGTACGGCCATCAAGACCACCGAGACGTTCCAACGTGCCCTCGGCGGTGTGCTGTTCATCGACGAGGCCTACACCCTGCTGTCGGACAGCAAGGGTTCAGGCGCCGACTTCGGTCAGGAGGCCATCGACACCCTCGTGAAGCTGATGGAGGACCACCGGGACGAGGTCGTGGTGATCGTCGCCGGTTACTCCAAGGAGATGCAGGGGTTCCTGGCCGCCAACCCCGGTCTCGCCTCCCGCTTCACCCGGAGCATCGAGTTCGTCAACTACACGGTGGACGAACTCGTCACGATCGTCGAGAACATGTGCACGGCGCACAGCTACCAGCTGGCCACCGAGGCCCGCGAGGCCCTCGCCCTGCACTTCACCCGCATGCCGCGGGACGCCACGTTCGGCAACGGCCGTGCGGCGCGCAAGGTCTTCGAGCAGATGGTGGACCGGCAGGCGTTCCGGCTCGCCTCCCAGGCCGAGGTGAGCCAGGCGGATCTGACGCTGCTGGTCGCGGAGGACGTGGGTGAGGAGGAAGCGGCTCTGGTCAACGCCGGCGGCGAGGCCGAGCCCGCGGACTCGGCCGCGCTCGCCGAACTCAACGGCATGATCGGCCTGTCCGCCGTGAAGGACGAGGTGCGAGGCATCGTCGACCTGCTCGCGGCGTCGCGGCAGCGTGCGGCGGCCGGACTGCCAACCCCCCGCATCAGCCACCACCTGGTCTTCGCGGGCCCGCCCGGCACCGGCAAGACGACGGTCGCCCGGCTCTACGCCGATCTGCTGCGCTCCTTCGGCGTCCTGCCGCGCGGCCAGCTGGTGGAAGTGGCACGAGCCGACCTCGTCGGCCGCTACATCGGACACACCGCGCAGCTCACCAAGGAGGCCTTCGAACGCGCCCTGGGCGGTGTGCTGTTCATCGACGAGGCCTACACCCTCACACCGGCCGACGCACCGTCCGACTTCGGGCGGGAAGCGGTCGACACCCTGCTGAAGCTGATGGAGGACCACCGCGACGAAGTCGTGGTGATCGTCGCCGGCTACACGCAGGAGATGGGGCGCTTCCTGGACTCCAACCCGGGCCTGGCCTCCCGGTTCTCCCGGCACGTGGGCTTCGAGGACTACACCACCGACGAACTGCTGGCCATCATGGAGCAGCAGACGGTGAGCCTCGGGTACCACCTCGCGCCCGAGACGACCGTGGCCATGCGTCACCACCTCGAGACCCTGCCGCGCGGACGCTCCTTCGGCAACGCCCGCCTGGCCCGCCAGTTGGTGGAGCAGATGATGACCCGGCAGGCCGGCCGGCTCAGCGGTCTCACCCAGCCGGACGTGGAGGCGCTGAGCCTGCTGACGCCGGACGACCTGCCCTTCGCGCCCGCGGCCCTCCCGGACGCGGCCGCCCAGATCCTCCAGCATGACAGGAGTCTTCGGCCATGAAACTGTGGCAGAGTTTTCTGGGTCGCAGGACGTCGGCCCGCCCGGCCGGGGAAGACGCGGGCCGGGTCAGCGACCCGGCGGCGGGTGTCTACCTCTTCCACCCCTCCGAGCACGCTCCGGACCACCTGGCCGACGCGGCGCACTCGCTCCAGCACTCGGCCCAGGACCGGGTCATTCTGCTGGTCGACAGCGAAGTCCCGGCGGACGACACGCTGTTGGAGCAGTTCACCGGGATCCTCACCAAGGCCGTACGGCACCGGGTGGAGGGCGTGACCCTGGTGATGGCCGACGGCGCCGCGTCCGGCCTCGCGGGCCGGATCACCGAGGCATGGCCGCTGGAGGTCGTGGCGTGCGACGGAACGCCGGTGATCGGCCCCGGCGGCACGCTGTTCAGCCCGTACCGCTGGCTCCGGTTCGTCCCCGGGCTCGCGCCCGAGATCATCGGACAGCGGTTCCCTCCCCCGTCCTGGCAGCCCGCCTGCTCCCGGCTGACCGCCGACATCGCGGACGGGCATCGCATCGACCAGATTCCCGCCGGTCTGCTGCTGCGTCCCGGGCACTGGGGGACACCGCCCGTGCCGCCGCTCGCGCACACCCTGCCGATGGACATCAACAGCGCGATCCTCCTGGTGGGCGGCCCCGGAGTGGGCGCGCCCACCGCGGACGCGGTGGCCAGCGTCCTGGCCGCGCTCCCCGCGCAGGTGCGTACGGCGACACGGCTGGTGCCCTGGTCGGGCGACCTGCTGCCCGTGGCCGTCGAGGTGGCGGACCTGCTCGGCACGGAGGTGGAGGTCTCCAGCGGACTGCCCCTGCTGGTGGACTCCCCCGACTCCGACATCCTCGAGTCCCGCACCGTCCTCGTACGGCCCGACGGGGAGCCCACCTGGGAGCCGTACGTCGAGTCGGTCATCTGCGGACCGCCGAGCGGCCCGGCGCCCCGGCTCAAGCGCTGGCGTCCCCCGATGCACGGGATCGCGCCGGGCATCGCCGACGGCACGTACCGGCTCTCCGACGAGTGGGAGGTGGCGGTCACCCGGGCCGGGCTGTGGATCGGCCCCTCGGGTGAGTGGCCCGGGACGTGGGAGCGTCCCATCGAGGCGGATGTGCTCGCCATCGATCTCGGCCTGCCCACGAGCCGTATGACGGACTCGCTGGTGCCGGTGCTCGACCGGCTGCTGGCCCGTCTGGAACCCGGGGGCCGCGAGCGCGCGTTGCTGCAGGTGCACGCGCAGTGCTCCGGCGACCAGGTCAAGCAGCTGCGCCGGCTCGCCGTGCGGCACGAGATCGGCATCGCGCCGCGCGGCTGGATCCCCGGTGTCCCGACACCCGCCGCGGTTCCGGCCGCGGTCGCCGCCTCGGCGGCCGGGCAGCGGACGGCGCCCGCGCTCCCGGAGCCCGCGGGCCTTCCGGCCGCCGCCGTCGCGGCACCGCCCTCGCTGATGTCGTCCACCGAGCCGTCGCTGGCACCTGCCGAGGTGACGCACGACACCGCCGCCCGCCCCGCCCCCGCCCCCGCCCCCGCCCCCGCCGAGACCACACAGATGCTGGCGCTGCCTCAGGTGAACGTGGCCGAGCCCAGCGGCGGCGCGGCCTCGGCGGCGGCACTGCCCGGCTGGCTCACGACCGGCGGTTCCCAGACCGGTGCTCCTTCGACCGGCGCTCCTCAGGCCGGCGGTCCTTCGACCGGCGCGCCCGGTCTGGGCTCGGCGGCGCCGGACGGGGTACCGGTACGCAACGGCGGCATGCCGGGGCCGACTCAGGCCACTACGTCATCTCCGTCACCGTCTCCGTCATCTGACGTAGGTGGCGATTCCGCGGCGGCGGGTTCTTCGCGCGTGACGGCGGAGTCCGCCCTGCCGACGGCCACGCCGAACGTCCCGGACCCGGTGCGAGCGCCGGAACCCGTGCGGCCGACGGCACTGGCACCGGCACCGTCCAAGGTCGCGGGACCCGCGGCTCCGGCCGCCCCTGCCGCGCCCGTGGCGCCCGCGTCTCCCGTCGCGCCCGCGCCGGCGCGGCCGGCTCCCGTGCCGGTGAACGGCCAGGGGGAGGTGCAGAACATCCGTACCGCGCTGGGCGACAGCTGGCAGCTCCACCACCAGGCGGTCCAGCGTGCTGTGACGCGGCTGCCCTCCGTGCGCAACCGTGTCGACGACGCGATGCGCAATGATCTCGCGGTCGTGCACGCGTACGTCACGGACGAGGCGGCCCGGCTGCCGTACGACCTGCGACGCCCCGCCCTCGCCGCGGGCCTGCGGCTGCTGCCCTCGTACCGGGGTCCGGCCGTCCGCAGCGCCGGCCCCGAGGGCGCCTCGGTGGAGTCGCTCGTGCCCGGCGTCGAGCTGAGCGCGGCCGACCCGATCAGCGCGCTCGCCGGAGAACGACCGCTGCCCGAGGCGGGGGGCGACCGGTACCTGATCTGGTCGGCGACCGCCCGGCGTATTCGTCCGCTGCTCGACGACACCTCGGCGGAGGGCCCCGAAGAGGTGGTCTTCGCCCCGCAAACGCGACTGCGCGTCCTCGGTACCCGCGAGGGGCCCGGTGGCCGGATGGTTCTGCTGAGGGAGCTCTCTCAGTCCGCACCTGCGGCCGGCGCCGGTCAACTCGACCCCCAGGATGCACTGTTCGAGGAACGACTGCTGGCCTGGCTGGCGTTGCCCGCCACGCAGTGGGATCCGGCGACCGCCTGGCCTGAGCGTTGTGCGGGCCGGCTGACCGAACGGCCGGCGGGCGACCCCGTCGGTGCACCCGCCGCGCCGGCTCTGTCCTGAGCGACGCGAGCCACCAGGCCGGCACCACCTTTCGACAAGGAGATCACCATGGCACGAGCACGACGAACGGAAAGCGAGAGTCCGCCGAGCCCTGAGCTGGAGACCAGGGACCGGCTGCGGATCCGCCAGGCCGTCGCGCTGCAGGACAGCACCTCGGCGGCCGGCTCGGGCCGCACGGCCGTCTACGTGTCGCAGCCCGGCTCGCCCGCCCGGTCCCAGACCGCCCCTGTGACGGAGCCGGCTCCGGACGCCGACAGCACGCCGGCCGCCTCGCGCACCCGTCGGCAGTCGGGTTCCGACGCCTCCGCCGCACCAGAGCCCGCGGGGGCCGCCGCACCCCAGGCGGTGATCGCCAACGACGAGGGCACCGCCCCCGACGCGGACGGGACCGTCGCGTCCGTGACTCCCCTGCTCGACACCTCGGCCACCGCCGCCTCCGGAAACCCGGGGCGTCCGGCGCGTCAGACGTCGTCGGGACCCGGTGGGCGTCCGCTCATGGCGGCGGCGGCCATCGCGGGCGCGGTCCTGGTGTCCGTGCCGCTCGTCGTCCAGCACGAGAGTTCGAGCTCGCGCGAGACCCGGGTGCTCGGCGATCCGAGCGCCGTGCCCGCCGCCACGCTCGGCGACCCCGGCACGGCCTGGCCCAGCCCGCAGGGCGCGGCAGGCAAGCAGGAGAGCGACGGCCGGACCGGCACCGGTACTGGCACCGCGACCGGTACTGGCACCGGGCAGAACAGTGTGGCGGACACGACGGACACGGGGCACGACTCCGCGAACCCCTCGGACGCCACGGACGCCTCGGCTGACCCGGACGCGGCGGACACGTCGCACTACACGCCTCCGAAGGTGCCCGGGGAGGACGAGCACGGCGCCGACGCGAAGGGCGCCGACGCTCAGGGCCGGCAGGACAAGCACGCCGACCACGGGAACAACGCGAACAACGGCAACAACGCCAACAACACGGACAGCACGGTCAACGGCCCCGACGGGCAGCAGCCGAGCACCGGCATCCTGCCTGGACGGGTGGTGTTCGGGGCGAACGTGCCGGAGGAGCGTCAGGGTCCGGCCTCGGCCTCTGTCGCCGACGACGAGGGCAAGCAGTCCGACTCGACGGCCACGACGCACGACGCGCCCAAGAAGCACCACGCGACCAGGACGCACGAGGCGCGGGACACCAGCAACGCCAGCGACACCACCGACACCGCCGACACCGGGCCCCGGTCGAGCACGCGCACGACCAGTGCGACGAGCGCCTCGGTCGAGAAGCCCGCGGCGCAGAAGGCTGTCGCCGAGAAGCCGGCCGCGCGGAAGCCGGCAGCCGCCAAGCCTGCGGCCGCGAAGCCGGCCACCCGGCAGCCGGCCGCCGCGAAGCCTGCGGCTGCCAAGCCGGCGGTGCACCGGCAGAGCGCGCCCGCGAAGAAGAAGGCCGCGGTCGTCGCCCAGCCCACGCGTCCGCGCACCACCCGGATGGCCGCCAAGCCGGCGGCCGAGCCGGGCCAGACCCGGGTCATCCAGGGGACGTACGTGCTCCACCCGGGCCAGTCCGTGTCCACCAACCGGCTGTCCCTGTCCATGCAGGGCAACGGCAATCTCGTGATCATCGACGAGAGGGGCAAGGTGCGCTGGTCCGCGGGAAGCGCGGGCCGCGGTGTCCGCGCCGTCTTCCAGGACGACGGTAACTTCGTCGTGTACGGCGCGAACGACCAGACCGTCTGGTCGTCCAACACCCCTGGGAACCCGGGCGCCAAGCTCGTCATGCAGAACGACGGCAACCTGACGATCCTGGCGACGGACGGCCGTGTGCTGTGGGCGAGCGGTACGCAGCACTGACGTACCCGCGACCCTGACACAGGGACATGACGGAGGGGGCCCGGATGATCCGGGCCCCCTCTGCTGTGCCGGTCCGCTGTGCCGATCTGCCGTTCCGGCCTGTCGTTCCGTGCCGTCGTTTCGTGCCGTCGTTCCGTTCCGTCGTTCCGTTCCGTCGTTCCGTGCCGTCGTTCCGGTCCCCCGTGCCGGTCTGACGCGCCCCTCTGCCGTGCCGGTCGGCGCGCGCTCAGAGCAGGTTGCGGCGCAGCGCGTAGGCCACCGCATGGGGGCGGTTGCGCAGGCCGCGGCGTTCGAGCATCCTCTGGATGATGCTCTTGATGGTGCGCTGGGAGTAGTTGAGGCGCGCCGATATCTCAGCCGTGCTGAACCCGTCCGCGAGCAGTCGGAGCACGTCGAGTTCGCGTGGGTGCCCGGCCGGCGCACGGCCCTCCCGCACCGGCCCGGCCGGTCGCGCGCCCGACGTGTGCGCCGCCGCTCCCTCACGGGCGGGCGGACGGCCGGCCCATCCCCTGCCCCTGTCCAGCAGGGCCTGCACCACCGTCTCACCGCGGACGTTGCCGCGGTGCAGCAGATGGGTCAGCCCGTGGGCCCGCGCCCACGCACGATGCGCCTGCGTCATCGATTCCGCCACGATGACCATCCGGACTCCCGGCATGCGGGCTTCGAGCAGGGCCGCCTTGATCCGGGACATCAGAGCGTCGTCCACCTCGAAGGCCAGGGCAAGAATGACCTGGGCCTCCCGGTCGCGCTCCGGGGGGACGATCTCCACCCGGGGATCCTGTTCCAGTAGGACGGTCATGGCGGCATCCGTGATCGGATCTCCGCCGATGACTCGCACGAGTACCGACGCCACGATCGCTCTCATTTCTTTGTCCGGGTAGGGGGGTACGGAGTGTGCCTCCGTGTCTCGCAATGTGCCTCATCACGGCACACCGGGACTTGACCGAGTGAGCACAAGACATCGCTCACCGTGCTGTGTTCGTCTCGCGCCACGGCCCCGTCGTACACCGCGAGGGCCAAAACGTGCGGTCCACGCCCGCAGCGATTGCCGGACGCGGAAGGACATCGATCCAATTGCGGCACCGACCGGCCGTGAGAACAGGAGCCAGGATGGCACCGGAGCAGGCAGTTCCCCGAGCACAGGCGTTTCCCATCGACCCGTTGGGGCGCGACATCCCGGGCGAGGCGGCGGCTCTGCGCGCGGCGGGCGCGTGCGTCCGCGTCGAACTGCCCGGCGGCATCGAGGCGTGGTCGGTGAACAGCCGGCCGCTGCTCCAGCGCCTGCTGACGGATCCCAACGTCTCCAAGGACCCTCGACTGCACTGGCCTGCCTTCCGCCGGGGCGAGATCCCGCAGACGTGGCCGCTGTACACCTGGGTGGCGGTCCAGAACATGTTCACCGCCTACGGAATGGAGCACCAGCGGCTGCGCCGGCTGATCGCCCCGGCGTTCACCGCGCGACGCACGGAGGCCCTGCGCCCCGTGGTCAAGGGCATGGTGGAGGACCTGATCGCCGCTCTGCGGGACGTGGACGGCAGCCGGGGCGTGGAGTTGCGGGAGATGTACACGCACCCGCTGCCCATCCAGGTCATCAGCCAACTGTTCGGTGTGCGGCCCGAGATGCGCCCCGATCTGCGGCGCGCCGTGGACGGCGTCTTCAACACCGCGGCCGACCCGGACGAGGTGATGGCGACCTACACGCTGCTCTACTCGCTGCTCGGGCAACTCGTGGAAGAGAAGCGGGCGCAGCCGGAGGACGACCTCACGAGCGTGCTCATCGCGACCCGTGACGGCGACCTCGGGGGGCTCACCGAACAGGAGCTTCTCGACACCCTGTTGCTGGTGCTGTCCGCGGGGCACGAGACGACGGTCAACCTCATCGGCAATGCCGTGCACGCACTCCTGACCCATCCCGAGCAGCTGGAACTGGTCCGTACGGGACGGGCGTCGTGGGACGACGTGATCGAGGAGACCCTGCGCTGGGCGCCGAGCGTCGCCACCCTTCCCCTGCGGTACGCCGTCGAGGACATCGAGGTGGGCGACGGTGTCGTCATCGGGGCGGGCGAGCCCATCGTCGCCGCCTACGCGGCGGCGGGCCGCGACCCGGAGTACTACGGCCCGACGGCCGACCGGTTCGACATCACCCGCTCCCAGCGGGAGCACCTCGCCTTCGGCTACGGCGCTCACCACTGCCTCGGCGCTCCGCTGGCCCGGATGGAGGCGCAGTTGGCGCTGCCGGCGCTGTTCGAGGCGTTTCCTGATCTGCGGCTCGCCGTGCCCGCGGACGAGCTTTCGCCGATCGATTCGTTCATCTCTCAGGGATTCAAGTCTCTTCCCGTGCGCTGGGGTTGATACGACCGTGCCGACGCGGCGGTCGCAGAGCGTGCGCACGCCGCAGAGCGTCCGAGATGTCTCGGACGCTCTACGAGGTGGCTTGCCTATGGGCCGCATACTTCCAGACCACGTGGTTCAGGGCCGCGTGGTTCAAGGCCCCGTGGTTCAGGGCCGCGTGCCGGTACTTTCAGAGAGCCCCGGTCTTGATGGCGTGCGCGATGGCGTGCGAGCGGTTGCGCAGCCCCAGCCGGTGCATCATCCCGGCGATGACGTTCTTGATGGTGCGCTCCGAGTAGTTGAGCCGGGTCGCGACCTCAGCGGTGTCCAGGCCCTCGGCGAGCAGTCTCAGCACATCGATCTCGCGCGGGGAGAACTCCGTGGGAGCCGACGAGAAGCCACGTGTGGGCACTCCGTCCCGCGGCGGGGTGCGCATCCGGTCGATGAGCGAGCGGACGTAGCTGCCGGGGAGTTCGGTACGGCCGCTGCGGCTGGCGCGCACCGCCTCGAACAACTCCGGCAGTTTCGTCGTGGACCGGATCAGGAAGCACGCGAGCCCGTGGTCGAGGGCGCGGGCCAGCTGCCAGTCCTCCAGGTAGTTGGCGACCAGGACGATCCGCGCGTCGGACCGCTCGCCCGCCTCCCGCATCCGGTCCAGCACGCCCTCGGTCACCTCACCGGCCAGGATGAGCAGGACCTCGGCGTCGGACTCGTCGCCCGGCCCCAGCAGTTCGACGCCGTCACGTGAGCGGAAATAGGCTTCGACGCCTGTGCCCGTGATGATGTCCGTCGCATGGATCGCCAAGGTGAGCGTGCTGGAGGTGGTTCTCTCTCGGGTGAGCATCATCACCGTCTCCTTCCCCGGGTGCGTGGCCGCTGCCTCACCGGTCGTGCCCACAGTAGGTATGCCAAAGCCGATCGTCATGTTTCGTACCGATGAACGCCACTGTCAGGCATGCATAGCGCACATACAGTCAATTGCTGGTGTGACGAAAGGGCCTACCGTATATGCCTGTTAGGTATGTTCCGGAGTCAACACCCAGCCAACGACGCGCACCTGAGTCCCTGCAACACGTACGTGTTGGGTACTTCGGCCGGGTCGGACCACCGCACGATGCACCATCGGCCACAGCTGGTGTGCGGAGGGACACCTCGCTGTCCCCCGTGAACTCGCTGTATACGCATCCCGTGCTGTTCTGAGACGACTTCGGGGGAACGAAGAACAAGGGAGCGATCACCATGCGTTCTGACCACTCGGCGCCATCGCCCGAGAGCATCGCACGCGCCCCCTGGCCACTGACCGGCCGAGAGCGGGAGACGGCGCGCCTCGACGCACTCGTCGACGCACTGATGCACGAAGGGGAAGGCGGGTCACTGCTGCATGAGGGGCACGGCCGGGCGCTCGTACTGCGGGGCCGGCCGGGGACGGGACGGACCGCGCTGCTGAACGGCTGTGCGGAGCGGGCCCGCGCCGCGGGAGCACAGGTCCTCACGGCCACCGGTGTCCGTTCGGAGTCCTCCCTTCCGCTCGCGGCACTCCATCAGACGCTGTGCGGGGTCCGCGACCGCCTGGACGACCTGCCGGCCGAACCTGCCGCGCTCCTCGGAGCCGTCCTGCACGCCGGGCAGACGACGGTGGCCGAACCGTTCCTCCTCTCGACGGCCGTTCTCACCCTGCTCGAATCGGTGGCCCGTGACAAGCCCGTCCTCCTCGCGCTGGACGACAGCCACTGGTTCGACGAGGAGAGCCGGCGTGTCTTCGGCTTCCTCGCCCGCCGCCTCCAGGGCGCTCCCCTCGCGCTCGTCGCGACGGCGGACGGTCACACGGGCCCTTTCTTCCAGGACGAGGGCATCCCGGAGTACTCCATCGGGTCCCTGCCCGAGCCTGACGCCGTCGCCCTGCTGGCGACGCGTCACCCGACAGCCGCCCCAGGCACGTTGCGCAGGCTGCTCGCGGAGGCCGGCGGCAATCCCCTGGGGCTGACCGAACTGCCCACGCTGCTCTCCGACGCGCAGATCGAGGGCCGTCAGCCGCTGCCCTCGCCCCTCCCGCTGAGCAGCCGCCTGGAGCGGACCTTCCAGACGCAGGTGCGTGAACTGCCCGCCGAGGTCCGCGAACTCCTGCTGCTCGCGGCCCTTGAGCAGTCGGGCAGCGCACGCACCATCTGGGCCGCCTACGAGCACGGCTGGGCCGGCGCACGGGAGGCACTGGTCGCCGCCGAGAACGCTGGTGTCCTGCGCTTCAGCGGCGAGGACGGCGTCATGACCTTCACCGAACCGCTGCTGCGGACGGCGGCCGTGGCCGAAGCCCCCGCTGACCGTCGTCGCGCCGCCCATCTGGCACTGGCCGCGGCCCTGGACCACGACCCGGAGCAGCAGGTGAGGCACCTCGCGGCGGCGGGCGTCGGTCTCGATCCGGCCGTGGCGGACGCGCTGGCGGCCAGCGCGGAGACGGCGGCCGAACGCGGCCTGGAGTCCGTCGCGCTGCGGGCGCGCAGCCGGGCGGCGGACCTCAGCGGGCACGGTGAACGCCGGGCCGAACTGCTGGCGCTCGCCGCCCACAGCTCGGGGCGCGGCGGACAACTGGGGCGTGCGGAAAGCCTGCTGGCCCGTGCCGCCGAGGAGTCCTCCCAGGAGACCTCCGCCCTCGCCCTGGCCCGCGCTCTGCTGCTGGCCGAGCGCGACGACGACGGCAAGGCCGCGATCGAGCTGCTGCTGCGGGCGTTCGACGCCTGCGGGGACCCGGCCCGGGGCTCCGGAACCGGCGACAACGGCCACGACGCACTCCTGACCCGCATGTTCTCCCTCGCTCTCGTCGCCGGCGGTGGGGAACAGTGGCACGCCGTGACGTCCCGGCTCAGCACGGGTCCCGCCTGGGCCCGGCTGATGCGCGACGCGTCCCTGCCCCTGGTCGGCGAGGACCAGAAGGCGTCGGCACGCCTGGACGCGGCCGTCAGGGAACTCCCCCAACGCCCCGGCAACGACGCGGTGCTGCGCCTCGCGTGGGCCGCGCTCTCGATCGGCGAACTGGGGCCCGCACTCCAGGGGCGGCTGCGTCAGGTGATCACCGCGGCCCGTGCGGGCGACGCGGTCACGGACTGCGCCGACGCGCTCGGTCTGCTCGGGTTCGACCTGCTTCTGCACGGCGAGTGGGCCTACGCCGAGGAAGCGGTCGAGGAGATGGCCGCGATCGCCGACGCGCACGGCCTGCGCCTGACGGCGCGACGCGCCAAGGCGCAGCTGGCGCTGATCGCCGCCGCCCGCGGTGACAGCACCGCCGCGCGTGAGGCGACCCGGAGCCTGGCCGAGGACGGCGCCGCCCCGGGACTGGTCAGCGTCATGATCCATCAGGCCAACGCCTGGGCCGCACTCACCGACGAGGCGTACGAGGAGGCGTACACGCACGCGTTGCGCGCCTCCGCCGCCTCGGCGGACTGCACGGCTCTGTCCCCGGTGCACTCCCTGCTCCTGCTCGACCTGGTGGAGAGCGCCGCTCTCACGGGGCGGGGGCACGAGGCGCGGATGCACCTCGCGGCGGCGCAGGCCGCCGGGTTCCACCACAAGTCGGAGCGGCGCCGTTTCCTCCTCGCCGCCGCGCAGGCCGTGCTCGCGTCCGGGGACAAGGCCGAGGCGCTCTTCGCCGAGGCGCTCGAACTGCCGGGCAGCCGGCCCGGATCGCTGGAGTACGACCGTCTGCGGTCGGCGTTCCTGCGCCGGCGGACGACCCACGACGCCACGGGCCCGACGCCCCTGGCCGCCGCTCCCCGGCCCCGGCTCAGCGTGACGGGCAGGCTGCCCGAGGAACACAGCCGAACGGGCGAGCCGCAGCTCGGACCCGTGCCGCTCGCGGCGGCGAAGGCGATGCCGGTCCAGATGCCGGTGCCGGGCAACCCGGCTGACCTCACGCCGCAGGAACTGCAGGTCGCGCGTCTGGCGGCGTCGGGGTTGTCCAACAAGGACATAGGGGTGCGGTTGTTCCTGTCGCCGCGGACGGTGAGCACACATCTGTACAACCTCTTCCCGAAGCTGCACATCCACTCCAGGGCCGCACTGCACGAGAGGCTGCTCCAACTCGGTTACGAGGAACGCTCGCCGCGTGCCTCCGAGGCGCTCTGACGGGTCGTCCCCTTCCGTTCGTCCGCGCACACACAGGTCCGGCCCGGCGATGTACGGTCTCCCGCACATCGCCGGGCTCGGCCGGCCGGCGTTCAGGCCACACGTGAAGCGGCGGCGGCGACGGACACACTCGCCGCCGGCGACTGCGCCGGCAGGTCCCACCACCAGCCGATCACCCGGGACTCCACGGGCATACCGGCCGCGTACGCCTCCTGCGGCGGCTGCTCGTTGATCCTCGCCCGGTCCGCGACGGGCCCCGCGTAACGCTTGGTGGACAGGCTGAAGTCGAGGTTCGCGCGCACCCACTGGCCGAGGTCGATCAGGTGGGACAGGAGCGCGGGACTCGCGGACTCGGCCACCTCGTCGCGCAGGCGGACGAACAGCCCCATGATCGAGTTGCGGATCCGGACCGCGTCCTCGAGCACGGCCTCGGGCGTGGCGTGCGGCTGTTGCCAGGCCAGCACGTCCAGCAGACTCGCCTCGCCACAGGAGGCGGACGCCTCCTTGTGGTGGGAGAAGATGTCGTTGTCGAGTGCGACCAGGGTGGCCGTCATCTCGCTGAGGGCGCGGACGGCGGGTGCGCTCTGTTCCTCGGGTGCGACGCTGTACCCGTTGACGTACCCCAGCAGGACCAGGCTCGACTGCATCCCGCCGTTGCGCAGCCGCAGCAGCAGGTACTCGTCGAGGGTCTGCGGCCTCTCTCCGTCCTGCCGGGTGGCGCGTTCCCACACGAGGGCCGAGAAGTGCGAGCGCAGCGCTTCGACCCACTCGCCACGCTGCGCGAGCGTGGCCGTCTCCGACAGCCGGGCACCGATGTCCCGGAGGGCCACGGCGTAGGGATTGCCGGGCAGGGGCCGTATGTCACCGGTCTCGGCCACGCGGTGCATCGCGGCGAGGAAGTTCGCCCACTCCGCCACCGACTGCCGGGGGGCGAGGTCGCAGTAGGCGTCGTCGAAGGTGAACAGCCAGCTGTGGTGGTCGGCGAACACGAGCAGTTCGCGTTCGCGTCCGCGAGGAGCCACGCGCGCCACGAGCTGACCGGGGTGCATCGCCTGGAATGCCGTGCGGAGTTCGGCACCGTCGGGAATGTTGTGGCGGAAGGCCCAGCGGACGGTTTCCTCGTCGAGAAGGTCGGCCATCGGGTGAACAGCCGGTAGGACCGGGCAGTAGAAATTCAACTGGGGCAGCCGTCTGAAGGGAACACGCATGGCGCACCGCCTCGTCTCGATCGAAGTGTTGCCGGTCCATTCCGGCCATCCTGCGTGCCGATCGGCAAGGCGGTTCCTTTGTCGGCCGTGAACAGCCCCAAAGGGCAGGAGAACACGGCACGAAGTGCAGATTTCTCCGTGCACGACACCCGTCAGCGGTGCTGCCCGGCGAGTTCGGCGGTGTCGAGAAGGGCTTCGACATCGATGGTGTCGGCCCCGTACCGCACGGACCGCAGGCAGCGTACGCCGTGCCGCGTCAGATACGGCTCCAGCCGCTCGATCCGTGCGCGCAGCGCGCGAAGTGTCATGGGCTGTGCGGGAGTTCCCAGAAGCATACGGATGTCGTGGCAGCAGACGGGCCCGCGCAGCGAGCAGAGGACGTCGAGCAGCAGGGCCTGCGTCCGGAACGCGGGCGCCTGCACCGCCAGGCGAGGAGCCCCTGTCGCACATCGCCGGTCGCCGACGGCTCCCGTGCGTCGCAGCCACCGCAGATCGGCCTCGATGCGGGCCATCAGGACGCCCGGCGGGGCGTTGCGGTCCAGAACGTTGAGGGCGCCGGCCATCAGCAGCCGGGAGGCGTTCTCGGCCCCTTCCGCCGATACGACGACGGGCGTGACGATCTTCAACGACCGGACACAGGCGACGAGTTCCCCGAGGGGACGTGCGCCCCCGCTGTCCAGCAGCAGCACGGGGCTGCGCACGCCGGCGGGGTGATCCCCGCTCACGGCCTGCTCCCAGCCCCGGAAGACCAGGTCGAGACAGGACGCACGCCTGAGTCTGGCCTCCCATTCCGTGTCACGGTCGAGCGGTACGACCACCACGTCAGGCCCACGACCGTGCCCCTCGAAGGGACGTGCCTTGCTCGCCCAGTTGACCGCGCGAACCGCCGGCATCCGAAACCTCCCCCCGATCGCTGCTTTCCTCTCCGGTGAAAGCACCCGAGCCGAAGGCATGTTACGCACGGATATAAACCTTTCCATCCCACCGCGGCACGACATCGGCCGTTCAACTGGCGGGTTGCCCGAATGGTCGATGCGAAAGGGAAAAAGGGGAAGTCGGCACCGGGGTTTCAGTTCGGGGTCCCTTCGCCGAGTATCGTCCGGGCCACCGCGTCGATCCGTGCGTGCCGTCGCCATTCGCTGGGTTTGATTCCGTACGCCGTCTGGAACCGCCGGGTGAAGTGGCTGGAGCTGCTGAATCCGCACTGGGCGGCGACGGCCGCGATGGTCAGTCCCTGATGCTTCGGCGAGGCGAGGAGCGTGCGGGCCGCCTCCAGTCGCTGCTCGATGAGCCACTGCTCAAGGCCGATGCCGGCCCGGCTGAGGACGACGTAGAGCTGACGCTGGGAGATCGCGTGGGCCTGGGCGACGCGCTCGGGGGTCAGGTCGGCTTCGCCCAGATGCCTGCGGAGGTACGCGAGGACGCGCGCGACGAGGGTCTCCTCCATCGCCGCCGCCACCTGCGGTTCGCTCACGTCGCACGAGGCGGACAGGAGCAGGGCCCGTATCAGCTCTGTCGTGGCGTTGGCCAGGGCGGGCCCTCCCGGATCGACCTCCAGCCGGGCCGGGTCCGTCCACAGGCCCCGCAGATGTGTGAGCACCGTGCCGTACAGCGGACTGGACTGGAGCCGGAAGCAGACACCGGCCACGACGTCGACGGGGAGCCCCAGGCGGTCGGCGTCCATGGTGACGAGCTGCATTCCGCCCATTCCGGACCATCCGAAGGTGCGGGCGGAGGCCTGGTGCATCACACAGATGTCGTCGGGGCCCACGAACCCCTGGCGTCCGGCCAGTTCCAGGCGCCCCACGCTCCGCGTCTGCAGACCGACGGCGACGACGGGCCGCTCCCGCATCTGGCGCAGGTGTTTCTCCGTGCGCCGGACGGAGAACCCGGTGCTGCTCGACCGGAACAGGTGCAGACCACCGACCCGCCACATCTCGAACCGCGCCCTGACCTCCGCCGCCGGGTCCTCGTGCGTCACGTCGTTCGGCACGAAGGTGTCCATCGCGGCCTGGAACGCGTCGACACGCTCTTCTCTCGCAACCGTGTCGAGATCCAGCAGAAGCACGGCAACCCCTAGCTCACACGCCTGAGCGGGAATTGTGCACCGCTATCGGCGCCGGCTGAAGTGGATGATCGTATGTGGTCGGGTTTGCGCACGTGCGGGGAGTACGGCGTACGGAACGCGGAACAGAGCGAGCGGAGCACGGCGCGCGGGTAGTGGAATATTCAATAACCCCGGTGGGTTCTACCCGGCGAAGGAGGCCAGAGTGGAAATCTCGTACTACGACCACGGAACCGAGGCGGAGCGCTGGGAGCGGGCGCAGCGGTTCTTCGAGGACAAGGACTACGCGAGCGCGGCCCGGGTGCTCGTCAACCTGGTCGAGGAGGTGCCGGAGCAGACCGGACCGCGGCTGCTGCTGGCCCGCTCCTACTACCACTCGGCCCAGCTGCGCCGTGCGGAGGCCGAGCTGCGGATCATCGTGGAGCGCGACCCGGTGGAGCAGTACGCCCGGCTGATGCTGGGCCGCACGCTCGAACGGCAGGCGCGGCACGACGAGGCGGAGCAGCACCTGCGCATCGCCTCGGCCCTCGCGGGTGACTTCGCGCAGGCGTGAGCGCAAGTCATCGGGCCCGGTCCCCGTCAGGGGGCCGGGCCCTTCGTACGCGCCGGGCCGGTGCGCGCCGGGAGCCGTGCCGTGTCCCGCGCCTGCGCCCGCGCCCGCGTCAACCGCGCGGAGCGTCACATGGGCGTGGCATCCTGACGCGATGGCACCCAGTGATCACGCGCCCCTCGCCGAGCGGGTCGAGGAACTCCTCGCCGCCGGTGGCCCCTTGCCCATCGTCGCCGCCGGGCAGCCGGTACTCCGGCAGGTCACCGAGCCGTACGACGGCGAACTCGCCCCCGCCCTGCTGGCCCGCTTCGTCGAGGCCATGCGCGCCACCATGCACGCGGCGCCCGGCGTCGGCCTGGCCGCCCCGCAGGTCGGTGTGCCGCTGCGGATCGCGGTGATCGAGGACCCGGCGCCGGTGCCCGAGGAGGTGGCGGTGGCCCGGGGCCGGGTGCCGCTGCCGCTCCGGGTCCTGGTCAACCCGTCGTACGAGCCCGTCGGCACCGCTCGGGCCGCGTTCTTCGAGGGGTGCCTGAGCGTCCCCGGCTGGCAGGCGGTCGTGGCCCGGCACGCCGAGGTGCGGCTGCGCGCCGAGGACGAGCACGGCGCCGCCGTGGACGAGGTGTTCACCGGCTGGCCCGCCCGGATCGTGCAGCACGAGACGGACCACCTGGACGGTGTGCTGTACCTCGACCGCGCCGAACCGCGTTCCCTGTCGACCAACGAGGCAGTCGCGGCCCGCTGGACACAGCCGACCCCACGGGCCGCCGCCGAGGCACTCGGCTTCGAGCTGCCGTGACAGCGCTCAGGACGCCGAACTGCCGGGACGACGAACCGCCTCGACAGCTCCGGACGCCGAACCTCCGCGGCCGGGAGGTCACTTGCCCCGGTTGGCCTCCAGCAGGCGCAGCCAGACCTCGCTGAGTGTCGGGTAGGACGCGACCGCGTGCCAGAGGCGGTCCACGGGGACCCGGCCGGCGACGGCCACGGTCGCGGAGTGGATCAGCTCGCCCACCCCGGGGCCGACGAAGGTGACACCGCGCAGGATCTGCTCGTCGAGGTCGACGATCATGCGGGCGCGGCCCTTGTAGCCCTCGGCGTACAGACCCGCGCCGGCGACCGAGCTGAACTCGACGTCCACGGCGCGGACTCGGTGGCCGTCCTCCTCCGCCTCGGCGAGGGAGAGCCCGACGGCGGCGGCCTCGGGATCGGTGAAGACGACCTGGGGTACGGCGTAGTGGTCGGCGGTGGCCACGTGGGCGCCCCAGGGCTCGTCCCGCAGGGGGCTGCCCGTGGCACGGGCGCCGATGGCGTCGCCGGCGATACGGGCCTGGTACTTGCCCTGGTGGGTGAGGAGGGCGCGGTGGTTGACGTCGCCGCACGCGTACAGCCAGTCGGTGCCGGGGACGCGCAGGGTGTCGTCGACCTCGATCCAGGAACCGGGTTCCAGGCCGACGGTGTCCAGGCCGATGTCCTGGGTGTGCGGGACGCGTCCGGTGGCGAAGAGGATCTCGTCGGCCTCGATGCGCTCGCCGGTGCTGGTCACGGCCACGACGGTGCCGTTCTGCCTGCTGACGGACTCGACCGTGACGCCGGTGCGGACGTCGGTGCCCGCCTCCGCGAGGGCCTCGGCGACCAGCTCGCCGGCGAACGGCTCCATGCGGTTGAGCAGTCCCTTGCCCCGGACCAGCAGGGTGACCCGGGAGCCGAGTGCCCCCCAGGCCGTGGCCATCTCGGCGGCGACGACACCGCCGCCGACCACGATGAGCCGGCCGGGAGCCGCCTTGGCGCTGGTGGCCTCGCGGCTGGTCCAGGGCTTGACCTCGGCGAGGCCGGGCAGGTCGGGAAGCTGGGCCTGGGTACCGGTGCAGACGGCGACGGCGTGCCGGGCGGTGAGGGTCGTCACGGTGCCGTCGGGGGCGGTCACGGTGACCGCGCGGGGGCCGGCGAGGCGCCCGTGGCCGCGGTACAGGTCGGCGGAGATGCCGTCCAGCCAGGCGACCTGGCCGTCGTCCTTCCAGTGGGAGGTGTACTCGTCCCGGCGGGCGAGGACGGCGGGCGTGTCGAGGGGGCCCTGGACCGCCTGGGCCAGGCCGGGCAGGCGGCGGCCGTCCGCCTGGGCGATGACCGGCCGCAGGAGCGCCTTGCTGGGCATGCAGGCCCAGTACGAGCACTCGCCGCCGACCAGTTCGCTCTCCACCACGGCGGTGGTGAGCCCCGCGGCGCGGGTCCGGTCTGCGACGTTCTCCCCCACGGGCCCGGCGCCGAGCACCACGACGTCGTACGCGATCGATTCCGTTTCCGTCATGGGGTCAGTCTGATGGGTGACGGGCGCGGAGGCCACACGGGTTCACGCGCGGGACGTTACCGTGCACGCGTGGAACAGAGGCGGCCCCCGCCACCGGAATAGACGGCCGGGCGGTCGCGTTTGCGCCCGTGGCACAACACCACACCCGGAAGAGGGAATCACGCCATGAGCAGCACTGTGGAGCTGACCAAGGAGAACTTCGACCAGACGGTGACGGACAACGAGTTCGTCCTCATCGACTTCTGGGCGTCCTGGTGCGGTCCGTGCCGTCAGTTCGCGCCCGTGTACGAGAAGGCCGCCAAGGACAACCCGGACCTGGTGTTCGCCAAGGTTGACACCGAGGCCCAGCCGGAACTTGCGCAGGCGTTCGAGATCCAGTCGATCCCGACGCTGATGATCGTCCGGGACCAGGTGGCGATCTTCGCCCAGCCGGGCGCGCTGCCGGAGGCCGCTCTCGCGGACGTCATCGGGCAGGCGCGGAAGCTGGACATGGACGAGGTGCGCAAGAGCATCGCCGCCCAGCAGGGGCAGGCCGAGTAGTTCACGGTTAGTTCACGGTCACAGGCCGAGTAGTTCCCGGTCACAGGCCGGGCGGCCGGGCGCTCCCCGGTCGCGGGAAGAGCTGTTCGCACCTTCGCGTACGACGCGGCAGCCTCGCGTGTCGGGCGGCGCCCCCGCGTCTCGGGCGGCACCTTCGCGTACGACGCGGCGCCCTCGCGTCTCGGGTGGCGCCCCCGCATGTCGGGAGCCGCGTCAGCTGGATGCGCGGTGGACCAGCGACGCGCCCAGCACCGTGCGGATCTCGGGCTCCCCGCCTGGGTCGTGAACGGCGCGGTCGACGAGTTCCGCGAGGTCGCGCCCGGAGGGCAGTTCGATGCGGACGGTGCTGAGCCGGGGGCGCAACAGCCGGCCGAGCATGAGGTCGTCGGCGCCGACGACGGCCACGTCCTCGGGGACGCGCAGTCCCTCGTCCTGCAGGGCGCGCATCAGCAGCATCGCGTACTCGTCGTTGTACGCGAACACCGCGTCGAGGCCCGACTCCCGCCAGCGGGCGGCGAGTTCGGCGGCGGACTCCTCGGTGGAGGCGAGCGGCAGCTCGGTCACCGTCGCGTCCGTGCCGCGCAGGGCCTGGCGCACCCCGGTGAGCCGGGGTGCGGAGAAGGCCCGCAGGCCGGGCTCCTCGGGCACGACCACGCCGATGCGGCGCCGACTGCGGGCGTACAGGTGCGTGCCCGCGCGGTGGCCGACGATGTCGTGGTCCATGAGCAGGGCGTGCGCGCCGTCGACGCGTTCGGGTCCGAGGGTCACCACGGCCCGCGCGCCGGCCCGTTGGAGGACCGAGACGCCCCGCGGGCCGAGTCCCGAGCCGGGCACCAGAACGGCGACGGGTCGCAACTCGGCCCAGGCGCGGGCGGCTTCGTCACCGTGGAGGCCGACGGTGCCGTACTGCACGACGGTGTAGTCGAGGCGGCCGAGGGCCGACTGGAGTTCTTCGACGCAGCGGCGGTAGAGGGGGCCCACCGGGAACGCCGGGGCCGGCATCAGGACCATACGGCTGTGCCCGGCACGCAGGCTACGGGCGGCCGCGTGCGGCACGTACCCGAGTTCACGCGCGGCGTCGTGGACGCGGCGGCGCGTGGGCTCGCTGATCCGTACGGCGCTGGTGTTGTTGAGGACGTAGGAGACGGTCGCGCGGGAGACTCCGGCCAGGCGTGCCACGTCGGCACTCGTGGGCGTGTTCGGTATCTGCACCATGACACTGCGCATCCTGGCAGAGGGGCCGATACGGGGCGCGGTCGGGGCGACGTCGTTCAATACTGGACGAAACCGGGCCGCGCACCTGTCACGCGCGGCGAAACTCCCGTCACGCGCGCGATCACGCGTGCGACGAGACCCCCGTCACGCGCGCGACCAGATCGAGCCACCCGTTCTCCAGCCGCTCCATCGGCATGCCGCACTGCCGGGTCAGGTGGTGGACGACGGCGGGGTCGAGGTAGGCCAGCAGTGTCTGGGCGAGCAGGTCGGTGTCGCCGTCGGGGACGAGCCGGCGGAGCAGCATCGTGACGTGCGTGCGCAGCGCCAGGACCGAGGGGTGGGAGAAGCGCCGGCTCGGCTCCGGCTGCGCGGCCAGCTGGAGGTCCAGCTGCTCGGCGGAGCGGTAGAGCACGGCCACGCCGAACGCCCGCAGCCGCTCCAGGGGCGGTGCTCCGGGGCCCAGTGGCGGCGGGCCGGTGAGGAAGTCGGACTGGAGCTGCGTGGCCGAGTGGTCGAGCAGGGCCGTCAGCAGGCCGGTGCGGTCGCCGAAGCGGCGGAAGACCGTCCCCTTGCCGACCTGGGCGGCCGCGGCCACCGCGTCCATCGTGACGCCCGCCGCGCCGTGCTCCGCGATCAGCCGGGCGGCGGCCTCCAGCAGCCGGGCCCGGTTGCGGGCCGCGTCGGCGCGCAGGCACGGCTCCTCGGGCCCTGGACCGACCTCCAGCAGCTGGGGTACGTCAAGGGGTTCCTGAGGCTCGGGGCAGGGCGGCAGGACGCTGGACATGACGCCAGCGTAAAGCATCGGGAACAAAACTGGACTACGGTCCGGTTAGCCTGCTAGAAAGTTAAACGGACCCCGGTCCGGATCCCGACGCCAGTGTTTTCCCCCTTTTGGAGTCACCTCATGTCTGTTCGCATCCTCGCGCTCGTCGGCAGCCTTCGCGCCGGTTCGCACAACCGTCAGCTCGCCGAGGCGGCCGTCAAGCTCGCCCCCGAGGGCGCCGAGGTCTCGGTCTACGAGGGCCTGGCCGAGATCCCCTTCTACAACGAGGACATCGACGTCGAGGGCAGCGTCCCGGCCGCCGCCGCGAAGCTGCGTGAGACCGCGCAGGCCGCCGACGCGTTCCTGCTCTTCTCCCCCGAGTACAACGGCACCATCCCGGCCGTCCTGAAGAACGCCATCGACTGGCTGTCCCGCCCGTTCGGCGCCGGCGCCTTCACCGGCAAGCCCGTCGCCGTGATCGGCACCGCCTTCGGCCAGTACGGCGGCGTGTGGGCCCAGGACGACGCCCGCAAGGCCGTGGGCATCGCCGGCGGCAAGGTGATCGAGGACATCAAGCTGTCGATCCCGGGCTCCGTGACCCGCTTCGCCGAGACCCACCCGGTCAACGACGCCGAGGTCGCCGCCCAGCTGACCGAGGTCGTCGCCCGCCTGCACGGCAACGTGGGCGAGGTCACGGCCGCCTGAGCCGTCCGCACCCGCAAGAGGGCCGGAGCCCGTGTGGACGCTGTTGGGTAATCCCGGCCTTCGTGTGACGTCGGCTCCCGAGACCTTGTTGTGGTCTTGGGAGCCGACGTTGTCGTATGGGGAGGGTGTCGATGTCGATGCAGCCGCGGGAGCCGGGGGAGATCCCGGTGGAGACGGTGCGGGTGGCCCGGGCGGCTTTCCCGAAGGG